>CAYPQM010000017.1:0-46925 GCA_964412845.1 uncultured Streptosporangiaceae bacterium
CGGTTCGCCCGGGCCGCCGCTTCGCCCGCCCGCCGCTTCGCCCGCCCGCGCGGTCACGCGATGCTGAGGCCGCCATCGACCGGCAGCGTGACACCGGTGACGTAGCTCGACGCGGCTGACGCGAGGAAGACGATCACGGCGGCGAATTCGGCCGCCTCGCCCGGCCGCCCGGCCGGGATGAAGCCGGCCATCCGGTCCAGATAGCCAGGCTGATAGGCCTCGGTCATCTCGGACGGGAAGAATCCGGGTGCCACGGCATTGACCCGGATGCCCTTGCGCGAGGTCCACTGGGCCGCGAGGTCGCGGGTAAGCCCCAGCAGGCCGGCCTTGGAGGCGGCGTACGCCGCCTGGGGCAGCCCGGCGGTGACGATGCCGAGCACGCTCGACACGTTGATGATCGATGAGCCGCGTGGCATGACCCGCCCGGCGGCCTGCGCCATCCAGTAGCAGCCTTCGAGGTTGACCTCGAGAACAGCGCGGAACTGCTCCGGGGTCTCCCGGGACGCGGGGACAGCGGTGCCCACACCCGCGTTGTTGACGAGGATGTCCACCCGCCCGAACGTCTCGACGGCCTGATCGATGAGCCGCTGGCAGTCCTCCGGGCGGCTCACGTCGGTCGGCACGGCGAGCGCGCGCCGCCCGGCGGCTTCGACCAGCTTGGCGGTATCGGCCAGCCGGCCGGCCCGGCGGGCACCGAGCGCGACGTCGGCGCCCGCCTCGGCGAGCGCGCGGGCCGCCGCCACGCCGAGCCCGGACGAGGCGCCGGTTACCACCGCGACTTTGCCATCGAGCTGAAACAGGTCGAGCACGGTCATTCGGATCACCCTCCAGGTCAGGCGCCGGGCGGGCCAGCCTCGACATCGTAACTGTCGTGCTCACCGCGGTGCCCATGTCGATCTGGCCGCCCCCCGTTCGTGTAGGGGGTGAGAATCCGCAGCGACCTGAGGACGGATCCAGATGAGCAGAGCCAGTGTGAACACCAGCCTGACGCTCGATGGCGCGGTGCAGGCGCCCGCGGCCAGCCGGCCGAGCTGGCCGCGGGACAGGACTCCTAGGGTGGTGCCGACAGCGACATCAGGGAGGAACGTCACGATGACGCGGTACCTGCTCAGCGTGTACCAGCCGGACGGGCCTGCGCCCCCGTCAGCCGATCTGCGCCGGATCATGCAGGATGTCGAGGCCCTGAACCGGGAGATGAAGGCCGCGGGCGTGTGGGTCTTCTCCGGCGGGCTGCACCAGCCGGGCACGGCCACCGTGCTGCGGCCGCACGACGGCGGCGTGCTGATCAGCGACGGCCCGTTCGCCGAGGGGAAAGAGCACATCGGCGGGTTCACCATCATCACGGCGCCCGATCTCGACGCGGCGCTTGACTGGGGCGGCAGGCTCGCCGGGGCGACCACCCTGCCGATAGAGGTGCGGCCGTTCCAGGACGCAGCCGGGGACTGACAGCTCGCGTGCCGGCCCTGCTCGCCTCAGAGATCGAACGCGTGTTCCGCGAGGAGTACGGCCGTGCCCTCGCCGTCCTGGCCCGCGTCTTCGGTGATATCGACATCGCCGAAGAGGCGGTCCAGGACGCGTTCACCGTGGCGGTGCAGCGGTGGCCGTCCGCCGGGCTGCCGCCCAGCCCGGCCGGGTGGATCATCACCACCGCCCGCCACCGGGCGATCGACCGCCTCCGCCGCGAGGCGTCCCGTGCGGACCGGCACACGCAGGCCGTGTTGCTGCTGGCCGGTTCGGGGCCGGCCGAGGAGGCCGCGGTGCGCGACGACCGGCTCCGGCTGATCTTCACCTGCTGTCATCCGGCGCTGGCCGCGGGCGTCCAGGTCGCGCTCACCCTCCGGCTGCTGGGCGGGCTCAGCACCGCGGAGATAGCGCGCGCCTTCCTGGTCCCCGAGGCGACGATGGCCCAGCGGCTGGTCCGGGCCAAGGGCAAGATCCGTGACGCCAAGATCCCCTACCAGGTGCCGGGGGAGGCTGAGCTGCCGGGCCGCCTGCGGGCCGTGCTGGCTGTCATCTACCTGATCTTCAACGAGGGCTACACGGCGAGTTCGGGCGGCCGGCTCATCCGCGAGGATCTCTGCACCGAGGCGATCCGCCTCGGGCGGCTGCTGGCCGAGCTGATGCCCGGCGAGCCGGAGGTCATGGGGCTTCTCGCGCTGATGCTGCTCACCGAGTCACGCCGGGCGGCCCGCAGCACCGGCGACGGCGACCTCGTGCTGCTGGCTGATCAGGACCGTGACCGGTGGGATCGCGGCCTTATCGCCGAAGGCCAGGCCATCGTCCGGCAGTGCCTGCAGCGCGGCGAGCCGGGCCCCTACCAGATCCAGGCGGCGATCAACGCCGTGCACAGCGACGCGCCGACCGCGAGCGCCACCGACTGGCGGCAGATCCTGCAGCTCTACAACCAGCTCATGTCCTGCGCCCCGAGCCCGGTCGTGGCCCTCAATCGCGCGGTCGCGGTGGCCGAGGTGCAGGGACCGGATGCGGCGCTCACCCTCGTGGACGGCCTCGATCTCGGTAACTACCACCTGTTCCACGCCATCCGCGCCGACCTGCTCCGGCGGCTCGGCCGCACCGCGGAGGCGGCGCAGGCGTACGACATGGCGATCGCCCGCACCGGGAACGCGGCCGAGCGCGACCTGCTGCGGCGCAACCGCCAGCTGCTCACCGGGGCTTGATCAGGACGGACGGCTGGGCCGGATGAAGCCGGGCGCGGGACTGCCCGTTGGTCACGAGGCGGCCGGGTTGGCCACCCGGGCCAGGAACAGCGGCTCCCCGGTCGCGATGCTGGTGACCAGCAGCAGGTAGGGACGGTCGAACACGATCTGGGCGGGCTGCACCCGGACCGCGGTCGGTGCCATGCCGACCGCGGTCGCGGCACTGGCCACCGTGCCCTTCTCGGCGACCCGCAACGTGGCCGCGTGCTCGACCAGGCCGATGCAGCACGCCTTCGGTGACAGCCCGGTGAAGTCTGCGGAGCCACTGAACGCCACACCCATGCCCAGGCCGGTCAGCAGGTCCTGCATGCTGGCCCGGGAGCTGAGGCTCACCTTGGGCAGCGCGACAGCAGCCGTGCTGGTGCCGCCCGGCTGGCTGGCGGTGCCGCCTGCCGCCAGCCGGGCGGTGATCGAGTCCAGCGCCGCCGCGGCTGGCATCGCGCAGCCGCCCGCCCCGGCGGCCGGCGGTAGCAGCGCGACCATCGCGAGCTTGCCGCCGCGGTAGGGCAGCCAGACCGCGGTCCAGCCGCCTTCGCGGGCCGTGCGGTATGCACCCCCGTGCAGGTAGCTCGCGGTGACCAGCCGGCCGCCCGCCGCGGCGAACGGGCCGGGGCTGGTCTGGCTGGCCGGGAACGGCGTGGCCCAGGCGGCATGCAGGTACAACGCGTTGCTGAGCACCCAGCCGATGCTCCGCAGCGAGCCGGGGCTCAGCAACTGCGGGATCTGGCCCCGGGTCGCCGCCTTGACAGCGTGATTGATCTGCTGGGCGGCCTGATCCGGGCGGCTGAGCAACGGCACCTGCCGCACCCCGGCGCCGTAACCCGTGGCGACCGCGTTCAGGTAGCCGCGCTGGGCCGGAAGCGACGGGTCGGCCCACACCTGGTTACTGTCGGCCAGCGTGACACCGGGGCCACCGAGGCCGCGCAGCCCCGCCGACCGGGCCTGCAGCCCGGCTTCGAGCGCCTGCCCGCCCGCCACCGGCAGGTGCAGCGCGCGGGCCATGGCCCGCGCGGTGCCGCCGCGCGCCCCCAGGTAAGCCATGCCCAGCCCGGTGGCCAGGCTGGCCGGCGAGAGCACCACGTTGTCCCGCGGACCCGCGGTGCACCACGCACCCAGCACGTCGAGCCCGAACGCCGTGTCGGCCGCGCCATAGGGGCGCGGGTTCGCGGCGGGCTCATGGGCCGCCACGCCGCGGCTGATGACCACCCGGGACGGCAGACGCGGCGCTGGCGCGGACCCGCATCCGGCCGCCACGAGCGCGGCCGCGACCACACCAGCGGCCATCCCCAGAGCCTTCCTCATGCCGGTCAGACGCCCCGCAACCGGGCCCGGTTGCATCATCGCGGCGATTCCCCCGCAGCGCCCAGCCACCCGGCCATAGGCCGGCCGCCGCCCAGGCGGTCGGCGCGCTGGTGGCCCGCGCGGAGACGTGACCATCTGGCCGCCGAAACTTTCACTACCGCAGGGGGTGCCGGCGGCGTCGCTGACGCCTGCGCGCCAGGCGAGACGGGCTGGGCGCGCAGGATGCGGGGAGTGGGCTACCGGGACCTGGAGTCCCCGGGGGCGGGCCGATTACCCTGGACGGGATGCTGAAGCCCTGCCGGGCCAGCCTGGTCTCCGGCCACGGTGCGCTTTGCGCTGACGCGTCGGGCCAGCCCCTCCTCGGCCAGCCCCTCCTCGGCTGGCCCTCCGCTGGGGGCAGGTGATGGGCGCGCGCACCGCGCTGGTGATCCCGGCCAGCACGGGGACGGGACGGGGCGGCGTGCAGATGCGCATGGCGGCGCTGCACGCGGCGATGGCGTCAGCGGTCCCCTGCGAACTTGTCGAGCTGCGCTGCGACCGCTACCAAGGGTGCCGCGCCAGGTGCGCGGTGACCGGCGGTCTCCCGGCCGGCTGCGCCGTCAAGAATTACCATGACCGCGCGTTCTGCGAGGACTACGCCAGTCAGCTGATCCGCCAGTTCGTGGCGGACCGGGTGAGCGTCGTGGTGTGCAGCCACCTGTTCACGTACCGGTACGCGGTCCGGTTCGCCGAATCCGGCCGCCTGCGGGTCATCCTCGACATCCATAACGTGGAATCCGTGCTCAGCCATGACATCAGGGCCGCCCTCCCGGATGGCTCCCCGGCGAAACGGTGGACCCACACCGAGGGTCATGTAGCCGCGGTGCGGGCCGTCGAGCTTGCCGCTGTCGGGGCAGCCGACGAACTGTGGACCTGCAGCGAGCGCGATCGCGCCCTGGCCATGTCCACGTTCGGGCTGGGCGGGAAGAGAGTCGTGGTGGTGCCGAACGCGGTGCAGGTCACCGACCCGCCGCCGGCCGCGAAACCCAGCCGTATCGTCTTCACCGGGCGGCTGGACTATTACCCGAACACGCTGGCGGCGCTCTTCCTGATCGATGAGGTGGCACCTCGCCTGACAGCGCTCGGCTGCCAGGTGCCGATCGTCATCGCTGGCGCGGATCCGCCACCGGCGCTGCGCGCGCGGCCGCTCCCGGACGGGGTGACCGTGCTCCCCGATCCCGAGTCCACCGCTGATCTCATCAATGGCAGCATCATGGCGGTCCCGCTCACCCTCGGCGGCGGCACCCGGTTCAAGATCCTTGAGGCCTTCCAGTGCGGCGCGCCCGTGGTTTCCACCGTGAAAGGGGCAGAGGGCCTCGACCTCACCGCAGAGGTCCACTACCTGCCGGGCGAGGACGCCGATGCCTTCGCCGGGGCCCTCAGTGAGCTGGCCAGGAACGCCCCGCTGCGGGAACGCCTGGCCACCTCCGGGTGGTCGCTGCTGCGGGACCGCTACTCGACCGGCGCCCTGCGCTCCCGGCTGGCCGCCACCTTCCGCACCCATTCCTGGCCACAGAATGTCGAGACGGGCGGCACAGCTCCGTCCTAGGGCTGAGAGCGCCACCGTGGCGCGGCCACCGAAAGGACGGGCATCATGGACTGGAAGCTGGAAGTCGTGGTGGTCCCGGTCACCGACGTAGACCGGGCCAAGAGCTTCTACCTCGACAAGCTCGGATTCCACCTCGACGCTGACGTACAGCCCACGCCGGCCCTGCGGGTGGTGCACATGACACCACCCGGATCGGCGTGTTCGGTCGTCATCGGGCCGGTGGTGGTCACGAAGGACGCCGATCTCGCGTCGGGGGCACGGCTGCAACTGGTCGTCGATGACATCGACGCGGCCCGCGCCCAGCTGGCCGGGCGGGGCGTCGACGTCTCGGAGATCCAGGCGCTGGACTCCCGGGATGGCGGGAAGTTCGTCTTCTTCAGCGACCCCGACGGCAACAACTGGGCCGTCCAGGAGGTCCGCGAGCGCATCGGAGCGCCCCTGGGCTGACCACACGGCAGCAGCGGACTTGTCCCTATGTGAGACCAGAGGCACGCTGCCCCTGTGTGAGAATCTGAGCGCATCTAGTCATGGAGTCAGCAAAACCGGAATGAGGATCTATGGGCGGGACGAACGCGGCATCGTCAGAGAAGCCGATGCTGACTGTCGCTCTCGACGTGCCATCAGCGCGGATTCTCGCGGATCAGGCGTCGATCATCCAGGACCTTCAATTCGTCATGGAATGCTGCAAGCGGCTGCTGAGCGAGCTGGCCCGGCCCGAAGGAGATCGAGAGGCGGTCGTGCCACAGGCGCTCTGGTCGGCCGCCCTGGTGGCCTACGCCCGGTGCTTTGGCAACGGCAAGCGGCTCGGGCTGACGGCTGAGGACATACGGGCTCTGCCGCTCCAGGGCGAGGTAATGAAATATCACAAATGGGTTATCGGGGAGCGCAACAAGCTGACTGCGCATCCAGCAGACCCCTTTGAGTCGGCGAAGGTCGGGGCGGCCCTGTCGATGCCGGGACAGGCCAAGCGGCGGGTCGAGGGCATTGCCATTCTGGCCACGAGTCATGTGCTCGTCGATGACACTGGCGTGCGGCAGCTTGGTGGCCTGGCGTCAGAACTCGCCAAGCAGACCGCTGAGAAAGCACAGTCGCAGCAGGACGCGGTGCTCGCGGATGCGCAGCAGCTCAGCATAGACAGCCTGTACCAATTGACGCCGCTGCGCACCCGCCCACCGGATGCCGACGAGGCGGACGGTGCCGAGTAAGGACGATGCCGGGTAAGGACGATGCCGGGTAAGGACGATGCCGGGTAAGCCGGCCTGATCCGGCCGGCACCCTGCTGCCCAGGGGCCTGTGGGCTGGCCCGGCAACCACGGGGCCCCGGCCAGCGTCATAGCTGTCACACGGCCAACCGGGCCACCTGGGCAGAAGGACGATCGTCGATGAACTCATCTGCGCGCATAATCCGGCGGGCGATCACCGCAGCCGCGTTCAGCTGCGCCGCGGTGCTCGCCGCGGCCTGCGGCGCCTCCTCGGCGCCGGCCACCGCACCGGCCACGACACCCGCGCTCACGGCCGCCTCGGCCGGCCCGGCCGGGGCTGACACCTTCATCGCCGAAGGACAGAGCGTCAGCGGGACGCCCCTGCACAAGCCGTCCTGCCCGTCCGGCTGCGTCCTGTCCGGGGATGCCACCACGGTCCTCTACAACATGACCTGGACCAGGTGGACCGGGACCGGGGCGGCGGGCACGGGCACCGAGAACATCGAGGATTGCGTGCCTAACTGCGCGGCCGGCGGCCAGCACCGAGTGCGGGTGGCCGTGACGTTCAGCCGTCCGGTGAAAGCCTGCCCGGCCCAGTCCGCCGCTCGCTGGCTGTGGTCCCGGGTGACCTTCAGCTACCCGCGCGGCCTGCCGGCCGCCCTCCGGGGCGCGAACGCACCGGAGAACCCGTGGACGTTCTCGTCTCTCATCGCCCAGGCGGCGCAGAGCTGCCGCTGACCCGCCGTGACCGCCGGGCGGCGTCGCCGCTACGGCCGCAGGTATGAGGCGCCGTTGAGATCGATGATGGTGCCGCTGGCCCACTCCGCCTGCGCCGAGGCGAGGTACAGCACCGCCGCCGCGATCTCCTCGGCGCGAGCCACCCGGCCGAACGGGCTTTGCGCGCGGATCTGATCGCCTGACGGCCCGGCGAGGTCCCTGGCCGCCATGTCCGTCTCCACGAAGCCCGGGGCCACGGTGGCGACCGCGATGCCATGCGGGGCCAGCGCCCGCGCCAGCGACTGGCCGAACGCGTTCAGCCCGGCCTTGCTGGCTCCGTAGGCAGGCTGGCGTGGCTCGCCGCGGAAGGCGCCGCGGGAGGACACGTTGATGATCCGGCCGCCGCCTCCGGCGATCATGTGCTGTACCGCGCACCAGGTCACGTTCGCGGCGCCGGTCAGGTTGACGGCCAGCGTGGCCTGCCAGGCTGCCTGCCACTCCTCGTACGACACGTCGGTGATCGGGTGCGGGGTGAAGATCCCGGCGTTGTTGACCAGCACGTCCAGGCCGCCCAGTGCCGCACCGGACTGGTCCACCATCCGGCGCACCGCCTCCGGGTCGGCCAGGTCGGCCTGCACCGCCACGTGCCCGCTACCGGGCAGCCCGGCCAGCACCTCGGCGGCGAGGCCGGCTGACTGGCCATAGTGGACAGCCACCCGGTCGCCCTGCTCCGCGAACAGCTCGGCGATGGCCCGGCCGATACCCCGGGCCGCACCGGTCACCAAGATCGCGCGTCCCTCCACCGCGAGCACTACCGGTGCCGGCCCGTAGCGGGGGTGGGCAGCGCGGCGGCGAGTTGCCCAGCGATGGCCTGCCAGCCGCGCGCGTGCTGATCGACGAGACCGGGCGGCAGCAGCGCATGCTCGATAGTCATGAGCGTCTGTCCGTTCCCGCGCGCTTCCAGGAGCACGGTCACCACGCTCCGGGCAGTGGGATCTGGCCAGGTCGAGCAGGTCCAGCTGAAGCTCAGCCGGCTCGGCCGGTCCAGGACCAGGTACTGCCCGCTGACATAGAACTCAGCATCGCCGTCTTCGATGTCTATCCGGAGCCGGCCGCCCACGTGCGGCTCCGACTCGACGTTGCGGCACCGCGCAGGCCGTGGGCACATCCAGTCCGCCAGCGCGCCGGGGTCGAGCCACTCGTCGTATACGGCTTCTGGCGGCGCGGGCAGCAGGCGCCGCACGATGGCGATCCGGGCCCGGTCGTCAGTCACGGGCGCTCTTCTGGCCCGCCAGCCGGGCGGCGAGCGCATCGGCCCGGCGCGACCAGAACGCGGTCTGCTCGCTGATCCATCCTTCGGCGGCAGAAAGCCCTTCGGGGCGGATCGACAGCCAGTGCTCACGGCCGCGGACAGCCCGCTGCACCAGTCCCGCTGACTCCAGGACGCCGACATGACGGGATACGCCGGCGAACGTCATCGCCAATGGCGCGGCGAGGTCAGTGATCCGGGCGTCCCCGGTGCGCAGGGCGACGAGCAGCGCCCTGCGAGTGGGGTCGGCGAGCGCTGCGTAGGTCCGGTCCAGGACCTGATCTTCAACCATGTTGTTGACCTTACTGCGGCGGCATGATATTCAACACTCGTGTTGAATGATATCCGGCGCCAGGACGCGGCGCGCAGGCATCCGGTGCACTAGCCCAGAGGAGGAAGTCGTGCCCATTTACCAGACTGCCCAGTATCAGGTGAAGGCGTCGGCGGTGGAGAAGGTCAAGGCCGCGATCGTCGACTTTGTCGGGTACGTCTCGGCGAACGAGCCGGGCAGCAGGATGTACACGGCATGGCAGCAGAAGGACGATCCCACCAGCTTCGTGCACCTCTTCGAGTTCGCCGATGAGGCGGCGCATCAGGCGCACGGCAGATCGGACGCCGTCCGGCAGTTCGAAGCTGCCTACGGCCCGGAACTCGTCGGCGGCCCGGTCGTTTTCACCGATTACCTGCTCATTGCCACCAACCGCGGGCAGTAGACACGGCCTGCCGCGCACCGCGAGCCGGGCGGCCGCAGACGGTGCGCCGCCGCTCAGACCGCCCGGCTGGCGGCGAGCACGTCGCCGTACTCCAGGATCTCGGCCGCCCCCCGGACAACGCAGCGCAGCGGGTCGTCCACCACGAGGGCGGGGATGCCCGCCGCCGCCTCGATCCTGCTCGCCAGGCCCGGGAGCAGGGCTCCACCTCCCGCGAGACGGATCTTTCCCCGAACCACGTCTTCCGCGAGGTTCGGCGGGATATCCGACAGCATCTCCTGCACCGAGTCGACGATCTTGGTGACCGGGCGCTCAAGCGCCGCCGATATAAGCTGCCCGGGCACGCGTTCTACCCGGGGCGTCCGGCGTGCGGCATCGACCCCGACCGCTTCCATCCATCCGGCCGCGCCCTCGGCGATCCCCACCGCCATCTTCAGGCTCCTGGCCGCGTTACGGCCCAGGAGCAGGCCGAACTCTTCCTTGACGGCATTCACGATCACCTCGTCCATGCCGTTGCCGCCGACCCGTACCGACTGGGCCCGCACCACATGACCGCTGGCCACGATCGCCGCCTCAGTGGTCCCGCCCCCGACGTCCACAATGAAGACACCGGAGCCGGCCGCCAGGTCGGAGCCGGCCCCGGCGGCGGCCGCGACGGGTTCGTCCACGAAGCTCACCGAGCAGCGTGGCCGCAGCGCACCGAAGGCGGCGGCCAGGGATCGCCGCTCCACCCAGGTCGCGCCGCCCGGCACGCAGACCACAGCGAATGGCCGGAGCAGCCCGCGGCGCAGCCGCGCCCGGCTCAGGAAGGCCTGCAGCATGGCCGTCGCCGCGTCCAGGTCGGCGATGACCCCGTCACGCAGCGGGTGGATCACTTCGACGTCCTGGGGATCCTTCCCCGCCAGGGCGTCGGCGGCGTGCCCCACGGCGGTGACCCCGCCGGTGGCCCTATCGACCGCTATGGCCGAGGGCTCGTCGACGACAAGCCCTCGGCCGGCGATATGCACGAGCGTGTTGACCGTGCCGAGGTCGATCGCTACGCCCGCCCGCAACCGCATGACACCTGCCCTTTGCCCGAAATGCCGTCCGCCTTACCCTATGGTGCCCTCCGCGCGGCCGGGAGGCCGCCAGGAGTGGACCGTGCGGCAGTCGGCAGCGGCACAGGTACCTAACCGGGCCGGAATCATCACCGGCCTAGGAACCGGCGGGTAGCCGGCGATAGCGTCGAGGTCGCCGCGGGGCGGCACTCCTTCGACACAGACACCGGGCAGGGGGAGCATGGCTGGCTCGACCTCAGCGTCGTCTACGTGGGCGCCGCTGCGCATCGGGCTGTTCCGCGCGCTCTGGATCGCTGCCCTGGTCAGTAACGTCGGCACCTGGATGCAGACGGTGGGTGCCCAGTGGCTGCTGGTTCACCAGGCGCACGCGGCGATCCTGGTTCCGCTCGTGCAGACCGCCGACATGCTCCCGTACGTCTTGTTCGGGCTGGTCGGCGGGGTGCTCGCGGACACCTTCGACCGGCGCAGGCTGCTCATCGCGGTGCAGGGCGGCATGGTCATCACCGGCGCCGTGCTGACCGTGCTGACGGTGGCGCACCAGATGCCGCCGGCCCTCCTGCTGATGTTCACCTTCGTGCTGGGATCCGGTTCGGTGCTGGCCGTGCCTGCCTACCAGTCGCTCGTGCCTGACCTGGTCCCGCGCGCGCAGCTGCGTGCTGCCTCGACTCTCAGCTCGATCAGCGTCAACCTGGCCCGGGCCATCGGCCCGGCGGTCGCGGGGCTGCTGATCGCCCGGACCGGGGTGGCCGCCGTGTTCGCGATCAACACGGCGACGTTCCTCGGCTACGCCATCGTGCTGCTCGCATGGCATCCCCAGCCGGGAGCGATATCGGAGTACCCAGAGAGCTTCGTCTCCGCGTTGCGGGCCGGCGGCCGGTATGTGCGCAATGCGCCTGTCGTGCGGCGGGTCCTGCTGCGCGCTGGGCTGTTCCTCATCCCGGGCAGCGCGCTGTGGGCGCTGCTGCCCCTGATCGCCACCGGCCGGCTCGGACTGGGGGCGGACGGTTACGGCCTGCTGCTGGGAGCCCTGGGCGCGGGCGCCGTCGGCGGCGCGTTCATCCTGCCGCAAGCCCGGGCCAGGCTGTCGGCCAACGCCCTGATGGTTACCGCGAGCGTGATGTACGCGGCGGCGCTCGTCGCGGTGATCCTGCTGCGCAATGTCGCTGTCACCCTCGTCGTGCTGCTGCCCACGGGCACGGCGTGGATCGCCGTCCTGTCGACCGTCAATGCATCGCTCCAGCTCTTCCTGCCGGCCTGGGTCCGGGCGCGGGGGCTGTCCGTCTACCAGACCGTGCTGTTCGGCGCCCAGGCCGCTGGCGCCGCGGGCTGGGGTGTCGTGGCTGGAGCTGCCGGGCTGGGGCCGGCCTTCCTGGCCGCGGCCGCGCTGATGGCCGCCGGGGCGGCGACCATCCGGTTCTGGCCGTTCCTGGACACCGCTGACATGGACCGCAGCCCGGTAGCGTACTGGCCGGAGCCTCATCTGGTCATGGACGCGGATCCGCGGGGTGGCCCCGTCGTGGTTGAGACCACCTACGCGGTGGCAGCCGTCAACGAGCAGCCGTTCCTGCGGGCCATGCGGGAGGTACGCCGGTCACGACTGCGAACGGGGGCAATCCGGTGGGGCTTGTTCCGTGACGCGGAGAACCCGCAGGTGTTCGTCGAGTGGTTCGTGGTCCCGTCCTGGGAGGAGCACCTGCGCCAGCACCGGGACCGGCTGACCGGCACCGACCGCCAGTATGAGGAGGCAGCGAAGGCGCTGTCTGACCCGCCCGCCCAGACCGCCCATTTCATCGCGGCTGATGTCCGCGGCTAGCGAAACCGCCCCGCTGGCTGGGCCGGCAGGCATCATGACGTGCGTATGAGCGCCGTCTGAGGGTAGCCCTAGCGCATGGACAATTCCGGGCCCGGGCCTGCCACGCCAGCCGAAGTAACCGCCCAGGCGCTGCCTGGGGAGGTGGCCGAGCTTGCCGGGGAGCTCAGCGAGGCTGAAAGCCCGTCACGTCGCCGCAAGCTGACAGCGGCAATTCCCCAGCTCGCCCGGCGCGGCGGCCGGGCCACCTGGTATGGCGCGCTGTCCGGCGGCCGCTGGCTGACGGCCGAGGTGCTGGCCATGGCTCCTCGGCTGCCGGTACGGGATCAGCAGACGCTCCGCGCCCAGTTCCCGGGGTTCACCCCTGAGGAGCTCGCCGACGCCCTGATTCAGGGTTCCACCCGAGCCGCAGCGGCGGTCGGCGCGGCAGCCGGCACGGTCATGGTGCTTCCGCTGCCCACCGCCCCCGTGGAGGTCGCGATCGAGACCCTGGCCCTCGTCGGCATAGAGATCAAGCTGGTGGCTGAGCTGCACGAGGTGTATGGCATGCGGCCGTCCGGCTCGTCGACCGAGCGGATGATGTCCTATGTCGGGGCGTGGGCCCGTCGGCGCGGCGTCGCCCTCGGGCCTGGCGGGCTGGCCCTGGCGATGGGCTCGCCGTTGCGCAGGCGGCTGCAACGCCGGCTCATCGCGCGGGCCGGGCGCAGCGCCCTGTCGGTCGGGCCGCTGCTCACCGGTGCGGTGGCAGGCGCGGCGATCAACCGGCGCGAGACCCGCCGTCTTGGCACCGACGTGCGCGATGACCTGCGCCATCGTTCGCCGTACACGACAAGCTGGCCGGACCGTGGTAGGCCAGTGTCATGACGGCGCAGCGCATCCTGTTCATCGGCGGCACGGGGGTGATCAGCGCGGCGTGCGCCCGGCAGGCGGTCATGGCCGGCTTCGACCTGTCCGTGCTGAATCGCGGCACGACGACCGTGCGGGCGGCCCCGCCCGAAGCGCGGGTGCTGACCGCCGATGTCCGGGACCCTGAGTCGGTGCGGAAAGCTGTCGGCGGCCTGGAGTTCGACGCGGTGGTGAATTACCTCGCCTTCACCCCCGATCAGGTCGGCGCCGATCTCGATCTGCTGCGCGGCCGGGTAGGACAGTACATTTTCATCAGTTCGGCGTCGGCCTACCAGACTCCGCCGGCCCGGCTGCCCATTGTCGAGTCGACCCCGCTGCGTAACCCGCACTGGCAGTACTCCCGGGACAAGATCGCCTGCGAGGACCTGCTGGTCCGCGCTTACCGCGGCGAGGGCTTCCCGGTCACGATCGTGCGGCCGTCGCATACCTACGACCACACGTCACTGCCGCTCGAGGGCGGCTGGACGGTCATCGACCGGATGCGCCGCGGCGCGCCGGTCGTCGTGCACGGCGACGGCACCTCGGCGTGGGTGCTGACCCATCACACCGACTTCGCCCGGGCGTTCGTCGGGCTGCTGGCTGAGCCGCGGGCCATTGGCGACAGTTTCCACATCACCTCAGACGAGGTGCTGACCTGGAACCAGATCGCCAGCATGCTGGCCGCTGCCGCGGGTGCGGAGGCCCGGATCGTGCATGTGCCGTCCGACGCCGTGGCGGCGGTGGATCCGCAGTGGGGGGCCAGCCTGCTCGGTGACAAGGCGCACTCGGTGACGTTCGACAACACCAAGATCAAGAGCCTGGTGCCCGGCTGGGTCGCGACGGTGCCGTTCTGGCAGGGCGCACGCGAGATCATCGAATGGCATGACGCCGAGCCTGGCCGCCGTCACATTGATCACGCCGTCGATGCGACGATGGACCGCCTGGTCGAGGCGTACGACATGGGGCGGCACACGGCCGGCGGCCCGGGCGCGGGATCCTAGCGGCGAACCCGCCGGTGCACCCGGGCCTCCCATGGCCGCAGCCTGACCGGCTCTCCGGCTGGGCCTGCCACGTCCGCTGGGGCCGCCACGCCCGGCGGGCCCGGGTAGTTCGACAGCAGGAGGTCGGCCTGGGCCCACGCCTGCGCGCCGGGCAGGTCTACGGTGGCGACGCTGGAGCTGAAATTGGCGAGCACGAGCAACTCGACGTCGTCCAGCCGCCGGGTGAACGCATAGACGTGCTCGTCATCGGGCAGCAGCATGGTGAAGTCGCCGTGGCTGACCACGGGCAGGTCGTGCCGCAGCGCGATGAGCCGCTGGTAATGGCGGAACACGGAACCAGGATCGGTGATCTGAGCGGCCGCGTTGATGTCCGGGTAGTTGGGGTTGACCGGCAGCCACGGCGTCCCCGTGGTGAACCCCGCGTGCGCGGTACCGTCCCACTGCATGGGGGTACGGCCGTTGTCCCGGCTCATAGAGCCCAGCGCGGCAAGCACCGCCGCCTCGTCCCCGCCGCTGTCGATGGCGCTGGCGAAGTAGTTCAGCGACTCAATGTCCCGGAACTCGTCGATCGAGGTGAACGGGAAGTTAGTCATGCCGAGTTCCTCACCCTGGTAGATGTAGGGCGTACCGCGGTGCAGGTGCAGGACCGTGCCAAGCAGCTTGGCGGACAGCGCCCGGTCAGCGGGCTCATCAGAGCCGAACCGTGACACCGCCCGCGGCTGGTCGTGGTTGTTCCAGTACAGGCTGTTCCAGCCGCTGGCGGCCAGCCCGGCCTGCCAGCGGCCGAACGTGGCCTTGAGATCAACCAGACGCAGTGGCCGGCGGTCGAACTTGCCACCAGGGCCGTGATCAAGCCCGACGTGCTCGAACTGGAAGACCATGTCGACCTCAGCGTTGGCCGGGTCGGTGAACGCCGCGGCGTCCGGCACCGTCACACCCGGCATCTCGGCCACGGTCAGCAGCACCTTGCCGGGCCCGGGGATCACCTCGCGGTGCAGTTCGTGCAGGAACTCGTGGATCCGCGGCCCGCAGATGAAACTGCCCGAACCGTCGCCGTAGCGGCCGTCAGGGAGCGGCGGGCCGTCCTGCAGCGGCAGTCGTTTGGAAATCATGTTGATGACATCCATCCGAAAACCGTCTACGCCGCGGTCGAGCCACCAGCGCAGCATCTCGTACACGGCTTGCCGAACCTGGGGGGTCTCCCAGTTCAGGTCGGGCTGCCGACGGGAGAACAAGTGCAGGAAGTACTCCCCGGTCCGGTCGTCGAGTTGCCAGGCGGCCCCGGAGAAGAAGGACATCCAGTTGGTGGGCTCGGCCCCGGGAGCACCCGCCTGCATGCCGGGCCGCGGCGGGCGCCACCAGTACCAGTCCCGCTTCGGGCTCCCGGCGGCACCCCTGGACTCCAGGAACCACGGATGCTCGTCGGAGGTGTGGTTGACCACCACGTCGATGACGAGCTTCATGCCGCGGGCATGCAGCTGCCCGATCAGCGCGTCAATGTCGGCCAGCGTGCCGAACACGGGGTCGACGGACTGATAGTCACTGATGTCGTAGCCGTTGTCGTCCTGCGGTGACCGGTAGAAGGGCGAGATCCACAGCACATCCACACCCAGGGCCGACAGGTAGTCCAGCTTGCCGATGATCCCCGGCAGGTCCCCGATGCCGTCGCCGTCGGAATCCGCGAAGCTGCGCGGATAGACCTGGTAGACCACGGCTTTCTGCCACCACGGATGCGCGTCGGGGACGGGCCTGCCGTCTGGGGCAGAATCGATACCGCTCATCATGCCGTTAGCCTCTCCTGACGCAGGAGCAGACGCCTAGCGTAGGCCCGGTGAGAGCCGTGCTGCTCCTGGGCCGCGGCGGGTCGCAGGTCGAGAAAGTCGGGGTGATCAGGGCGGTGCTCAGCTCCAGCTCACGGCGATGAGCCGGGCAGCGGTGGTGGTTAATCCCACCAAACACGATGACCTGGGCGCGTTCCGGACGGCGGTCTGCGCGGCCATGGCCGCGCACGGCTGGAGCGAGCCGCTGTGGTCGCAGACGACACCGGATGATCCAGGGGAGGGGCTGGCCCGGGCCGCGGTGCAGGCCCGGGTTGACCTGGTGGTGGCGAGCGGCGGCGACGGCACGGTGACCGCGTGCGCGGCCGGGCTGTTGGGCAGCGGCATCCCGCTCGCCGTGCTGCCCGCCGGGACGGGGAATCTGCTGGCCCGCAACCTGGGATTGCCGCTCGGGCTCGACGACGCACTTGATGTCGCGCTGACCGGCGCTGACCGGCCGCTGGATGTGGGCAGCGCGAACGGCAGGCCGTTCCTGGTCATGGCCGGGCTTGGCTTCGACGCGAAAATGCTGGACGGGGCCAGCGAGCGGCTCAAGAAACGGCTGGGCTGGGCCGCCTACGGACTCTCCGGGCTGCGGCACCTGTGGGACCGGCCGATGCGGGTGCGGCTGCGGGCCGACGGCGGGCCGCCGTTGCGCCGCCGGGCCAGCGGGATCGTCGTCGGCAACGTCGGCTCGCTGCAAGGGGGACTGCCGCTGCTGCCGGCCGCGCTGCCGGACGACGGGCAGCTCGATGTCCTCGTGCTGACCGCGCGGGGGTGGGCCGGCTGGCTGGCCCTGGCGGCGCACGTGCTGCTGCGGCGGAACGCAACCGCCCGGGTGGCCCGCCTCACCGTGCGCGAGGTGCGCATCGAGTTCGACCGGGCCCAGTTGTGGCAGCTCGACGGCGAGGTGATGGGCAGCACCCGCCGGCTGGTGGTGGCCATCCAGGCCGGAGTCCTGCTGCTCCGGGTGCCACGCGAGAACGACGCGCCCTAGCGCCCGGCGGTGCGCGGTGGTGGCTGGCCGGCGGTCAGACCCGGCGCCACCTGGCCTCGCACAGGCCGTAGACGCCGAAGATCATCAGGCCGAGGGCCGCGATGATCAGCGCGAACGTGCCGAACGGTTGATCACGCAAGGTCAGCAGCGCCTTGTCGAGACCGCCGGCCTTCGACGGCTGATACTTGACGGCCGCCTCGATGACCAGGATGCCGGCCAGTGTGAACACCACTCCGCGGGCGGTGGTTCCGATCGTCCCGAGCCACTTCACGGCCCGCCGCGTCTCGGCGCTCATCTGCGACATCCGCAGCTGCTTCTCGAACTTGTGCCGGATACCCTCAACCACCAGGACCAGGCCGGCGATCACGATAGCCAGGCCGACGAGGCCCACCGCCCACCGGCCCGCTGGCTGATGCATGGCGCGGGCCGTCCAGTCCTGTTCCTGGCCGGACTGACTCTTATTCGCGCCGCTGATCACCGAGAACGTGGTGAACGCGAAGCTCGCGTAGATGACCGCCCGGGCCAGGGACTTCAGCCGGGGGCCGGCGCCGTTGCCCTCACCGGTGACACCGAACGCCGCTTCGCTCAGCCGCCAGAGGGCGTACGCGATGAATCCGATGCAGAGCAGCCAGAGCGAGACCAGGCCGTAGGGCTTGCCGGACAGCATCTGCAAAGCGCCGCCCTGATCGGCTTCCTGGGTGCTCTTCCCGAGGGCCAGCATGATGGCCACCCAGCCGATCAAGAGGTAGATCACTCCGCGGGCGACCAGGCCCGCCCGGGCCATCACCTGTGCGGGCCGGCTGTCTGATGCGCGCCTGGCCGTCGTGGACGCGCGGGCCGTGGACATCGAGGGCATCCTGCTGCCGCCTTCCTGGCTTCAAAAGCCGGCGTTGACTCATCACGCCGTCACCGGAACCGACTGCCCGGGAAATGCTCCGTCAAACCGTCGAATGACTCGCGTCCGAATGGGTAGCGCAGACCCTGCTCCGACACGATCAGTAAACGGTGCTGCGGTTGCTGGGCGGCTGGGGCCGGCCCCAGCCGCCCGCCACGTGCCCGGCGCGGCCGGGCGTGAGACGATACCGCGACATCGACCACGAAGGTGGCATTCACATGGTGGACTGGCTTGACCGCCGCGAGCAGCGGCGTGCCTCCCGCCGCCTGGGTGACCAGGCGGCCGGGCAGCTCCCGCGGCCCGGCCGGCCGGCCGGCAGCGACTTGCTGCCGCAGATCAAGCACATCGTGGTCCTGATGATGGAGAACCATTCCTACGACAACTATCTCGGCATGCTGGCCGGCCGGGGTGAGGGCTTCCCGCGGGGCGCTGACGGGGAGCCGGCGGCCACCAACGTGGGTGCGGACGGGGCCGTAGTCCCCGCCCATCACTTGCCCAGCACAGCGACGCAGCCCTTGGTGCCATCGCAGAGCTGGCATGCCAGCTATCTGCAATGGGGCGGCGGAAAGTGCGACGGGTTCGTGAGCGCGACCCAGGCTCTGCGGCCCGGCCGCGACGCATCCCTCGGCATGGGCTACTGGTGCGAGCGTGACCTGCCTTTCTACTACGGGCTGGCCCGCGCCTTCCCCGTCGCGGACCACTGGTTCAGCTCATGCCTGGGGCCCACCTTCCCCAACCGGCGGTTCCTGATCGCCGGGACGGCGCACGGGCTGATCGATGACCTGCCCTTCGATCTGGCCGACTACCCGCCCACCGGGACGATCTTCGACCTGCTGACCAAGCACGGCATCTCGTGGGTCAATTACCACCCGATGGCTGAGGGCCGGTCCGCGCTCCGGCGGCTGCTGCGCCACCGTGGCCGGATGCTCCGGCGGCGGCTGATGTCCGTCACCAGGTGGTTCCAGCCCGTGGGGCAGGCCGTCGACAAGGACATGCAGTTCACCGCGGACATCTTCCCGCTCGGCATCACCCGGTACCTCCGGCACGTCCGCAGCACGGACCAGTTCTTCGCCGATGCCGACAACGGGACGCTGCCCGCATTCAGCATCGTTGACCCGGACTTCAACGCCTACTCCGAAGAGAACCCGCAGGACATCCGGAAAGGCGAGAGCTTCGCGGCCGAGGTGATCAACCGGGTCATGCAGGGCAAGGGGTGGCCGGACACCCTGCTGATCTGGGTGTATGACGAGCACGGCGGATACTACGACCATGTCCCGCCGCCGGCTGCCGTGCCGCCCGACGATGTTCCGGGCCGCAGCCTGGTGGACAGGCGGTCCTGGCTTGGTATCTGCCTGCGGCCGTTCTTCCCCCGGTATGTTGCCAACGCGGAGAAGATGAACGCGGGACCGCGCCGCTACGACCGGTACGGGTTCCGCGTCCCCGCCGTCATCGTGTCGCCTTACGCCCGCCCGGACTACGTGTGCAGCCAGGTGCTCGACCACACCTCCGTGCTCAAGCTCGTCGAGGAGAAGTGGAACCTGCCGCCGCTGACCGCCCGGGATGCCGCGGCGGCCGCGCCGCTCGACGCGCTGGACCTCGACAGCCCGCCCGCCTTCCTGGAGCCGGTGAAACTGCCCGAACCCAGCCTGCGCTGGGGCTCCTGGTAATCCGCCCCGGACCCGAACGGAGCAGCATGGCCACGATCGCGGCGATCATCGCTTCCACGCACCACCCTTTCTACTACCGGGCGAGCACCGCCGTCGGTGCGGATCGGCCGCCGTTCGCCGACGAATGGGTCGCCAAGATCCACGCCTTCCGCGAGACGCTCACCCGGGCCCGGCCTGACGTGCTGGTCATGGTCGGCAGTGATCATTTCCATCAGCTATGGCTCGACAACATGCCGCAGTTCCTCATCGGCAAGGCGCCGTTGTACGACGCGAACTGGTACAACGAGGAACGCGAGTTCGGGCTGCCGCGGATGATGCTGCGCGGTGATGAGGAGTTGTCCGGCTACTTGCTCCGCCAGGGGATTGACGCCGGGTTCGATCTCGCGTTCAGCAATGAACTGCGGATCGACCACAGCATCACCTGCCCGATCATCACCCTGCGGCCCGCCGCTGACCTGCCGATCGTCCCGATCTATACGAACATCTTCGCCCCGCCGATGCCCCAGCCGAAGCGTTTCGTCGAGCTGGGCCGGACCATCCGCGAGCTGGTCGAGTCATGGCCCAGTGATAAGCGCGTCGCCGTCATCGGCACCGGGCACCTGTCGCTGGAGCTCGGCGGCCCGCGGCAGTTCGGCCCGCACGGCCCGGACCCCGAGTTCGACCGCCGGGCCGTCGAATGGATTGCCTCCGGTGACCTTGAATCCGCCCTGGCCCAGGTCAGCCTGGAGAACCTGTGGGAGCCGGGCAACGCCACCCACGGCTTCATGGACTTCATGCTCATGATGGGCGTGGCCGGGCCCAACGTGAAGGCCGACTACACCGACACGCTCGACTTGTTCCACACGATGGAGGCCTACTTCACCTGGTACCCGAATGGGGTGGACGCGCCGTGAGCAAATACCTGGTCAACAAGTTCCTGTACAGCATCGACCGTGACCCGGACCTCGTGGAGCGGTACCGGGAGGATCCGCGGGGCACCGTCACCTGGTGGGAGGCGGAGCAGGCCAACGTGATTCTCAACTGTCCCGGTCTGGAGCGCAGCACCTGGCTGGCGTTCAGCGACACCGAACGCGAGGTACTGGCTACTCACGACTATGTCGGCCTGTTCGAACTCGGCGCGCACTGCTTCCTCAGCCTGACCCTGTTCATCGCCCTGTTCGAGCGGGACTACGCGGAGCCCCTGGCGTTCCAGCGCGAGTACGCGGCCCGGCTGAGCCACTGGACCGTCCCCTATCCGGACATCGCCACCTGAACCTGATGCCGTGGCCCGGCCGGATGTCGAAACTGGGCCGGCTGCTCCGTCTACCGGTGAGAGGCGCCGGCCGGGCGCCCTGACTGCGAGGAGCGTGCATCGTGCAATACCTGCTGATGATCTACATGGACCCTGCGATCTGGGAGTCCTTGTCAGAGGACGAGCGTAACGCGGTTTACCGCGGCCATGCAGAACTCATCGAGACGATCACCGAGTCCGGTGAGATGGTGAGCACAGCAGCGCTGGCGGACCCCTCCCACACGTCCACGGTCCGGGTGCGCGGCGCTGTCCCGGCGGTAACCGACGGGCCGTACCTGGAAGCCAAGGAGTTCCTGGCCGGGTACTACCTGGTCGACTGCGAGAGCAAAGAGCGCGCCATCGAACTGGCCGCCCTGATCCCGGACGCCGGGCTCACCGCGGTGGAGGTCCGGCCGCTGATGAACCAGGGCGGATCAGAGATCTGACCACCAACCGGACACCCCGGGCCACCCGTCCGGTGCCCGGCTCCCCGGCGGCCGCCACCACCTGCCGCCGGAGCGGGTCACCGGGCCGACAGCACCTCGGCGATCTTCGCGGCAGCGCCGGACGGGTCCTCGGTGTCGTGCAGGACTTCCCCCCAGGACCAGCGGTAATACCAGCGCAGCCGGCCGCTGCCGTCCGTGCCGGGAGTGCAGTCGATGCTTTCCGCCAGCATCGAGGCGCCGGGGGTGAAGATATGGAGAGCGGCGGGGTAGGTGGTCTTCACCGTCGCGTGCAAACCCCTGGTGTCCAGAGCAGTCGCCAGTCGGTGCAAATGGTAACTGCGTGCATGATCGCGCCTGCCGTTCAGCATGTCCCCTGCCCTTAGCGTCGTCGGCACATTCTCGCGGCGCACTGGTCGGGTTTGTCAAGCCTGGCGTGGCCGGTAACCACCATATCCGTCCGGGCCGTACGGGTCCGCACCGTACCCGTCGGAGTAACGGGCGCCGTTCTGAGAGCCTTCAGCGTAGCCAGCCGGATCGGGGTAAGGGGCCGACTCTGGGTAACCAGTCGGCTGCGGATAGCCCGTCGACTCTGGGTAGCTGGGCGGTTCCGTGTAGCTAGCGGGGTAGCTGGTGTCCGCCGGAGACCGGGTGTCGTACGCGGCCGTGTCTGGATAGCCGGATCCGCCGGTGTAGAGGTACTGGCTGGCGGGATCGGTCGGGTAATCGGGGCTGGCCGGGGGCGGCGCCGAATGCCAGCCATTGTCCTGACCAGGTAGTCCGACGGCGGGACCAGATCCGGTGGCCTGCCTGAATGGCGGCTCCGGGTAGCCCGTGGCGGCTGGGTAACCCCCTCCATAGGCGATGTCTGTCCGGGTGCGGTCGTCGGCGGGGTATGCGGCCGGGTGACTGGCCGCTGGGGGGGCGGCTGGGGCGTTCTGCACGTAGCTGCCGTACGGGTTCCCGGCCGGCGCGCGCGACGACACGGATTGTGGTGGCGCTGGCTGGGGCGCTGGCGGCTGGGGGGGCGCCGGCTGCGGCACCGGGGGAGCTGGCCGGTGGTCGCCCGGCCAGGCTGCGGCCGGGGTGGCGGCCTGCGGGTTCGTGTGCTCGCCCGCGCCGGTCTGGTATCCCGGCGTGCCCGTGCCCGTGCCCGTGCCCGTGCCGGTGCCGGTGCCGGCACGGCCGCCGTCGGCGTAGTTGCCGTTGCCGGTGTTGGCCCGGCTGCCAGCGCCGTTGGCGTAGCTGCCGGTGGCGTTGCCGTTGCTGTAGCCGCCGGTGGGGTAGCCACCGGTCGGATAGCCAGCAGCGGGGTAATCGCTGGTGGAGAAGCCGCCGGTGGGGTAGTCGCCGGTGGGGTAGTCGCCGGTCCCGCCGCGCTGCCGGTCCCGGCCGGCGTTCCGGTATGACCTGCTGTCCTGGGTGGGCGCCGCCTGGCGCGAGAAAGAGGGGCTGGTCAGCGGATCGTCGTCGCGTGGAGGCGGCCCAGGCCGCCGGGCGGGAGGCGTGCTGGCCAGGCTGGTCAGCACCGCGAGGCTGGGCTCGCCTGCTTCCCGGGGCTGCGCTGGCTGAGCCGAGGCGGGACGCTGCCGGTTTCGCACTGGCAGCGCCTCGGTAACTGCCTCCTGGGTCCTGTCCCGGCGCCTCGGCGCGACAGACTCCCGGTCCGGCGCGGACTTGGCTGGCGCGGCAGCCTGGCGGCCTTGGCCTGCGGCAGGCGACCGCGCCGGGGCGGGCTTCGCCTGCGGTGGGCTGGCCGCGGCGGAGGCCGCCTTGGCCGCGGCTGGCTGCGCGGTGCGAGCCGTGGTGGCCAGCGGCTTGTCGGAGGACAGCTCGGCCCAGTACTGCTCGTCGGACAGCTTGTCCCACTCGGTGCTGGGCCAGTCGTCATCGTCGCCGCGCTTACTGCTGCGCGACTGCCGGGATCGGCTCTTGGCCGGGGGCTGCGGCTTGCTGGCCTTGGCCGGCGGAATGTCGTCCCGAATCCGCGGGAACACGTCCGAGTCGGTGAGCGCCGAATCGTCATCGGGCTCAGCCGGGAACCGGTGGCCCCCGGGCAGCGAGGGATGATCGCCCATCGCGGCGGAGGGGCCGGTGTCGTACAGCTGCTCACGCGGCCCGGTGTCGTAGCCTTCCTGGCGACGGCCTGCGGCCCCCCGGGGCGCCGAGCCTGATCCGCGCGTGCCGCGGCCGCCGGGTGCCGGGTATACCGCTGTCGCGGCGGCGTCCGCATACCGCTCTGGGGTCCGTGCCGGGTAACCGCGGTCGCTGGCCTGATCGCGCGGGCCGCGCCCGGCTCGCCGGTCGGCGTACCCAGCGGCGGGGTCGTCGAAGCCGCGGGGCCGTTCCTCAGAACGCCGTGACGGCTCAGCGCGCTCCGGGCGTCGTGCTGCCCTCGGGTCCTGGGCCTGACTGCGCCAATGCCCGTCCCGGCCCGCCGAGCGGACCCGGTCGCGGACCGCCCACCGGCCGCCGGGCTCGTCTTGATCGTCGTCCTGCCCGCGCCGGAGAGTGAGGAAAGCGGCGGCCAGGATCACGAGGATCACGGCGACGATGCCGACCAGGAGCAGAGTCATTGCACCACCCAACAAGCCATGGCCTCATGGGCGGCGCCAGCTAGGCACACGCGGCCATGGCGCGGGCCTTCCCCTGTGTTGCTAGCGCCTTGATTCCATCCAAGACTGAGCTACCTGATCCGTTAGTCTGGCGGACCCCTATGGGCGCTGTCATGTGTTTAGGGAATTTTTTACCGAATCCGTTTACTCGATGTGACATGGCGATTACGGGGTGGCTATGGCAGTGACCCTGCCGCGCGCGATGGCCGCCTGTGCGATCGCAGTCCATGCCGATTTCGCACTGGTCCCGCTAGGCAGCCGGAGGTCGCGGCCAAGTGCGTAAACCGTGAACCGGTATGCATGGGCGCTATTCCGCGGGCACGGAGGGTCATAACGTGCAGTTCCCCTGCTGTTGTCGGCCTCGCGGGCACCTGGCGGCAGCTGCCCGTCCAGTATTCCTGTTGTCTGCGGACCGATATCGAACACAATCCAGTAGATATATGGCGTGATCGGGGCCGAAGAATCGTCTACCACAAGGGCTAGCGATTTCGTCCCTTGCGGAGCGCCTGACCAGTGAATAGCTGGGCTCATCCCGGCGCCATGACAGGTGTATCTCGGAGCTATTACGCCCCGGCTGATCACCTGGCTGCTCACCGTCATTACATCGGGGACGTCCTCCTGGACCGTCTTAGGCCCGCCTACCAGCCCGCAACCGCAGGCCAGGCTAGCCGTGGCCAGAGCGGCCGCAGCCACCCGTCCCGCTCGGCCGAGCGTTTCACCCAACCGGCCCACGTGCTTTCACCCTCGTCTGTCGCTTTGGCGGGTCCTCGCGGGCCGATCGTACGCTGCCGGGCCGTGGCCGGGGGACGTGAATCGCCTCTGGCGCCTCGGGTGGCCTTCGCGAGCTGCGATGAACGCCCGGAACGTGCCGCGAAACCTGTGCCTGCCGGCGCAGGCCGTGGGTGCCTAGGCCTAGTCCGGCGGCCTAGTCCGGCTGCCTGGAGTTGCCGAACATGATCTCGTCCCAGGACGGCACGGATGACCGCCTGGACCGTCCGCCGGTGGCCTTCCTGGCCGGCCGCTCACGAGGCGGAGCGGGCTGCTGCGTGGCAGCGGCCTCCTCCTCTGCCTCAACGACGACATCACGGCCGGCCGGCCGTGCCTCGGTCTCCCGGCCGGCCGGGAGACCTGGTGCCTCAGTGCCAGCCGGGCGGCTCGGCGCTTCCCGGCTGGTCTGGCTGGCCGGACGGGCTTGGCTGGCTTGGCTGGCCGGGCGGGCTTGGCTGGCCGGGCGGGCTTGACTGTCCCGGCCAGCGTAACCGGCCTGGGCGGCGACGTGCCGGTGCTCAGGCTCCGGTTCCGGCTGGCTCAGGGGGCTGGGAGCAGGGGCCGGGGGCCCGAGCGGCGCCAGCCTCGTCGCGATGGGCGTGACCGTGGCCCGGGGCGCCGGGCCGGGACTGCGCACGGGCTCAGGCAGATCGGACTCGGGCAGCGACAGCCGCCCGGCGTCGTCATCGGCCGGACTGACGTGCCTGCGCCGCGGGTCGAAAACCCACTCGGCCATGTGCGGCCGGCCGCCCGCGGTGAACATGATCTGCACTTGCCAGTTGCCGTCGGCGCGCTTGCGCGAGTCCCATTGCGCCTCCTCCGGGCTGGACCCGAACGTGACGAGTCGCTCGGAGACGATGTCACCGAGCCGTGGGCCGGGCCCTGAGTCCCCCGGCTGGCGGATCGTCGCCCGCTGCGCCTCCTGGGCGCGGTACGCCCGTTCCGCGAGCACTGGGCCTTCGAACCGGCGGACGCGCTCGATCGGAACGCCTGCCGCGTCCGCGATCTCGTCCGCTGTCTCTCCGGCACGGATCCGGTCCTGGATCTCCTTGGGTCGCAAGGGACTCTCCACTTCGATCTCGTACTGAGCGAGCCGGGAGAACTGCCCGCGCGCCACTACCCGCAGCCGGTCGTCGATCGGCAGCGAAAAGCGCCCACCGCGTCCCGGTACCGCGAGGACGGCGTAACTGCCATCCTCACTCACCGCTACGAGGCGCAGTTCCTTCATCGGCGTCCCTTCTGCGCCGCCGACGCTGTCGGCGGGCGTGATGCCGCGCGAGGGCGTAGCTCGGACTTCCCCCCCAGGCGAGTCTGTCGGGTCAGGGCCACTTCTGGCCAGCACCGTGCCGGCATGTCCCGCAGAACTCCGCAGACTATTGCCGCTAGACCTGCCTGGCTGTGCGAACAGCGATAGTCGCCAGCGGGATTCCGGGGGGTATTCTGGACGAGATTATGTTCGGTAACAGAAGCATTCTGATGGAGCGCGCCCGGCCTGACGCGATCCGCGGCTACCCGGGCGCACCCTGGCTTGCCGTGGGCGTGGTGTGCTTCGGCGCGTTCATGGGCCAGCTTGACGCGAGCATCGTCACCCTGACGTTCCGCCCGATGCAGCTCGAGTTCGGCGCGCCCCTGGCCGCCGTCCAGTGGGTATCACTCATTTACCTGCTGACGCTGGTCGCGCTGCTGGCCCCGGCAGGCCAGGTCTCCGATGCCCGCGGCCGCAAGCTCATCTACAGCTACGGGTTCGCCGCGTTCACGCTTGCCTCGGCAGCGTGTGCGGTCGCCCCCTCGCTTCGCCTCCTGGTGGTCTTCCGGCTGGTGCAGGCGGTCGGAGCCGCCATGCTGCAGGCCAACAGCGTCGCGCTGGTGGCGACCAGCGTGCCGGAGTCGGCGATGCGGCGGGCACTGGGCATCCAGGCTGCCGCCCAGGCACTCGGCCTGGCGCTCGGCCCCACCCTCGGCGGGATCCTCACCGCGGACGCGGGCTGGCGCTCCGTGTACTGGATAAACGTGCCGGTCGGGTGCATCGCGATGATCGCCAGCCGTTACCTGCTGCCCAGGACGAGGCAGTTGCGGCCCGCCGTCGGCTTTGACTGGCCAGGCACGGTATTGCTCGGCATGGCCACCAGTTGCCTGCTGCTGGCCTTGTCGGCGGCCGGCGGCCTGACCATGCCGGGCTGGGCCGGCCCAGGGCTGGCCGTCGCCGCGGCGGCCGCCGCGGCCGGGTTCGCGGCCCGCGAACGCCGGGCCAGGCATCCGCTGGTGCCCCGCGCGTTCCTGAGCAGCGGCCGGCTGGCCCTGGGGCTGGCCGGGGCACTGTGCGGCTACCTGATGCTCTTCGGGCCGCTGGTGCTGATTCCGCAGGTTCTGGCGGCGTCAGGCGGGGAGGTCCGGATAGGGCTGGTGCTGTCCGCGCTGCCGCTCGGCTTCGGCCTGGCGGCGCTCGGGGCTGATCTCGTGCTGCCTGGCACGCTGGGCAACCGGGCCCGCGGGATCACCGGGGGCTGTATCTCTACTATCTCGCTAGGTATGCTTGTCTTTATGCCGGTGCCCGCTACCTGGATGGTCGTCCTGCTCGCCATGGCCGGGATCGGGCTGGGCTGGTTCGTGCCCGCCAACAACACAGTGATCATGCGTTCTGCCGGGGCCACCTCGCCCGCGGTCCTTGGCGGGCTGGTCAACATGGCCCGGGGGATCGGCACTACGCTCGGCATCGCCCTGGTCACGGTAGCCATGCATGCGACCGGCGGCAGCGCGGTGGCCGGACTGGCCGCGATGCCGGGCGCCCGTGTCGCGGCTGTGCTGCTGGCCCTGGCCGGGGTGGCCGCCACCCTGACTGTCCTGGCCTGGCCGACTACGAGTGGTCAGGGCGGCGGCGCCCCGATCCGGAAGGAGGCGCCCCGTGCCTTCAGTTGATCTGGCCGATGTGGTTGCCCAATTGCGTCGAGCCATGCGCCGCGCCGCCCGGGCGGCTGATCCCGCAGCGGCGCTGTCCGTGGCCCAGCTGGAGATGCTGTCCTGCCTGGCGGAGAACCCTGGTGCCCGTCCGGGGCAACTGGCCAGGCTGCTCCGGCTCGCCCCGAGCTCGGTGGCCACGCTGACCCAGGGCCTGCGCCGGGTGGACCTGGTCACCCGGACCGGCGGGGAACTCGACCGGCGCACCGCATGCCTGCGGCTCACGCCCGCCGGCGAGGCCGCGGTCATCCGCTGGAGGGTGCTCAACGAGGAGCTGCTGCGGACCGCGTTCGCTGCTCTTCCCGAGGGCAGCCGGGGCATCATCCAGTCAGCGCTAGCCGCGCTGAGCGAACTGGCGGGCGCCGTCAACGCGCTCGCCGATGAGCAGCAGGCCGGGCAGCATGAGCCCGGTCAGGCCTCGCTGGCCCCGGTCGGCAGGTCGGCGCCGCCGACCGTGGCCACGCCTGGTGCCGCCGCGCCGGCCCTGTCCGCCTGACTTGGGCCAGCCTGACCTGGGCCAGCCTGACCTGGGCCGCCTGTCCCGGCCCGGCGGCCCATCCGGGATGGCCACCAATTCCACCGGCCGAGCAGGACCACGGTGGACGGCACGAGCAGGGTGCGCACCAGGAAGGTATCCATCAGGATGCCAAACGCGAGGCCCAGCCCGATGTCGCGGACCTGGCTGCCGCCTGAGCCGCTGCCGGCCACCACCGTCAGCACCAGGAAGCTGCCCGCGAGAACCAGGCCGGCCGATGTGATCGTGGTCCCGGTCATGCTCAAGGCCCGGGTGACCGCATCGCGCAGCGGGAGTTTCTGGGCCTCCTCCCGGATCCGCGTCATCATCAGGATGTTGTAGTCCTCGCCGAGGGCGAGCAGGAAGATGAACATCAGGAACGGCATGAAGAACACCAGCCCGCCGCTCCCGCCAAGCTTGATGAACACCAGGACCGAGAGGCCGAGCGCGGCGAGGTAGGAAATTCCCACCGAGGCGATCAGGTAGAGCGGGGCCACCAGGCTGCGCAGCACCACCGCGAGCAGGATGCCGATCACCAGGATCGCGATCGGGATCACATGCTTCAGATCGCTGTTGGAGATGCTGCTGATGTCATAGATGGCAGGCGCCTCGCCGCCGACAGCTGAATCAGTCGCGCCGATCGACCGGCCGACGGCGGTGGTCTCGGCGCGCACCGCTGGCACCACGTGCATCGCGGCGGTGGTGCCCGGGTCACCGGCCTTCAGGCCGGCCGCGTACAGCACGATCCGGCCGTCGGGGCTGACAAAGTTCACGGTTGCGCGGTAGGCCTGGTATTGCGCCGCGGGCACCCGGATGCCTGGTGGCTCGACCGCCGGCAGGGCCTTGGCCGGGCCGAGCTGGTTGTGCAGCGCGGTGTACGCAGCAGGTGACAGCGCGGGGCCAGTGGGATTAAGCGGCCCGGTCACCTGCGTGAGGAGCTTGCTGGCCTGGAGCTTGGCCGTCGCCCCGGCCAGCGGCCCCGGATTCTGCCACACCGGCGTGCTGAACTTGAATATCAGCGTGGTCGGGTTCGCCGCCGACTGGGGAAAGTACTTGTCGAGCAGAGTCTGCCCGGCCGCGGAGTCGCTTCCGGACGGGGGAGCCGTGGTACCGCCAAAGCCGGCGGCGGTGTAGCCGAAGACGGCCAGCGACAGGCCGCCGAAGAGGGCAATTCCGGCGAGCAGCGTTGGCGCTGGGTGCTGCACGATGCGCCCGGCCACCTGGCCCCAGACCCCGGCCTTGCCGGTTCCCTGGATGTTCCACGGCAGTAGCTTCGGCCTGCGGAAGACTGCGCGGAACAGGGAGCGCTTCATGGCCAGCAGTGAGAGGCGGATAGACAGCAGGGCGGGCAGCAGGGTCAGTCCGGCGATCAGGATGACGCCAATGGCGATGGCGAACGGGATGCCGAGGTCGGAGTAGAACGAGAAGGTGGCGAGCAGCAGCGTCAGCACCGCCGCGATCACCGTGGCGGCCGAGAAGGTGATCGACTCTCCGACCCGGGTAACCGACCTGACGACAGCGTCCCTGGCTGGCTGCCTGGGGTGAACCAGGTCGCCAAACAGGCTGCCCATGAGCCCGCCGGACCCTGGATAGTGGTCCCCATGCTCGCCGTGCGGCTCGGCGCGCAGTTCCTCGCGGACCCGGAACACCAGGAAGAGCCCATAGTCCGTGCCGGCCCCCAGCACAAGCACGATCAGCAGGAACTCGGCGATGGGAGACACCTGGAGGCCGTGTTTCGCTGCCTCCGCAACCAGGGGGCCGGATATGAGGACCGAGAAAAGCGCGGGCGCCACGGTGGTCAGCGCAAGCGTGAGCGACCGGAAGATCAGCACTAGCAGGACCACGATGAACGCCAGCGACAGGAATTGCAGCTTGCTGCCCGTGTTACCGGACGCCTTCTGCTGGTCAACCTGTGCGGCGACGTCACCCGCCAGGTGTGCCTTCAGCCCGGCAGGCAGCCCGGCCTGCGCAATTTTCGCGCGCAGGCCGTTGACCAGGTCGGTCGCGTAGTTCTGGTTGCCGCCGCCCTGCGAGGCCAGCACCACGTACTGCTCGGCCTGCCCGTCGCTGGAGCGTCCCGCGTCCAGGACCTTGCTGACTCCGGTCACCGATCCGAGCTGCCTCTGCAGCGCGGTCAGCGCTGTTACGTCGGCCGGGGTCAGCGATGCTCCGGAGCGGGCGGCCAGCACGGTAATCGGCACCAGGCTGGACGTCCCGAACGGGGTCGCGAGCTCGGCCGCATGCGAGCTCGGCGCGCTGGCGGGCAGGAACTTGGTGTTGTTGTTCTGGGTCACGCTGGACAGCGCAGGGAGCAGCGAGGAAGCGGCGATCGCGGCAACCACCCAGGCCGCCAGCACCAGCCAGCGGAACCGCACTGCGAAGGACCCGATCGCCCGGAAGACGGCGTCAATATGCACGCGGGCAACCCTACTTGAGGCACGCTGAGGCACCGCTGAGAGGGCGGGGCCGGGCACCGCCGCCCAGGCGGCCCGGAGCGCTCCGCGGGGCACTATCATCACGGTCGATGGCCACCCAGCAGAGCACCACCGAGGAATGACCCCGCCCCGCCGCGCCGACGGTCCTTCTGCTCCCGGGCACGCTCCGTGGCACGGACCGCGGATCAGCGTCGTGCTCCCGGTCTCCGGCGTCGAGGACTACCTCAGCGCGTGCCTGGACTCTGTCCTCGGCCAGCCGACGGCCGACATTCCGGCTGGCATCGAGGTCATCGCGGTAGACGACGCCTCGCCGGACCGCTGCGGGGAGATCCTGGACGCCCGGGCCGGCCAGGACCCGCGGCTGCGGGTGATCCACCTGGCGGACAGCGCCGGGCCCGGGCCAGCCCGGAATCTGGGCCTGGCGCAAGCCACGGGGGAGTACGTCTGGTTCGTCGACCCCGACGACCTGCTCACCGCCGGCTCGCTGGCCGCGGTCAGCCAGGCGCTCGCCGGGACCAGCGCTGACGTGCTGCTCATTGATTACCGGAGTCTGCACGCGGCAGGCCGGACGGAGCCGAGCGCGGGGGGCAGCCTGCGGGGAAATGAGGGGGTAGTCACGCTCGCGCAGCGGCCGGCCCTGATCAACCGGACCATGACGTCGTGGAGCAAGGTGATCCGCCGGGATTTCCTGCGTGATATCGGGGTGCCCTTCCCGCCGGGAATTCACGAGGACGTGCCGGTGAGCTGCGGCGTCCTGCTGAGTGCGCACCGCATCGCGACGGCGGACCAGGTCTGCTACCTCTACCGCCGCCGCAGGCGCTCGTTCCTGGCGACGAAGAGCATGGGCCACTTCGCCATCTTCTCCTCCTACGCTCAGGTTTTCGCCGCCATGGATGCCGACGGCCGGCCGCCGGTCACCGCGGGTGTCCGCGAGGCCGTGTTCCTCCGGGCCATGGAGCACTACAGCACGGTTCTGTCCAGCGGGCTGGTCCCCAGGCAGGCTCGCCGCGACTTCTTTCACCGGATGGCGGCCGACTTCCGGCGCTACCGGCCCGCCGGATACTCGGCCCCGCCTGGTGCCCGCGGCATGAAATTTCGACTTGTCGAGCGGGACGCCTGGTGGCGGTACGCCATCCTTGAGCCGCTGAACAAGGCCCGGGTCGCGGGCCGCCGCGGCCTGCGGACCCACCGGGCGAACCCGCCGGAAACCCTCCCGGCCGCGGCGCTTTCCCGGGATCCGGGATGAGCCCGCTGGTCAGCGAGCGGGCGCGGGCGGCCTGCGGCCATCTGCGGGCCGTACCACATCGCGGTCCAGTAGAGTCGCTGCGCCACGAACTCCGGTATGAGTAGCTGTGGAGGGCAGGTGAACATATGCGGCATTGGATAGGTGCCGGCCTGGCCATCGTTACCGCCGCCGCGGTCTTCCTGGGCGGCGGCTGGGGAGTGACGCGGATGTCGGCCCTGCCCGCCGAGGGCCTGGGCGTGACCAGCCCCCGCGGCCTGAGCGCGCTTGGTGCCATGGCGGGCGTCGGCCTGCTCGTTGGCATCCTGATTGCCGCACCGAAGATCTCTCCCCTGGCATCGGGGCTACCTGGGGTCGTGCTCCTGGGCTGGACCGCGCTGCTGAGCCTGAGCGAGACCATGGCCGTCCGGCTGATCCCGCTGAAGCACGATCCCGCCGGGGCTGGCTTTCGCGTCATGCTGGTCAGCGGCATCCTGGCGCTGCTCGGCTTCGCCATGATCATCCCGCTGTTCGTGCCCTCGCGCTGGTGGCATGACATCAGGGATGACGAGGATGACCGGAAGGAGGCGGACGGGGACGAGGACGAGGACGGGGGCAAGCGTCAGCGCCGCCCCCGCCGCCCGCCCCCGCCACCCGGCCTGCTGTCGCCCTAGCTGGCGGCCCCGGCCCGGTGCCGGGCCGGCTGGTGCCCTAGTGCGCGGCCGAGAACTGCTCGCTCTCGGTGGAGCCGCTCAGCGCCACGGTGGAGGCGTCCGGCGAGATGGCCGACGTGATCAGGTCGAAGTACCCGGTGCCGACCTCGCGCTGGTGGCGGGTGGCCGTGTAGCCGTGCGCCTCCGCGGCGAACTCGGCGTCCTGCAGCCGCACGTAGGCCGGCATGCCCTCCGCCGCGTACCCCCGGGCCAGGTCGAACATCGAGTAGTTCAGGGCGTGGAAACCGGCCAGGGTGATGAACTGGAACCGGTAGCCCATCTCGCCCAGTTCGCGCTGGAATTTCTCGATCGTGCCGTCGTCAAGGTGCTTGCGCCAGTTGAAGGACGGCGAGCAGTTGTAGGCCAGCATCTGGTCCGGGTACTGCGCGTGGATGGCGTCCGCGAACTCCCGGGCCACGTCCAGATCCGGGGTGGAGGTCTCCATCCAGAGCAGGTCCGAATACGGCGCGTAGGCGAGGCCGCGGGCGATGCAGGCCGCGATCCCGTTGCGGACCCGGTAGAAGCCCTCAGCCGTCCGCTCGCCGGTGATGAAGGGCCGGTCGCGCTCGTCTACGTCGCTGGTGATCAGCGTGGCGGCGTGCGCGTCCGTGCGGGCCACGACGAGTGTCGGCACGCCGCAGACATCGGCCGCGAGGCGGGCCGCGTTCAGCGTTTTGATGTGCTGGCCGGTCGGGATGAGCACCTTCCCGCCGAGGTGGCCGCACTTCTTCTCGGACGCTAGCTGGTCCTCCCAGTGCACGCCCGCCGCCCCGGCCGCGATCATGGCTTTCATCAGCTCATACGCGTTGAGCACGCCACCGAAGCCGGCCTCGGCGTCGGCGACGATCGGGGCCAGCCAGTGCGGCGAGCCCGCGTCGTCCCCGTCCGATTCCGACCAGGTGATCTGGTCCGCGCGGAGCAGGGCGTTGTTGATCCGGCGGACCACCTGCGGCACCGAGTTGGCCGGGTACAGGCTCTGGTCCGGGTAGGTCTCGGCGGCCAGGTTGGCGTCGGCGGCCACCTGCCAGCCGGACAGGTAGATGGCCTGCAGCCCGGCCCTGACCTGCTGGACCGCCTGGTTGCCGGTGAGCGCGCCGAGCGAGGAGACGAAGTCCTGCTGGTGCAGCAGGGCCCAGAGGCGTTCCGCGCCCAGCCGGGCCAGCGTGTGCTCTTCCCGCACGCTGCCGCGCAGCCGCAGTACGTCCTCGGCGGTATATGTCCGGTCGATAGCCCGCCAGCGCGGGTCGCTCGCCCATTCCCGCCGCAAGCCTGCGGCCTGCTCCTGCACCGGGCTGGCGGCGCTGAGCCCGTTGCTGCTGGCGGTGTGCCCGTTGCTGGTGGTCGCTGATTGCTGTGTGCCCTCGAGGCGCTGATCGCTCATGGGTCCTCCCGACGTCATGTCGTCCCCTGGGTTGGTACTCCCAGGGTGCGCAGGCGGTGCGGGCGATACCAGTGCCTAACGTCCTCAATAATTGACAATTTTCTCGTATAATCAATTTATGGCGGAGTTCAGTACGAAAGAGATCCAAAAGTTGACAGTAAGTGGTCTAGACCTGGCGACGTTCGGGCAGCGGTTGCGGCATCTACGGCGCGCCCATGGCCTCACGCTCGCCGAGCTTGGCCAGCGGGTGGGCCGGGCTCCCTCCGCGCTCTCGCTGCTGGAGAACGGCCGCCGGGAACCCAAGCTGTCGCTGATCGAGTCACTGGCCAAGGCACTGGACGTGCCGGCCGAGGAACTGCTCCGGCACCAGCCGCCGAGCCGCCGGGCCCAGTTGGAGATCGCGGTGGAGGAAGCGCAGCGTGACCCGGTCTACCGCGATCTCGGCCTGCCGCACCTGAAGGCGGGCGCCCGGGTGCCCAACGACGTGCTTGAGCATGTCGTCGCGCTCTACACCGAGCTGCGCAGGCAGCGCACCAGGCCGACCGCCACTCCGGAGGAGGCGCGGCTGGCCAACGCCATGCTGCGCGAGGCGATGCGGGAGCGGGGCAACTACTTCCCCGGCATCGAGGCCGCCGCGGCCCGGGCCCTGGACGATGCCAGCTACTCCGGCGGCGCGCTCTCGCAGGGCACCATCCTGGCGATCGTTATGCGGCATGGTTTTTCGGTTCGGTACGCGCAGGACCTCCCGCGATCCGTCCGGTCGGTCACCGACCTGAGGCATCACCGGATCTACCTGAAGCAGGAGTCCCTGGGCATTCACTCGCCGCGGACGATCCTGCTGCAGACGCTCGGGCATTTCGTGCTGGGCCACGGCACCCCGAAGGATTTCGCGGACTTCCTGCGGCAGCGGGTCGAGGCGAACTACTTCGCCGCCGCGGTGCTGGTCCCGGAGCGGTCGGCCGCGCGCTTCCTGCTTGACGCCAAGCAGAACCGGGAACTGTCCGTCGAGGACCTGCGGGACGTGTTCTCGGTGTCCTATGAGATGGCCGCGCACCGATTCACCAATCTCGCCACCCACCATCTCGGCCTGACCTGCCACTTCGTGAAGAATGACGCGAGCGGCATCATCTACAAGGCCTACGAGAACGACGGGCTGGTGCTGCCCGCCGATTCGTCCGGCGCGATCGAGGGCCAGCGGATGTGCCGCCAGTGGTCCGGCCGTCAGGTGTTCGCCGGCGCCGACCGGTTCTCGCTGTGCTACCAGTACTCCGACACGCCGACCGGGACCTTTTGGTGCGTCGCGCACGTCGACCCTGGTGCCGAGCGCGGGTTCGCCATCACCCTCGGCACCACCTATGAGCACGCGCGCTGGTTCCGCGGCCGGGAGACGGCCACCCGGATGACCTCGGCCTGCCCGGACGGCGAGTGCTGCCAGCGTCCCCCGGCGGAGCTCGCGGCCCGCTGGGAGGGCATGGCCTGGCCGTCGGCCCGGGCGCATTCGCACATCCTGTCCGCCCTGCCGACCGGGAGTTTCCCCGGCGTGGACGAGTCTGACGTGTACGAGTTCCTCGACCGGCACGGCAGCGAGTAACCTGCCCCTCGGCCTGGCCGGCTGGCTATGCTACTCTTCAGTAACATAGCGATGACCGCCCGGCCCGCGAGGATTCCATGAGCAGTGATTCTGACACCCCTGGCACGCCCGGGAACTTCTCCCTGGACCTCGGCCCCGACCTGCGCGAGATGCGCGACTGGGTGCACGGCTTCGCCGCGGACACGATCAGGCCCGCGGGGGCGGAGTGGGATGAGCGCGAGGAGACTCCCTGGCCCATCCTGGAGGAGGCGGCCAAGGTCGGGCTCTACTCGCTCGACTTCTTCGGCCAGCAGTGGCTGGAGCCGAGCGGCCTCGGCATCCCCATCGCGTTCGAGGAACTGTTCTGGGGCGACGCCGGGATCGCGCTCGCGCTGGTCGGCACCACCCTGGCCACCGTCGCGGTGGCCAGCAACGGCACCCCGGAGCAGGTCGGCGAGTGGCTGCCGCAGATGTTCGGCACGCCGGGGGACGTGAAGCTGGGCGCGTTCTGCGCCTCGGAACCGGATGCCGGCAGCGACATCGGGTCCATCCGGACCCGCGCCGAATATAGCCAGGCCACCGACGAATGGCGGCTTAACGGAACCAAGGCGTGGGCCACCAATGGCGGCATCGCGGACGTCCACGTCATCGTGGCCTCGGTCGACCCGGCTCTGGGCACCCGGGGCCAGGCAAGTTTCATCGTGCCGCCCGGCACCCCCGGGCTGAGCCAGGGCCAGAAGCTCCGCAAGCACGGGATCCGTGCCTCGCACACCGCGGAGGTCGTGCTCGACGACGTGCGGGTGCCAGGCCGCTGCCTGGTCGGCGGCAAGGACCGGCTGGATGGGCGGCTGGACCGGGTGCGCGCGGGCGGCCGGGGCGGCGAGCAGGCGGCGATGAAGACGTTCGAGGCGTCGCGGCCGGGCGTGGGCGCGATGGCGGTCGGCATCGCCCGGGCCGCTTTCGAGTACGCCCGCGACTATTCCAGGGAGCGGGTCCAGTTCGGCCGGCCGATCGGGCAGAACCAGGCGATCGCGTTCATGCTCGCCGACATGGGGGCGTCGGTGGATGCCGCCCGGCTGCTGGTGTGGCGGGCCGCGTGGATGGCACGCCAGGGCATCGCGCTGAAGAACGCCGAGGGGTCCATGTCCAAGCTGGTCGCGGGGGAGACCGCGGTACGGGTGACCGAGCAGGCCATGCAGGTGCTCGGCGGCAACGGCTACACCCGGGATTTCCCGGTGGAGCGCTGGCACCGGGACGCCAAGATCTTCACCATCTTCGAGGGCACCTCGGAGATCCAGCGCATGATCATCGGCCGCGCCCTCACCGGCCTGGACGTTCGCTAGCCCGGGCACCGGGTTGCCATACTGGCTCAATGCCTGTGAGTCCGCGCTGCGTGCTGCTGCTGGCCGGGACCGCGCTGCTGGGTATCGCCGTGGACCAGGCGACGAAGGCGTTCGTGGTAGCGACCCGTGAGGATAAGCCGCCGGTCCGCCTGATCGGCCAGGTGCTGACCATCGACGTCTCCCGGAACTCTGGTGCCGCCTTCTCCTTCGCACCAGCCGGGACGGTGCTGTTCACCTGCCTGGCGGTGGGGACGGCCGTCCTGATCATCGCCCGGGTGTCCCGGCTGCGCTCGGTTGGCTGGGCGGTAGCGCTCGGCCTGCTGCTGGCGGGAGCCATCGGGAACCTGTGTGACCGGCTGGTACGAGCCCCCGGCATCGGCCGCGGTGCCGTGGTAGATTTTATCGACCTGCAGCACTTCGCCACATTCAACATCGCCGACAGCTGCCTGACGTGCGGGGTCGTGCTCGCGATCATCCTGTCGCTGCGCCGTATCCCGATGACGGGCCAGTCACCCGACCACGCCGGGCAGCGGGATATCGGCTGTGTCAACGGGCCAGCGTGATCACCAGGCCCCGGGTGCCGCGGCAGGTCATCAGCCACCGGACCGAGCCTGAGTGTTCGCGAGTGTCCGCAGGTCAGAGCGGCCGTCACCTGGCCTGACCTGGTGATATGCGGCGCGCGGGCCCTCTTGTCAGGGTCGCCTCGCGGAGGGAACATGCCAGGCAAGCCGGCGGACGTCCGGCTCGCTGCGCATGCCGGTGGCTTCCCCCGCTGACCCGACACCGAGGAGCATCCCCGATGGAGCCTTTTAGCCAGGTGCTCGACCCACTGCATTCCATAGCAGGGACCACCCTGCTCGCCCTCGTCCCCGTCGCCTTGCTGCTGCTGTTACTGGCCGTCTTCCGGATGAGCGCGTGGCAGGCCGTGATCATCGGCTCCATCATCACTGTCGTTCTCGGGATCGCCGTGTGGCATGCCCCAGCGGCCAACGCGCTGGGCTCCTACGGCCTCGGCGCCGCAACCGGTGTCTGGTCGGTTGACTGGATCGTGTTCTGGGGCGTCATCATCTACAACACGATGGTGGTGACGGGCGCCTTCGAGGATTTCAAGCGCTGGCTGATCCGCCAGGCCACCGCGGACATCCGCGTCCAGACACTGCTGATGGCCTGGGCGTTCGGCGCGCTCATGGAAGGACTCGTCGGGTTCGGCTACCCGTGGGCCGTGGTCGCCCCTATTCTCATCTCGCTCGGGGTGGCTGACCTCGCGGCGATCCGGGTCGCGGCGATCGCGAACAACGCCCCGGTCTCCTATGGCGCTCTGGGCGCGCCCATCATCGGGCTGGCCGCCGTGACCGGGCTGCCGCTGCTCTCGCTGTCCGCCTCGATAGGCAAGATCGTCGCCCTGCTCGCCCTGCTGCCGCCCTGGGTCCTCATCTATCTCGTCAGCGGCAAGCGAGGGCTGCGCGATGGCTGGCCGCTGGCCATCGTGGGCTCGCTGGGTTACATCGCGGGCCAGTTCCCGGTGGCCGAGTTCGTCGGCCCGTATCTGCCCGACATCGTCGGCTCGCTGGTCTGCTTCGCGGCGCTGCTCGGGCTGCTGCGGGTGTGGCGGCCGGCCACCGTCCTCGGCTTCGGCGGCCGGGAACTCACGCCGCAGGAGGTCAGCGCGTTCAACCAGCAGGCCGCCCTGGCGCCGCCGCTGGCCGGGGCATCGGCGGCCGGTGCCCCCGGCACCCCCGCGGCGGCTTCCCAGGCGGCACGGGTGACCCGCGCGCTCGTCCCGTTCGGCATCCTCATCGGGGTGGTGGTCGCCTGGACCGGCCCGTGGTCGCCGCTGCCAGGGTTCATTCCCTTCGAGCCGAAAGTGACCGCGGCCGGCTCGCTCGGCGGCACGGCCGAATCCGCCTGGAAGTTCGCGCCGTTCGTGGCCGGCACCGCGATCCTGGCGTCCTGGCTGCTCATCGCCGGCTACCTGCGGCCCGGCGCGCGCGGGCTGGCCACGGTCTTCCGCGACACATTCCGCCAGATGTGGGGCGCGCTGCTGGTCGGGCCCTTCATCTTCGGGCTCGCGTACGTTTTCAGCTACTCGGGGATGGCGAACTCCATGGCCAACGGCTTCTCCAAGGTCGGCACCAGCTACATCCTGCTCGCCGCCATCCTCGGCTGGATCGCTGTCGCCCTGTCGGGCAGCAACACCTCGTCCAACGCCGTCTTCGGGCAGTTCCAGCTCTCAGTGGCCAGGCTCCTGCACGCGCCCCTGCTCATCTTCCCGTCGCTGAACTCCGTCGGCGCCGAAGTCGGCAAGCCGGTCGCGCCTCAGACGGCGAGTGTCGGGGTGTCGACGACAAGGTTCGTGCGCAACGAGGGCGAGGTGATCCGCTACAACATGGGCTGGACACTGGTCATCCTGGCCTACCTGATCGCCATCGGCTGCCTGTACTTCTTCCTGCTGCCGTCCGCGATGCGGCTGTAAGGGGCCGCGCCGGCCCGTCACGCGAGGATGAGGAACATCTTCTCCATCTGCTCCTCGGTCATCGGGGATTCCGTGTCCCCGGTCAGGCACTGGCGCATGCCGCTGGCCACGATCTTGAAGCCGGCCCGGTCCAGGGCGCGGGACACCGCGGCGAGCTGGGTGACCACTTCGGCGCAGTCCCGCCCGGACTCGACCATGGCAATGACCCCGGCCAGCTGGCCCTGCGCCCGGCGGAGCCGGTTGAGCACCTGGCCCACGGCGTCCTCGTCGATCTTCATCAGGTATCTCCCTCGCGGTCATGCTCAAGAATACCCCAGAGGGTATGTGATGATGTGCTGCTCAGGCCGCCGCAAGGGAGGCCGCCGGGCCGGGCCACGCGCTGATCAGGCGCTACCGCCCACCGTCGCGGTGATCAGGTGCAGGCCTGCCCCGGCCGCGTGGGCGAAGTCGTCGTCGACCGCGACCACGGCGTGCCCGGCGGCCTGCAGCATGGACGCGGCGATAACCGCGCGATATCCCGACCGGCAGTGCACCCAGATCTCGGCCGGGGGGACATCGCCGATACGGTCACGCAGTTCCTGCAGCGGAATGTGCAGGGCGCCGTCGAGGTGGCCGTCGGCCCATTCGAGGGCCCGGCGCACGTCCAGGACGGTGACCGGCCGGTGGTGGCGGGCGTCGGCCAGATCAGCGAAGTCCGCGACGGGGAAGGAAGCCAGCGGCTGGCCGCCGGCCCATTCCCGCGGGCTGCCCGGGGCGGCGCCGGCCAGCCGGTCAATGCCGATCCGGGCCAGGTCACGCTGAGCCGCCGCGACCTGCTCAGGGCTGTCCCCGAGCAGGGTCAGCGGGGTTCCCCAGGGAATGAGCCAGCCGAGGTAACTGGTGAAGTCGGCGCCGTGCTCAAAGCTCAGCGAGCCGGTAACGTGCCCGGCCGCGAATCCCCGGCGGCTGCGCAGGTCGGCGACCCATTCCCCGGCGGCGATGCGCGCGGCCACGGTGACCGGGTCGGCGCGCGGCGGCGGGGCCAGGTCGGCGGCACCAGGCCCGGCCGCGTTGACCGGGCCCATCTGCGCGTAGTACGCCGGATAGGCATCCAGGCCGGCCAGCAGTTCCGTCACATACTGCTGCACGTCCTGGGTGAGCGCCGGATTGACGCGCTTCTCATCGCCGATCGTGGAGGCGTTTCCCGTGGCCTGGGTGGCCGAGCAGAAACTGCCGAAGCCATGGGTCGGGTAGATAGCCGTATCCTCGGGAAGCTGGGTGGCGAGCCGCCGGGCCGAGGCGTGCTGCACGGCCGCCAGCGTGGCCGTGTGGGCCGGGCCGAGCAGGTCGGGCCGCCCGGTGGAGCCGTGCAGCAATGACCCGCCGGTGAACACGGCCGCCATCGCGCCGCTGGCCAGGTCCTGCAGTGCGTAGGACAGGTGGCTGAAGGTGTGCCCGGGAGTGGCGATCACCTGGACGCTCATCGCGTCGCCGACCGGGATGATGTCCCCGTCGGTGACCGGGACCCGGTCGAAGGCCACCTCGTCGGCGGCATTCAGGTGGTAGGCCGCGCCGCTCACCCGGGCCAGGGCCAGGCCGCCGGTGACGTAGTCGTTGTGGACATGGGTCTCGAACACATGAGTGATCCGCGTCCTGCGGCTGGCTGCGGCGGCCAGGACCCGGTCGATGTCCCGCTGCGGATCCACCACCAGGGCGACCCGCCCGTCGATCGCCAGGTAGCTGCGGTCACCCAGCGCCGGGGTGTCGATGCTGACGATCTCGATCATCGCCGGGCCTCGCTCTCCATATACCCCCCTGGGTATATTCTCCTGAAACCGTAGCCGATGCCGGGAGCGGAACGCAAATACCCGGGCGGGCATATCGACCGAGCCGCCCGCTGTGCTCCGCCGGCCGCCGCCCCCGGCAGGTGGCTGATTACCGGACGTTCCCAGCCAGTGCGCCAGCCGGCTCGCCCTGGTCGAGGGCCAGCCCGGGCACCTCCAGCTGCAGCGTTGCCAGCCCGCCGGACAGGGAGCGGACATCGGGCCAGCCCTTCTGGCGCAGCACCCGCAGCGCCAGGTAGGACCGGAAACCTGAAGCGCAGTACAGCAGTACCGGGCGCCCCGCGGGGACCTCGCCGAGCCGCTCACGAAGCTCGGTGTGCGGGATGTTCAGCGCGCCGGGGAGATGCCCGGAACTGAACTCGGCGGCCGAGCGGACGTCCACCAGCACCGCCTCGGCGTCCATGTCCGCCAGGTCGCGGGCACGCCACACGGTGAGGTCACCGGTGAGCACGTTGCCGGCGAGGAAGCCGGCCATGTTGACCGGGTCTTTGGCCGCCCCGAAGGGCGGCGCGTAGGCGAGATCGAGGTCGGCCAGGTCAGCCACGGTCATCCCGGCCCGGATGGCCGTGGCGATGACGTCGATCCGCTTGTCGACGCCGTCACCGCCGGTGGCCTGGGCGCCGAGCACCCGGCCATCCGCAGCGAACACCAGCTTCAGGTGCAGCGGGCGGGCCCCGGGAAAGTACCCGGCATGGTCGTTCGGGTGCAGGTGCACAGCGTGGTGAGCGACCCCTGCCGCCCGCAAAGCCTTCTCGCTGCGGCCGGTGGTCGCCGCCACCGTGCCGAAGACGCGGACGATCGCCGTGCCGAGAACCGGTGAGCGCCGCCCGCCATGGCCGAACAGGTGGTCGGCTGCCGCGCGGCCCTGCCGGTTCGCCGGGCCGGCCAGCGGCACCGAGACCGGCGTGCCGCAGACCGCGTCCACGACCTCGATCGCGTCACCAACGCCGTAGATGGACGGCACGGAGGTCCGCAGGTGCTCGTCGACGAGCAGGGCGCCGCGCGCATTGAGCGCGAGCCCGGCGGCCGCGGCGAGCGAGGTCTCCGGGCGGACCCCGGCAGCCAGCAGGACCAGGTCGCTGGTGACCTGGGACCCGTCGGAGAGGTCGGCGGCGATGGCACCGCCGCAGTCCCGCAGCGCGGCGACCGACGTCGCCAGGCGGACGACGGTCCCGGCGCGGAGCAATTCCAGCTCCACGCTCCGTGCCATCTCCGGGTCCAGCGGGGGAAGGACTTGCCCGGCCAGTTCGACGAGCGTCACCGCCAGGCCGCGGTGCCGCAGCGCCTCGGCCGTCTCCAAGCCGATGAATCCGGCGCCGACGACCACCGCCCTGCGGGCGCCGTCGTCTACCAGGGCACGCAGGGCATCCACGTCGGGAACGGTCCGCAGCACCCGGACCGCGGGCAGGCCGGCCCCGGGGATCGGCGGGATGACCGGCGCGGCGCCGGTGGACAGGACCAGTGCGTCGTAGCTCTCGGTGTACTCCCGGCCGGTCGCGCGCTCACGCACCTGGACAACGCGGCGGGCCGGGTCGATGGCACGTACCTCGTGACCGGTGCGCACATCGAGCGCCAGGCTCTCCGCCAGGGACTGCGGGGTGTGCAGGAGCAGGGCGTCCCGGTCCACGATCTCGCCGCCCAGGTAGTACGGCAGGCCGCAGTTGGCGTAGGACACGTACGGGTCCCGCTCCAGCACCACGATCTCGGCGTCCTCGGCGAGCCGGCGGGCCCGCGCCGCGAAGCTCATGCCCCCGGCGACCCCGCCGACCACGATGGCCTTCATCTGCTCAGGTGAAGATGATCTGGCCGCCGGCGGCGAGGGCGTAGAACTCGCCGACGGTGATGATGCCGCGGACCTGGTCGATGAGATCGTCTTTGCTGAGCCCGAACAGTTCGCAGGACGCCAGGCAGCCGTAGAGCCCGGCCCCCGTGTCGGCGATCATCTCGATGAACTCGGGGATCGGCGGGATGTCCAGCTTGTCCATCTTGCGTTCCATGTAGTGCGTCATCACGCTGGGCACTCCCGGCAGCCCGCCCGCCAGCGTGGCGAGATGCAGGCCCGGGTTGCCGACCGTGGCGACCTTGATGTGCTCGTGGCGCTTGCGGTTGATGGCGTCGAGCCCGAAGAAGGTAAAGAACAAGTTGGCCTCGATGCCCTCGGCCCTGGCCCCGTTGGCCATGATCAGCGCTGGGTAGATCCCTTCGAGGGATCCCTTCGACACGATGATCGAGACCTTCGCGATGCTGTCGCTCATGGCGTGACGTCCTTTCGTGAGACCTTCCCGGCGCCGGCCGCTGGTACCTGGCGGCACCGTGACCCGCCGGGATGGCAGGTCAGATGCAGCCGCGTGGCTTGGGGATGCCGGCGATCTTGGCTGCGGTCTTGGCCGGGCCCTTGGGGAAGAGCTGGTAAAGCTCCTTGACGGTGACGCCGGAGGTCTTGCCGAGGACGCGGACAGTGGGGCCGGTTCCCTTGACGTGGTATTCGGCGCGCATGAACCTGATGACCTGCCAGTGCCGCGGCGTCAGCTCGTCGATGCCCTCGGCCTCGGCGAGCTGTGCCGCCATCTCCTCGGTCCACTGGCCGGGATCGGTGAGGAATCCTTCGTCGTTGACGCTGACGCTCTGGCCGGCGTAGGTGGCGGTGGGCATGGTCAGGACCTCCTGGGGATTTACCGGCGGCGGCCGGCGCTGGCCGGGGCAGCGGGCACGGGCGGGCGCGTCTTGCCGCGGGCGGGCATGGCGGAGCTGATTCCGGGGATGTCACGGCCGGGCAGCAGGCTGTGCCAGTAGAACTGCTGGAAGGCCAGCTTGCCGACGTGGTTGAGGCGGGATTCGCGCAGCAGGGGCAGGCCGAGGCGGCCCGGGTAGTGGCCGGTGAGCGGCTCGGTGTCGTAGTTGAAGTCGATCAGCAGGGCCCGGCCGGAGCCGGTCTCGATGAAGCAGTTGGTGTGGCCGTCGAAGGTGCCGCTCAGCGGCTGGCCGGCCAGGAACCGGCGGATGTTGCCGACCAGCACCTCGCCTTCGAAATGGGCGACGGACCCGGCCTTGGACGCCAGCACGTTGGTGGCGTCGCCGAGGGCGAACACGTTGGGCTTCGCCGTGGCCTGCAGCGTCTGGGGGTCCACCGGGATGAAGCCAAGCTCGTCGCCGAGACCGGGGGAGCGTTCGACGTACGCTGCGCCGCCATGCAGCGGGATGACGACAGCCAGGTCGAAAGGCACTTCGCGGTCGTCGTAGGAGATCAGGCGGCCGCTGCGGCGGCCCTCGCCCTGCTGGCCAGGAGCTTGCACGGTACCGGTGTTGAACTCGGTCACCAGCTCGATGCCCTTGCCGGCCAGCAGCCCGCCCAGTTCCCGGCTGGCGATGGGCTTGGTGAACGCGCCGTCCAGCGGGGTGACATAGGTCAGCTCAACCCGGTCGCGGATCTTGCGCTGCCGGAAGTACTGGTCGGCGAGGAAGCAGAACTCCAGCGGTGCGACCGGGCACTTGATCGGCATGTCGATGACGTTGACCACGAGCCGGCCGCCGGTGAACCGCTCCAGCGCGTGCCGCAGGGCGACGGCGCCCTCGGGGGTGTAGAAGGTGAAAACGTCCTCCGGCCACCCGGGACCGGTCAGCCCGTCGGTCTCCTCCGGCAGCAGCCGCGCGCCCGAGGCGACCACGAGCACGTCGTAGTCCAGCGCCGTCCCGTCGGCCAGGTGCACCCGGTCGGCGGCCAGATCGACCCGGTCGATACCGGCCTGGCGGAAGGCAACGCCGGAGCGTAGCTGCCGGGCGCGCGGGCGGACGATCCGCCTCATGTCGGTACGGCCGAACGGGACGAACAGCAACCCGGGCTGGTAAACATGGTTAGCGTCGCGGTCCACCACGACTATCTCGGCGTCCTGCGGGTCGTAGGCCCGCCGCAGCCGGTTGGCGGTCAGCGTCCCGCCGGTGCCCCCGCCCAGGATCACGATCCGCTTCATACGATCATCCTGTGACTGGGGGGCTGGCGGCCGGCAGAGACATTGGTCCCCGGCCTGGGTGACCATCAGCCGCCGGCCTGCCCGGTCCGGCCGGCATAGCCTGCGGGTGGAGGCGGATGCCTTCGCCTGACGCGACGGCCGGGAGGCTGCCGATGGCACAGACACTGGCCGCCAGCCGGCCGCAGATGATGACGCTGGGCGGGACGGCGCTCCCGCTGGTCGGCCGGGCCCGGGTGTATGCCTGCGGCATCACCCCCTATGACGTCACCCATCTCGGGCACGCCGCGACTTTTGTCTGGGTCGACACGCTGGCCCGCGTGCTGCACGCGGCCGGCACCGAGGTGATCGTGTGCCGCAACGTGACCGACGTCGACGATGTGCTGCTGGCCGCCGCGCACCGGGCGAGTTCGCCGTACAACCGGTTCGCCGTCATCCAGCAGTTCTACTTCGACCAGGACATGGCCTCGCTCGGTGTGCGGCAGCCGGTCATGCAGCCCCGGGCGCACGCCTACATCGGGCAGGTGATCGCGCTGGCGGCGGGCCTGCTGGCCCGCGAGGCGGCCTACCCGCGGGACGGCCAGGTGTACTTCCGGGGCGCGGCCGCGCCGCAGCGGGCGGGACTGGACCGCCCGGCCGCGCTGCGGCTGGCCGCGGAATATGGTGACCGCCCGGACGACCCGGGCCAGGACGACCCGTTCGATGTGGCGGTGTGGCAGGCATCCCGGGGGGACCAGCCCGCCTGGGAGAGTCCGTGGGGGCCCGGCCGCCCGGGCTGGCATGCTGAGTGCGCGGCCATGGCGCTGCATGCCTTCGGCCCGGCGGTTGACATCCTGGCCGGCGGCGGCGACCTGCGTTTCCCGCACCACGCCTACCAGGCCGCCCTGGCCGAGGCGTTCACTGGGGTCGGCCCGTTCGCCCGCGCCCGGCTCCAGGTCGGCGTGGTCGGAGTCGCCGGGGCCAAGATGGCCAAATCGGCTGGCAATCTTGTACTGGTCAGCGAGCTTCTTGGCCATTACCCCGCGGCGGCCGTGCGGCTGCTGATCCTGGACCGCCGGTGGGACCAGGACTGGGACTATGACCGGGACGGCCTGGACCAGGCGGCGGCCCGGCTGGAGCGGCTGCAGTCCGCAGCGGGCCGCCCGGACCGGGCCACGGCGGGATCTGACGCGGCGCTGGCCGCGGTCCGGGCCGCACTGGCCAGCGACCTTGACGTGCCCGCCGCGCTGCGCATCGCCGAAGACGACGGTGGCCAGGCCGCCCGCGTCCTCGGTTCCCTCCTGGGCCTGTGGTAGCCGCCGGGGCTCAGCCCTGTCTGGCGGTGGCGAAGGGACGGCGGCTCGGCAGCTGGTCCGCCGTCCGGTAGATTCTCAGGGCGTCCCGGAGCGTGCCGAAGGGCTGGGCGCGTTGGTGCCGGGAGGCGGCTGGTGCGGTTTCACCGGGTAGAGACGGTGCGGCGGATCCCTCATCCTGGCCGGGGCTTTACCCAGGGCCTGATCATCGACGGTGATCTGGTGTGGGAGAGCACCGGCCAGTACGGCATGTCGTCGCTGCGCCGGTACCAGCTCGGCGCTGAGCACCTGGACTGGTCCGCGCCGCTGCCGGACGAGCTGTTCGGCGAGGGCATCTGCCTGGTGGGGGACCGGCTGTGGCAGCTGACCTGGCAGGAGCGGGTCGCCCTGTGCTGGACGCCGGCCAGCACGGAGCCGGCCAGCACGGAGCCGGCCAGCACGGAGCCGGCCAGCACGGAGCCGGCCAGC
>CAYPQM010000017.1:47025-54432 GCA_964412845.1 uncultured Streptosporangiaceae bacterium
ACGGAGCCGGGCATCGCCCAGCCGTACACCACCGTGCGCTATAACCGTGAAGGCTGGGGCATCTGCAACACCGGCCGGTGGGCCGTGACCAGTGACGGCAGCAGCGAGCTCATCCTGCGTGACCTGCGCACCCTGGAGCCGCTGTGGACCGTGCTCGTCAGGTGCGAGGGCCGCCGGGTGGGCGGGCTCAACGACCTCGAATGGCACGCCGACCGGGTGTGGGCGAATGTCGGGTCCACGTCCTGCCTGGTCAGTGTGGACCTGCCCAGCGGTGAGGTACAGGACCTGGTGGACGCGCGGGCGCTGGCCTCCGCGGAGCGGGTCAAGCGTGATCCCCAGTCGGTGCTGAACGGCCTCGCCGTGCTGCCCGGATCCGGGGATTTCCTGCTCACCGGCAAGAATTGGAAGTCGATCCACCAGGTGCGCCTGGTGCCCGACCGCAAGGCCAGGCGGCCAGAGAGGCTACTCGCTCTGTGATACCAGCACGAAGTCCATCTCGGCGACGCGCTGGACATCCGGCGGGTCACCCGGCCCGGCCAGCCGGAACGGCTTGACCAGCGAGTCCTTGACGCCGAACACCGTGTCGCTGTCCAGGTAGGGATTCTCGGCATCGAAGACGTGCGTGGTGACCGTCCGCCGCCCGGGGGCGGACACGATGGCGTGGATGTGCGCGGCCCGCCAGCCGTGCCGGCCGGAACCGCGCAGCAGATCGCCGACCGGCCCGTCGGTGGGCACCGGGTAGCTGACCGGCCGCGCCGTCCGGAACTCATATGAGCCGTCCGGCCCGGTGCTGAAGACGCCGCGCAGGTTGAACGGCGGCTGGCTCGGATCCTGCGTGTCGTACAGGCCACTGGCATTGCACTGCCAGACATCGAGGGTGGCGCCGGCCAGCGGCTTGCCCTCAGGGTCCGTCACGTGCCCGCGGACCAGGGTCGGCTCGCCATCCTCTGGGCGGCCGATCGGATCGCCCATGGCCCGCTGCGGTGCACCGGGCGTGTAGAACGGGCCCAGGACGGTCGACTCGGTGGCGCCCTGGGCCGCATTGATCAGGTCGACCAGGGATGACAGGCCCAGCACGTCGGAGAGCAGGATGAACTCCTGCCGCTCACTGTCGCACTTCTGGCCGGTCGCGGTGAGGAATTCCAGGCCGGCCAGCCATTCCTGCGTGGTCAGCTTGGTCTCCGTCGCGAAAGCGTGCAGATGGGAGATCAGCGAGGTGAGGATCTCGCGCAGCCTGGGATCAGGTGTCTCGTCGTAGGCATCCAGGACGTGCCCGGTGAGCTGGGCTGGAGTCATGGCATTCATGGCTGTGCCTCCTTGTGCGCTGATCCCACGAGGTCAAGTTCCGTGCTCGCGCGCTCATGGTCCCGCTGGTTCTTGAGCAGCACCGGCAGGGTGCGGCCGATGGTGGCCGGGTCGAGTTCGGTGACGCCGAGCAGGACCAGGCTGCGGGCCCAGTCGACGCTTTCGGAGATGCTCGGCGGCTTCTGCAGCTCCAGCGAGCGGAGGGCGTGCACGATCCGGGCCGCATGACCCGCCAGCGCCGCGCCGAGTTCCGGTACCCGCAGCTCGATGATCTGCCGCTCGCGGTCCGGGTCCGGGTAGTCCAGGTGCAGGTAGAGGCAGCGGCGCTTGAGCGCGTCGGACAGTTCCCTGGTGGCATTGGAGGTCAGGAAGACAAGCGGGGCCTGCCGGGCGGTCAGGGTGCCGAGCTCGGGGATGGAGACCTGGTAGTCCGACAGGACCTCCAGCAGCAGCGCCTCGGTCTCCACTTCCACCCGGTCGACCTCGTCGATCAGCAGTACCACCGGGTCAGCCGCGCGGACCGCGGCCAGCAACGGGCGCTCAAGCAGGAAGTCCTCGGTGAAGATGTTCGCCTCGGTCTCATCCCAGGAATCCTCGCCGCCCGCCTGGATGCGCAGGAGCTGTTTCTTGTAGTTCCACTCATACAGCGCCTTGGCCTCATCCAGCCCTTCGTAGCACTGCAGCCGGAGCAGGCGGGCGCCGGTGATGGCGGCGGCGGTCTTGGCCAGCTCGGTCTTGCCCACCCCGGCCGGCCCTTCGATCAGCAGCGGCTTGCCGAGTCCATCGGCGAGGAAGAGCGCGTCCGCGATGACATCATCGGCGAGGTAGCCCGCGCCGCGGAGCAGGTCCTTGATCGACCCTGCGCCGGCGAAGCGCCCGGTCACGGCGGTCCCCCTTCGTCAGCGTTCCGCGGCCTGAGGTTCCGCGGCGACCGCCGCAGCGGTCTTCGCGCCCAGATCCACACGGTAACCGACGGGGACATTGCTCATGATGGGACCTCTCTGTCCGCGGCTGGCCTGTTCAGGGGCAGGCGTAGCCGGAAATTGTCAGCCGTGGTGCTCGGCAGGCCGCCTTCCGGCGAGCGCGTGGTCCAGGATGGCGCCGACATCGGCTGCCGTCGGGGGAGCGGCGGCGTGATCGGCCGCAGCCGCGGCCACCTGCGGCACCGCAGCGGCCAGCTGGTCCGGCGAGAGCCCGAGCTGGCGCAGGGAGATGGCCACGCCGAGCCGCGCGGCCAGGTCGTAGAGCGCGCTGCCCGCCGAGCCACCACCAAGCGCGCCCGCCACCCCGGACAACGCGGCGGGGTGGCGGGTCTCGATGAAAGCCACCGTGTGCGGCAGCAGGACGGCGTGCAGGTCCGCGTGCGGCAGGTTGTACATGCCGCCGAGGACATGGCAGATCGTGTGGTGCAAGCCGGTGCCCGCCTCGGCCATCGCGGTGCCGGCCAGGTAGGCGGCGTAGAGCGCGGCGCACCGCGCGCCGAGGTCGAGGGGGTCGGTGACCAGCGCGGGCAGGCTGGCGGCCAGGGTCCTGATGCTGTCGCGGGCCAGCAGGGTAGTCACCGGATTGGCGCCCGGCGCGTAGACCGCCTCCACGCAGTGGGCCATGGCGTTCATCCCGCTGCTCGCGGTTACCCCGGCGGGCAGCCCGAGGGTGAGCACCGGGTCGTAGATCACGGTCCGCGGCAGAACCGCCGCTGACCGGCCGGTCGTCTTGCGGGATCCCTCGGTGAGCCCCCAGACCTGAGTCACCTCGGAGCCCGCGTAGGTGGTGGGCACGGCGACGATCGGGATGCCACGGCTGAGCGCGATCGCCTTGGCCAGCCCGACCGCCGCCCCGCCGCCGATCGAGACAAGGCAGTCGGCGCCGAGCCGGGAGCATTCCGCCCTGGCTCGCTGAGCCAGCTCCACCGGCACGTGGCCGAGCACCTCAGTCCAGCGTCCGGCCAGCCGGGGTCCGAGCCGCGCGGCCGCGCGGTCACCGGCCGGCCGGGCGCTGCCACCGGCAATCAGCAGCACGTGCCGCGCGCCCACCCGGCTGATTTCCTCCTCGACGGCGTCGAGCTTGTCGGGCCCGAAGACCACCCGGCCGGGCATGGTCTGCCGGGCGAACGAGAGCGCGGCGGTGGGCCCGGCGGCCTCCCCGGCTGCGGGCATCAGCGGCCGTACCACTCGCCGCGGGTGGAGAGCCTGGCCGGCACGCCTCAGAACTCGACCGGCTGGGTGGGGAACTTGCCGCTGCTGATCAGCTCTGGGATGGCGAGGCTGGCGTTTTCCCAGACCAGGAGCATGGACCGCTTGGGGGAGTAACCCTGGTGCCGGATGTCGGACGGCATGGCCGCCACGTCACCGGCCTTCATGATGACCTTGGCGCGCTTGCGGCCGGTGTCCCGGTCCTCGACGTCCCAGATGATCTCGTCGGAGAGCTGGACGAACCACTCGGCGCGGTTGTTGCCGTGGATGATCGGCAGGATGTACTCCTCCGTGGTCGGGCAGTACAGCGAGTCCCGGCAGACGCTCACCACGCTCGGGTTCCAGGTCACCGGGGACCTGGACAGGTAGGCGAACAGGCTGAACGAGCCCACCTCGTTCTCGAACCCCGGCTCGGCGTAGATCTCCGGCTCGTCCTGGGACACGTCAGCGAACATCCGGTTAACGGGGTGGCCGTTGCCGTCGTCGCGCAGCGGCTCGTCGCCGGGCAGTGACACCATCCGCTCGGCCGTCACCCGGTGCCGGGTGATCGCCGCGATGTTCTCGCCCTTCTTCGGGCCGAACGCCGATCCGGTCTCCTCGGGGCTGGCGAACGGGTCGAAGCTCGCGTTGGTCCAGTCGGCCAGCATGGCCGCGAACACATCGCGGATGGTCGCGGTGTCGATCGTCTCGACGTGATCGAGTTCTGCCTTGCGGAAGGCGTCGTTGTACCGGCCCGCGAAGAGGTCCACGGTCCCGTAGTGGTTCATGGTGCCCAGCACGCCGTCGAAATTGACGATGCCGTAGAAGAACTCCCAGGCCACGTCGCGCTGCATGGCCCGGAGGAAGGCGTCGACGCTCATCACGTGCCGGCCAGTGGGCCACGTGACGTAGGCGAAGTACTCGTCCCGGCTGAACTGGAACTCGCCGAGCGTGTAACCGCGGTAACCGAATTCGTTCGGCTCCTGCACGCTGGTGGGCGTGTGGGTGTCTGAGGCGGTCATCGGTGCGTCCTCTCCTGCGGTGCGCTCATGCCGTCTGGCAGATCTCGGCCCAGCGGAACTGGGTGTCCACGCCCTCAGCGGTCTGGATCAGGAGCACCGCGGGGCTGGTGGAGGCGTAACGGTAGGCCCGTCCGGCCGGGAGGAGCGTCAGGTGACCACGCCGGGCCACGACCCGGCCCATCAAGGTCTGCGTGGCCTCATCGGGGACCCCCACCGAACCGCTGTCCGGTAGCGACGGCCCGTCGCCCAGGGTTCGCAGGGTGAATTCCACCTCGCCGTCCATGACCAGCGCACTCTGGTCGTGGCTGCACGCGCGCCAGCCGGACGTGCCCTCGACGCGGACGGCCTCAAGGACGTACTCGAAGTTCTTCCCGACCGCGATCTGCTCGAAAGGCCTGGCGTGCGACGCGACCTCGAAGATGTTGGAGAACGCGTAGTTCTTCGGGTCGTCGTCGATGACCTCGACGCCACCCTTCTGATAGTCGTCCAGCGATGCCAGACGGGTCACGTAGGCCACGGCCGCTCCAAGTTCACTATGCGGACATCTGTTCGACTGGTAACCCAGTTTTGTCCTGATTCCACCCGTTCGTCAAGGACGTCGCGGCCGGGCGCTGGTGGTTTTCCATGATCGCGGTGGATCACAGGTCAAATACGACCACCGCGATCATGGAGCGGGCCGCCGGAGGCGGGCGGTCGGGAACTCAGCCCGGCGGGCGGCGGCCGCCCCAGCCGGCGGGCGGCGGCGGGGGGCTGGACGGCGGCTCGCCGGGACGCAGTACGCCCGCGCCGACGGCGATGGCCCTGAGCTGCGCCAGCACATCAATGAGGTCAGCAGAATGCGGCAGGTAGCAGACCAGTTCGGTGGCGCCGGCCTGCGCCAGCCGCGCCGCGCCCGCCTGGCACTCCTCCAGCGTCCCGAACAGCCCGCTGCGCGCCGGATGGCCGACCAGGGCGAAGAGCTCCTCGGAGTCCGCCCGGGCGTGCGCCTCGGCCGCGGTGCGGCCCACCGAGATCGGGACCTCGACCAGTACCGGCCTGCCCGCCGCCAGCCGCTCGGCTGCCGCCACCGACCGGTCCAGGTCGTGGCCGGAGCCGGCCGGCACGAAGACGGCGGCCGGCCCGGCGCCGGGCCGCGCCAGCCGGATCTTCCCCGCCGCCACCAGGTCGGCCAGTTCCTGGTCGGCCAGTTCCTGGTCGGCCAGTTCCTGGTCGGCCAGTTCCCCGGGCACGATAAGGCCGGGCCGGACCTGGGCCGCGCTCAGCTCGCGCAGGAGCGCGGCCACGTCCGCCGGACCGGTCCCAGTGAGCGGCGGCTGGCGGAACCACACACCATCCAGGCCCAGCCGGGCCACCAGCCTGGCGACCTCGGCGGCCCGCCCCGCGTCCAGGCGGCCGTCGAGCACGATGCTGATCGCCAGCCGCCTGGCGTCACCGGCCAGGCCTGGCCCCGCGCCGCCGGCCGCTCGTACGCTGTCATCCATGATCGAGCATGCTAGCCGCGAGCCCGGCGGGCAGCGGACCGTGCTCGCCGAGGCGCGGCGTGAAGCCGTTGTCGGCTTCGCCCGCCGCCTGCGGTGGCTCGGCGTAGACGTGTCGATCGTTGAGCTGACCGACGCGCTGCGCGCTATCCGAGGCGCTGACCTGCTCGACCGCGACCGGCTGCGGCGGCTGTTGCAGATCACTATGGTCAAGCGGGCCGCTGACGTGCCCACCTTCCGGGCCGCTTTCGATCTCCTCTTCCCGGCCTACCGCACGGCTCCGGCGGTAGCTGCCGCCGGTACCCCACCGGAGGACTGGGCCGCCGGGCCAGGGCCGGCCGGGGACGGGGCAGCCCAGCCTGACCTGCTGAGCCGGCTGGCCGCCGCGCTCCGCGGTGACCAGCCGGCCGGCCTGGAATCCCTGGCGGCGGAGGCGGTGACCGCGTTCGCGGGCCTTGGCTCCGGCCCGATGGCTGGCTCCGAGCGTTACTACCAGTACCGGGTGATGCGCCAGCTCGATGTCAGCTCGCTGCTGCAGCGAGCCATGCGGTCCGACGCCGAGACGCTGGGCAGCCAGCTTGACCGGCGGCTGGCCGGCATCGAGCGCGAGGAGCGGCTCGAGGACCTGCGCGGCGAGATCGCCGCCCAGCTGCGCCGGCGCCTCACCGACCTGCGCGGACCGGAGGCGGCGCTGGACCAGCTCCGGGATTCGGTGCTGGACGTCGACTTCCTCCGGGCCGGGCCCGCGGAACTTGCCGCCATGCGGGAGGTGGTCAGGCCACTGGCCCGGCGGCTCGCCGCGTCGGCCCGCCGGCGTCGCCGGATGCACAGCTCCGGGAAGCTGGATGTGCGCCGGACCATGCGCCGGGCCATCGCGGCCGGCGGCGTGCCGATGGATCCCGCCTGGCGCCGCCGGCACCGGTCACGGCCGCGGATCGTGCTGCTCTGTGATGTCTCCGGGTCAGTGGCCGAATTCGCCAAGTTCACCCTGTCGCTGCTGCACGCGCTGCACGCGGAGCTTCCCCGGCTCCGGTCCTTCGTATTCACCGACGGCCCGGCCGAGGTGACCGACCTGGTCGAGGCGAGCCCGGGAGTCATTGACACCCGGCTGCTGATGTCGCGCCCCGGTGCCGTCAGGGGTGACGGGCACAGCGACTATGGCGCGGTGCTCCGGCACTTCCTCGATGAGCATGGCGGCGAGCTGTCCCGGGACTGCGTCGTCATCATCTGCGGTGACGCCCGGGCCAACTACCGTCCGGCCCGGCCGGATCTGATGCGCACGCTGCGCGGCCGGGTCCGGGCGGTGCACTGGCTCAACCCCGAGCCGGCGGCGGACTGGAACACCACCGACTCACGGATCGGGCAGTACGCAGCTGACTGCGACACGGTCACCGAGGTGCGCAATCTCCGCCAGCTCAGCGCATGGGCCGG
>CAYPQM010000018.1:0-27469 GCA_964412845.1 uncultured Streptosporangiaceae bacterium
GCCCCCTCGCCGCCGGGCCGCCGCCGCGCCCCCGCCCCCCCCCCCCCCCCCCCGCCGACCACTCCCAGCCCTAACGCGCGAACTCCGTAGCCCGCGATTCCCGGACCACAGTGACCCGGATCTGGCCTGGGTAGGTCAGCTCCTCCTCCACCTGCTTGGCCACGTCGCGGGCGATGACCTGGGCCTGGATGTCGTCCACCCGCTCAGGCTTGACCATGACCCTGATCTCGCGGCCGGCCTGCATGGCGAAGACCTTCTCCACGCCCTCTTGCGATGACGCGATCTGCTCCAGCCGCTCCAGCCGCTTCACATAGGCCTCCAGCGACTCACGCCGCGCCCCGGGCCGGCCGCCGCTGATCGCGTCGGCCGCCTGGGTCAGCACGGCTTCCACCGTCCGCACCTCAACCTCGTTGTGATGCGCCTCGATGGCGTGCACCACGTCCACCGACTCGCCGTACCGGCGCGCGATCTCGGCGCCGATCAGCGCATGGCTGCCCTCCACCTCGTGGGTGAGCGCCTTGCCGATGTCATGCAGCACGGTGCAGCGCTTGAGCAGGACGGGGTCCATGCCAAGCTCACTGGCCATCATGCCCGCGATGAAGGCGGATTCGACCAGGTGCCGCAACACGTTCTGGCCGTAGGAGGTGCGGTAGCGCAGCCGCCCGAGCAGAGTCACCAACTCGGGATGCAGATCAGTGATGGACAGTTCGACCAGGGCATCTTCGCCGGCCCGCACGCACAACTGCTCGACTTCGGCCTTGCTCTGCTCGTAGGCCTCCTCGATGCGCTGCGGATGGATCCGGCCGTCCAGGACAAGCCGCTCCAGCGCGAGCCTGCCCACCTCACGGCGGACCGGGTCGAAGCACGAGAGGAGAACCGCTTCAGGAGTGTCGTCGATGATGAGGTTGACTCCGGTGACGGACTCGAAGGCGCGGATGTTGCGGCCCTCACGGCCGATGATCCGGCCCTTCATCTCGTCGCCGGGCAGGTGCAGGACGGACACGACAGACTCGCTGGTCTGCTCGGTGGCAACCCGCTGGATGGCGAGCGTGACAATCCTGCGGGCGCGCTGCTCACCGTCCCGGCGCGCCTCGTTCTCGGTGTCCCTGACCAGTAGCGCAGCCTCGCGCTTGGCCTGGGTCTGGATGCCCGCGATCAATTCCGCCTTGGCCTGGTCGGCGGTGAGCCCGGCGGTCTGCTCAAGTACCTCGCGCCGCTGCTCGCCGAGCCGGTCCAGATCGGCGCGCTGCCGGTCCAGGTCGCCCTGGGTGCGGTCCAGCGCGCCGGACCGCTCCTCAAGCTTGCGGAACTCCCCGTCCAGCCGGCTTTCCCGCTCAGCCAGCCGTGCCTCACGCCGCTCCAGGTCGGCCCGGAGTTCCCTGGCTTCCTCCTTGACCGCCCGCAACTCCTCCTCGGCCTCGCGGCTGGCCTGGGCTGCCTTGTCCGCGGCGGCCGCGGCTTCGCGGATGATGGCCGAGGCATCGCGCTCGGCCCGGGCCCGGACCTGCTCGGCCGCCCTGCTCGCCTCCTCGGCCTGCCGCTGCGTTTCCGCGGTGATCTGCGGGCTGACCGTCCCCTGATCGGGAATATGTGCGCGCTCACGTCCCGCCGACCTGCGCAGCACGATGGCCACGACGGCCAGCGAGGACAGGGTGGCAAGGAGTCCGATCACCACGAACACGAGTGAGATTGTGCTGCTCATGGCGACCCCAATCCTGCTCGCTGGCCCCGGCACCGGGGTGCGGTGCCAGGGGTGTGCCCTGGAGCGAGGGGTCACGCCAGCCAGCGGGCCTGGCCCAGTACGCGGCCAGCCCGCAGCGTCCCGGGACGGTCCGGCGCATGTCCCGCCGAACCTACGGGGTCCCGGCCCGATCCACCTTTCCGGCCAATTTAGTCGGCCAGCCCGGCTCGGCACCGAGCCGTATTCAGCCCAGCGGGTCCTCCCCGCCGGGGCCAATCACCATCCGAAGCCAGTTACCGCCCGAAATCGGCTACTAGCCGTATTCATTCGTTTTCAATCCGCATGGCGCGGAGTAACACCTCGCTGCCGTGAGGTTAAGCGTTGATAACGGTTTGGGCAAGCAGCGGCACCCGATCGTCCCAAAAATCACGTTTCGTAACTGGAAAGCGACTCTTCGGCGACATCTGCGGCACCCACGGCCTCGCCCATGCTGTCCAGGTCCATCCCGGCGTCTGCGGCATCGATGCCCTCCTGCTCCAGGGCCTCACGGACCACCCGGTACGCCAGCGGTGCCGGGTAGCCCTTGCGGGCCAGCAGGCCGACCAGACGGCGGATCCGGACGGGCAGCGGCTTGCCCCTCGTGGCCGCCATCGCCCGGCCGACGAGCCGCCGGGCGGTGGCGATCTCCTCATCTGGATCGAGGCCGCCGACAGCGGTGTCCACGTCCTCGCCCGGCACGCCCCGCTTGGCCAGTTCGGCCGCGAGGGCCCGGCGGGCGAGGCCCTTGCCGTGATGCCGGGATTCGACCCAGGTCCGGGCGAACGCCGCATCGTCAATCAGCCCGACCTCGGCCAGCCGGCCGAGCACTGCTTCGGCCGCCTCGTCGGGTACCCCTTTGCGCCGCAGCGCGACCGCGAGCTGGGCCCTGGTCCGGGGGGCGGCGGTCAGCATGCGCAGGCAGATCTGCCGCGCACGTTCCCGTGGATCCTCGCTAGCCCCGGCAGCACCTACCCCGGCGGCGTCCGGGATCCCGGCGGCGTGGTCAGGCGTCACCGGCGATCTTGCCCGCGCTGCCAGCACCGGACTTGCCCGCGGCGGACTTGCCCAGCCCGCCGGCTCCGCCGACGCTCACACCGGCAACTCCGGCAGCTATGGCGTCAGGCGCAGGCGTCCCGCTGGCGTCCGCGTCGAGGCGCGGGCCCACGCCGAGCTTCTCCTTGATCTTCTTCTCGATCTCGTTGGCGAGGTCCGGGTTGTCGAGCAGGAACTTGCGGGCGTTCTCCTTGCCCTGCCCGAGCTGGTCACCCTCGTAGGTGTACCAGGCGCCGGACTTGCGCACGATCGACTGCTCGACACCAAGGTCGATCAGCCCGCCCTCCTTGCTAATTCCGTGACCAAAAAGAATATCGAATTCTGCGGCTTTGAATGGGGGCGCGCACTTGTTCTTTACGACTTTAATTCTGGTCCGGCTTCCGACTGGTTCCGTGCCATCTTTAAGCGTTTCTATTCTGCGCACATCGAGTCGCACCGAAGCATAGAATTTAAGCGCCCGCCCGCCGGTCGTGGTTTCTGGGCTATTGTGCACCATAACGCCATCGACGAAGTAGTTATGTGATCCTTCGACTTCGATGTCGAACCGGTTCATTGACCGTGTGGGCGGCTTCACGTGGATGTCCAGGATCCTAGCGGGCACCAGCCGGAGCTCGGTCGGCGCGAACTCCGGCTGGACGTCGAACCGGCCACGGAAACGCTCGAGGAGCTTGTACTCCATCGACGGGTGGATGTAGGGAGCGACAAGTTTCTGGAACTTCGCCGATGCCGCCGTGCTGAACTGCAGAACCGCCTGTCCCCGGGCGCCGGCCGTCCTGACCTTGACGTCGAGCCCATGGGTCTCGCGCAGGTAGGAGGTCAGCCGGTCCCGGGATCCTGGGCTCATCGCCTGCACGCAGATCTCGATCCTGCCGCTGCCGCCTTGAGTCCTGTCCTGAACGCCCTTGGACCGGATGGTGAAGCAGCCATCGTCCATGTACCAGACCGCGAGCGCGAAGGGGGTGAGCGCTTTCAGGTATTCCCAGCTGAGGTGCTTTTTGCCATCACCGAAGTAGACGGCGTCATGCAACTCCGCCAGTTCCGGGAGCGGGGTGATGTCAGCGAAAACAGCGCCCTTGGCATTAACGGACCGTGAGCACTGAATGTTGCCGAGGAGTTCCATTTTCCAGTCCAGGTACGCGGCCTGGGCGGCTCCATGGCCCATCCGGAACCGGGTGCCCGACCTGCCGCGAGTATTCGGGGACAGGCTCCCGTCGCCCATCAGCGCGCCGAGAATGAGCTGCGTCTGCTGGTCGCTGAGCTGCCGGGGCTCAGCGAGGATGACCCGGTCGCCGGAGATCAGCTCCCCTGCCTCGCGCCAGCCGCCCGGCGTACGGATCAGGTGATTCTCCGTCGCCGCGAACTGCGCTCTGCCGTTTCCGCCTGACTTCGCGACGGTGAACTGGAGGAACTGCTCAGCGGCGCCGTTGTTGAACCAGTTGACGATCCGGCGCGGGACCATGCGGCCCGACTCGGGGTCATACGAGAGGACCTCGACGTCCAGCCGCTGGTTGACGATCTTCCCGATCTTCTCCTGCGTGCCGTCCGCCAGGGTCACCCTGGTGCCATAGGACATACATCCGAACATCACACCTATTTTTTCCCGCAACTGGTTGATGAAAATTGCGGTGGTCTTGGTCTGGCTGAGCGCGCCGGTGATCTTGCGGAGCGCCTGGGACATGAGCCGGGCCTGCAGGCCGACGTGGCTGTCCCCCATCTCGCCCTCGATCTCGGCGCGGGGCACCAGCGCGGCGACCGAGTCGATCACCACGATGTCGATAGCGGCCGAGCGGATCAGCATGTCCGCGATTTCCAGGCCCTGCTCACCGGTGTCCGGCTGGGAGACGAGCAGCGCATCGGTGTCCACGCCGAGCTTCTTGGCGTAATCGGGGTCCAGCGCGTGCTCCGCGTCGATGAACGCCGCGATCCCGCCCAGCTTCTGGGCATTCGCGACCGCGTGCAGCGCCACGGTGGTTTTCCCGCTACCCTCCGGTCCGTATATTTCGACCACGCGGCCGCGGGGCAGGCCGCCGATGCCGAGCGCGACATCCAGCGCGATCGCCCCGGTGGGGATCACCTCGATCGGTGCCCGGCCCTCATCGCCGAGCCGCATGATCGAGCCCTTGCCGAACTGCCGCTCGATCTGGGCGAGCGCGGTCTCCAGGGACTTATCCCGGTCACCGGCTCTGTTGCCCGCCCTGTCGCTGCTTGCCATGTGGACTCCTGTCGGGATCAAGGGCTTGTTGCCGGTCCAGAAGCTACGCGCCACCACTGACAAATTTCGGCGCCCTGGGTGCCGTCCAGGTGACCACCTTAGACGAACAACTGTTCGATCATGGTCGAGACACGCCGAATCCAGGGAGGAATTTCTGGCGATACGGGAGTTACCCACGGAGCCGTTGGGCCATCAGAGGGGTGTCATGATGCCTTCGCGCCCACGGTCCGGCCACAACTCCCGCGCCGCCATCCGCCCAGGCCGGTGTGCCCTGCGGCGTCGCCCGCCGGCGACTCAGCGGAGGTGCTGTGGCACGTCGAACTCCTCGATGACCACCCGCCAGATCGTCTTGGCGTCGACGCCGTCGTTGAGGGCCTGATTCACTGTCCGGCTGCCCAGCTTCGCGAAGACATGATCCTTGGCCACGCTTTCGGCATACGTGTTGCCGAACTGCTCGCGCATTCGCCGCCAGAACTCGGTGAGCCGCACGGTCAGGCAGGTTACCCGACTTCCAGGCCTGGCCCTGAGACATGCCCCGGGGCAGGCCCGCGTCAGCCCTCTTTCCTGGCTCTGAGGGCAAGCACCGCCGGGGTGGGTGCCCCGTCCTCCGCGAACCGCTCGGGGGCCAGGCCGGCGTCGAGGAACGCACTCATCAGGTCGGGCAGCGGGCGGTGCGTGGCGCCGACCTTGTCGCGCAGCCCCTCGGCCGTCCAAGACGCCTTCGTCCAGTGGCCGTCGAGGTAGCCGGGGCGAATCACGACCGCGGCCGGGTCCGTACGGTCGGCGAACCCACCGCAGAAGCACGGGTGGACGCCGACGTGCACGTACACCCCTCCGGGGCGCAGCACCCGGGCCGCCTCCCGCAGCACCTCCGGGTACCTGGGCATATCGGTGTGGACCATCACCGCGATGACGGCCGGCAGGCAGCCATCCCGCACGGGCAGCCGCTCGGCATCGGCCCGCACGACGGTCAGACGGTCCCGGGCGTACCGCAGCATGCCCGCCGAAAGGTCCGCGCCGACCGGCGTCCAGCCCAGGTCGCGCACAGCGGCCGCGTGCACGCCAGTGCCGCAGCCGATCTCCAGGCACTGGCCGCGGCCGCCGCCGAGCAGATCCCGCACGATCCGGCCGAGGCCCAGCGGGTTGCCGTCCCGTTTCGCCGCCCGCTGCCCGCTGAGGAACTCAGCTTCGTACCAGTCCGCGATCTCGTCGTACGCTGCCGCCGGAGCCATCGCTCACCTCACTGCCCTCGTGGGTCAACTCTGCTACGCCCAGCCCGGCCCGGCCAGCTACCGAGGGCGGTCCAGGCTGTCGGTGGCAGGATGCAGGATGGGATGCATGGCCACCCGCCAGCCCGCACCCCCGGACACGCAGCCCGGCCCCCCGCCGGACCTGCCGTCAGGCGTGGACGCGCTGAGCGGATTCAGCCCGGCGACCCGGGACTGGTTCACCGGCGCTTTCGCCGCTCCGACGCAGGCACAGGCGCAGGCATGGGCCGCCATCGGCAAGGGTGACAACACGCTCGTGATCGCGCCGACCGGGTCGGGCAAGACGCTGGCGGCCTTTCTCTGGGCGCTGGACCGGCTTGCGGCGGCCCCGCCGCCGCCCGACCCGAAACTCCGCTGCCGGGTGCTGTACATCTCGCCGCTGAAAGCGCTGGCCGTGGACATCGAGCGCAACCTGCGCGCCCCGCTGACCGGGATCCGGCAGATGGCACAGCGGATGGGCCTCGACGAACCGGATATCAGCGTCGCGGTGCGGACCGGCGACACCGCCGCGGACGAGCGCCGCCGGCTGGCGGCGAAGCCCCCTGACATCCTCATCACCACGCCGGAGTCGCTGTTCCTGCTGCTCACCTCCAGGGCCAGGGAGGCACTGCGCGGGGTGGACACCGTCATCCTGGACGAGGTGCACGCGCTGGCCGGCAACAAGCGCGGCGCCCACCTGGCACTGTCCCTGGAACGGCTCGACGCCCTGCGGATGACTCCGGGGGGTGACGCCCCCGGAGAGACCCGGCGGGCGGCCGGCCCGGTGCAGCGCATCGGCCTGTCCGCCACGGTCCGGCCCGCCGAGGAGGTGGCCTCGTTCCTCGGCGGGGCCAGGCCGGTGACCATCGCGGCTCCGCCGAGTACCAAGCGGATCGAAGTGCGGATCGTGGTACCGGTCGAGGACATGGCCGACATCGATCCGCGGCCCGGTCAAGGTTCCGGGCCGGATGGCGGGCCGGCGGACGACGCGCCGGCCCAGCGCTCCATCTGGCCGCACGTCGAGGAACGGGTGCTCGACCTCATCGAGCAGCACCGGTCCACGATCGTCTTCGCCAACTCCCGGCGGCTGGCCGAACGGCTCTGCGGCAGGCTCAACGAGCTGGCCGGGGAGCGGGCCGAGGCCCGGGCCGAGGCGTCGGCCGCGATCCCGGCCGCCAACGGGCGCGGCACCGGGCCGCACCCTCCGGCGGAAATCATGGCCCAGGCCGGGACCTCGGCGGGTGCCCCCGCGGAGGTGGCCAGGGCGCACCACGGCTCGGTATCGCGGGTGGAGCGGGCCCAGATCGAGGAGGCGCTCAAGGAAGGCCGGCTGCCCGCGGTGGTCGCCACGTCCAGCCTGGAACTGGGCATCGACATGGGCGCCGTGGACCTGGTCATCCAGGTCGAGTCGCCGCCCTCAGTGGCCAGCGGGCTGCAGCGCACCGGCCGGGCCGGGCACAACGTGGGCGACGTGTCCCGCGGCGTAATCTTCCCGAAGTACCAGGGGGACCTGGTCCAGGCGGCTGTGGTCGCCCGGCGGATGCACAGCGGCCAGATCGAGGAACTGCACATCCCCCGCAACCCGCTCGACGTGCTCGCGCAGCAGATCGTCGCCATGACGGCGATGGACGACTGGGAGATCGGCGACCTGGAGCAGGTGGTCCGGCGCGCGGCCCCGTTCAGCGGGCTGACCAGGGCCGTGCTGGAGGCTGTGCTGGACATGCTGGCCGGGCGCTATCCCAGCGAGGAATTCGCCGAGCTGCGTCCCCGGCTGGTGTGGGACCGGACTACCGGGATGCTGCATGGCCGGCCGGGTGGCCAGCGGCTCGCGGTGACCAGCGGCGGCACGATCCCGGACCGCGGGCTGTTCGGCGTTTTCCTGGCCGCGTCACAGCGCGAGGGCAACGGCCGCAACTCCCACCGGGTCGGCGAGCTTGATGAGGAGATGGTCTACGAATCCCGGGTCGGCGACGTCTTCGTGCTGGGCGCGAGTTCGTGGCGGATCGAGGACATCACCGCCGATCAGGTGCTCGTCTCCGCCGCGCCCGGGCAGCCGGGCAAGCTTCCGTTCTGGCACGGTGATGCCCCCGGCCGGCCGGCCGAGCTCGGCCGGGCACTCGGCGCGTACTGCCGGGAACTCGCCGCGGCCAGCCCGCAGCAGGCCGCGGCCCAGCTGCGCGCGGATGGCCTGGACGAGCTGGCCGCCGCGAACCTGGTCCGGTACCTCACCGCGCAGCGCGAGGCGACCGGCTATGTGCCTGATGACCGGACCCTGGTCATGGAGCGGTTCCGTGATGAGCTGGGCGACTGGCGGCTGGTGCTGCACAGCCCGTTCGGCGCGCAGGTGCACGCGCCGTGGGCGCTGGCCATAGCGGCCCGGCTGCGCGACCGGTACCCGGGCATGGACGTCCAGGCCATGCACACCGACGACGGCATCGTGCTGCGCGTGCCCGACGCCGACGACCCGCCACCGGCCGGCATCGCGGAGCTGGCGCCGGAGGAGGTCGAGCAGATCGTCACCGCGGAGCTTGGCTCATCCGCGATGTTCGCGTCCCGGTTCCGCGAGTGCGCCGCCCGCGCGCTGCTGCTGCCCAGGCGCCAGCCCGGCCGCCGCACCCCGCTCTGGCAGCAGCGGCAGCGCTCGGCCCAGTTGCTCTCGGTGGCCGGCAAGTACGGCACCTTCCCGATCGTGCTGGAGACCGTCCGCGAGTGCCTGCAGGACGTGTTCGACGTGCCAGGCCTGGTCAGCCTCATGCGGGAGCTGGCCAGCCGCCAGATCCGCCTGGTGGAGGTCGAGACGCCGACACCGTCTCCGTTCGGCCGATCGCTGCTTTTCCGCTATGTCGGCGCCTTCATGTACGAAGGGGACGCGCCGCTGGCCGAGCGCCGCGCGCAGGCCCTCGCGCTGGACTCCTCACTCCTCGCGGAGTTGCTTGGCCAGGCTGACCTGCGGGAACTACTGGACCCGGCGGTGGTGCAGGACACCGAGCGCGAACTGCAACGGCTGGCCGGCCACCGGGCGTGCCGCGACGCCGAGGACGTCGCCGACCTGCTCGCCGCGATCGGGCCGCTGTCGGCTCCCGAAGTGGCGGAGCGCTGCCTGGACCGGGCGGCGGCGGCCGGCTGGCTCAGCGGGCTGGCCGGGCAGCGCCGCGCGCTTGAAGTCCGGGTCGCCGGCGAACCCCGGTGGGCGGCGATCGAGGACGCAGGCCGGCTGCGGGACGCGCTGGGCGTGCCGTTGCCGCCGGGCATCCCGGCCGCATTCGCCGAGCCAGTGGCCGACCCGCTGGGCGACCTGGTGGCCCGGTACGCGCGCCGCCACGGCCCGTTCACCGCCGCGGCCGCCGCGACGCGGTACGGGCTCGGGGTGGCCGTGGTGCTGATCACCCTGCGGCGGCTCGCCGCGGAAGGCCGGGTCGCCGAGGGGGAATTCCTGCCCGGCGGGCGCGGCACGGAGTGGTGCGATGTCGGCGTGCTGCGGATGCTGCGCCGCCGGTGCCTCGCGAAGCTCCGCAAAGAAGCGGAACCGGCCCCCGCTGAGGCCCTGGCCCGGTTCCTGCCTTCCTGGCAGAACGCACAGCAGCCCGCACCGGCCGGCCAGTACCGGAATGCCGCGGCACGGCTGGGCACCGGCCACCGGGCGGGCCCGGACGCGGTGTACGACGCGGTGGACCAGCTGGCCGGGGCGGCCGTGCCCGCATCCGCGCTGGAGACCCTGATCCTGCCCGGCCGGGTGCCCGGCTACCAGCCGTCGGTTCTCGACGAGCTGACCGCGGCCGGGGAGGTGGTCTGGGCCGGTGCGGGCGGGCTGCCCGGGGGGGATGGCTGGCTGGTCCTGGCGCCAGCGTCCGCCGCCCCGCTGCTGCTCCCGCTGCCGGGCGAGATCTCGGTGACGCCGCTGCACGAGGCGGTGCTCGCCGCGCTGGACGGCGGCGGCGGGATGTTTTTCCGGATGCTGTCCGACCGGGCCGCCGCGCTGCTCCCGGAGGCAGACCGGGGAAGCGCCAGCGACGGCGCGGTCGCCGCGGCCCTGTGGGACCTGGTGTGGGCCGGCCGGATCAGCAACGACACGCTGGCGCCGCTGCGCACCGTGCTCAGTTCCGGGGTGACCAGCAGCCCGCGGACGGCCGGCCGGTCCGGCCGGCCGGTCCGGCCCGGTGTCCGCCGGCCCGGGTATGGACGGCCGGCCATGCCCAGCCGGACCGGGCCGCCGACGGTCAGCGGGCGCTGGTCGCTCGTACTGCCGGGCGAGACCGACCCGACCCGGCGGCTGCATGCCCTGGCCCGCACCCTGCTCGACCGGCACGGCATCCTGACCAGGGGCGCTGTCGCCACGGAGCGGGTACCAGGGGGCTTCGCGGCGCTCTACCCCGTACTGCGGGCCATGGAGGAAGCCGGCCAGTGCCGGCGCGGATACTTCGTCGAAGGCCTGGGCGCGGCACAGTTCGCGCTGCCCGGCGCGGTCGACCGGATGCGTGCCCTGGCGGTGGACGCGGACTTCCCCGCGGCTCCGGAGCCACCCGATCCGTGGGCGGTGGTCCCGGGCGGCACGATGGCGGGGGGTGCGACTAGGGAGGGCGCGGCTGCAGGGGGCGCGGTTACCGGGGGCGCGGTTACAGGGGGCGCGGCTGCGGGCGGACCGGGCGATGCGGCCGGGCCGCGCGGCGTTCTCGTGCTGGCCGCCGCGGACCCAGCTAATCCGTACGGATCGGCACTGCCCTGGCCGGACCGGCCGGAGGAAACCCCCGGCGGGCACCGCCCCGGCCGCAAGGCCGGTGCGCTTGTCGTCCTGGCCGATGGCCACCTGGTTCTGTACGTCGAGCGCGGCGGCCGGACCCTGCTGTCCTGGACCAGCGACCCGGCCGCGCTCGGCCCCGCGGCCGCCGCCCTGGCCGGCGCGGTCCGCGGCGGCGCGCTCGGCCGGCTCACGGTGGAACGCGCCGACGGCGCGGCCGTGCACGACTCGCCGCTGGCCCAGGCACTGGAATCGGCCGGGTTCCGGCCCACTCCACGCGGCCTGCGCCTGCGCCGTTAGGGCGGGTCCCGCAGATCTTCAGCGGCGCGGATCGGCGCCCAGACGCCGACCCGGGGGCGACCGGCCATGGCGCCGGCGGCCGCCCGGTCAGGGCGGACCGCCGGCGCCATGGGCTATCCCGCGTTCTGGGCGGTGTACAGGACGTTTGACGACGCCAGTGGGGCGAACGGGTGCGGTGGCGGCGTATTCAGGAATGCGTTCGAGATGAGGAAAGCGACCAGGTAGTCGCCGCCCACGCTCGGCAGGAGGCTGACCGTGCAGGGGCTGGTGGTGCAGGTGTTTTCCAGCGTGGCGCCGGTCGTCTCGTCATCAATCCGGATCGTGTCGCCCTGCCCGGTTATGCTGACGTTGGTGCTGGCGGTGTAGGTCCCGGGCGTGCCAATCGGAGTGACTGACGGCCCGCTCAGCGTGATCTGATCACCAGATCCTGTCCAGGTGACGTAGCTGGTCGCCGACTTGGCCTGGATGACAGGCGGCGGATCCGAACTCACGTCCCATTCCGCCACGTAGGCGACGAAACTATGGGTGGTCGCCGCGGGCTGGGTATCCGTGTAGCTGCACGACGTGCCCCACGCGCACTCGCTGAGCAGGGTGCCGGTCGTGGCGTCGAAGATGTCGATGTAGTAGGGCGTCCATGTGACATCGTTGTTCGCTGTCGCCGTGAGAGTGGTCGCCTGGCCGGCCGGCAGCGTCGTCTGGCTGGCGGTCAGGTTCACCACCCAGATGCTGGCGCCGGCCGGTGCCGCGGCCCCCGCGAGCACGCCGGTCAGGCTGATCAGGCCGGACACGGCGAGCAGGGCCAGCCCGCGGGTGGCGTGTTTCCGGTGCCACCGGATCGCCAGGCTTCGTGACAGCGCATGCTTGAGATTCATTTGCCCTCCTGGGGCGTTCGGGATGGAACGGTCATCCCTAGCGTCGGCCGGCACCCCTTGCGCTGGACTTAACGTCCTCTGATAGGCCAGCAGTCAGCTGGCGGCCAGCACGTCAGGAGGCGGCCGGAATAGCTCCCGAGGCCCGCTCGATGAGGCGGGTCGGCACGACATGCTCCTTGGCCGGGGAGGTGTCCCCGTCGATCCGGTGGAACAGGATCTCGGCGGCGAGCGTCCCGATGGCCGCCGGATCCTGGGCCACCACCGTGACACCGGGCTCCAGGAGATCAGCCAACGGGAAGTCATCGAATCCGACCAGGGCTGTCCGGTGCTGCAGGCCCGCCCGGCGAAGCGCCCGGATGGTCCCGATGGTGACCAGGTTCTGCTCACTGAACAGTGCTGATGGCGGGTTCGGCGCGGCGAGCAGTTCGCTGGCCCCGGCCTCAGCGGTACTGATCGTGTGCAGATCGTGCCGGACGAGATCAGGTTCGAGGGTGAGCCCCGCCTCGCGCAGCGCATCCTGGAATCCGGCGAAGCGCTCCTGGGCCGTCGAGATCGAGGTCAGGTCACCCAGGTAGGCGATCCGGCGGTGCCCGTGCGCGATCAGGTGCCGGACACCGCTCGCCGCGCCGGCCCGGTTGTCGGACACCACGCTGTCGGCGGCCAGGAACCGGGGCGGCCGGTCGACGAACACCAGTGCCGTACCCATCTGCTGCTCGTTGAGCAGGTAGCTGTGATCCTGCCCGGCGGGGACGATGATCAGGCCATCCACCCGCCGCAGGAACAGCGCGGCGGCCAGATCCCGCTCCCGTTCGGCGTCCTCATCGAGGCTCCCGGCCAGGACGCCCACACCACGCGTCCGGGCCACATTCTCCGCGGACCGGTAGATGCTGGAGGAGTAGGGGTTCGCGACATCCTCAAGCATGAGCCCGATCATCAGCGACTTACCGTCGCCGCGGCGCAGGCTGCTGGCGGTGAGGTTGGGCTGGTAGTTCAGCTGCGCGGCGGCCCGGTGCACCTGAGACGCCAGCGCGGGATCCACGGATGTCGCCCCGTTGATGACGCGCGAGACGGTCTTCAGGCTGACGCCTGCCAGCGCCGCCACATCACGCATAGTGGGCCGGATGAGCTGGGACAACGAAATCTCCTGATTGGTGCAGAGCAGTTGCCCGGTGACAGCTCGTGCATCGCGTGCGAGATGACCATGGCCCTAGTGACCAGTCACAGGCTAGTCGTATCGGCACGCGGCGGCGGACCCGCGGGGTCAGCCGAGGTCAGCCCGCGCTGCCTGCGGTGCGCGCGCTGGACAGCCTCGAAGAGGCTGCGCGCGTCGGCGGATTCGGCGCCGGCCCGCTCACAGGTGTAAGCCGCGCTCACGCAGGCCCGTTCGATCAGGCGGCGGATGACCGGGACGTCCATCCGCTGCAGGCCGACCGCCGGGCCAGCGTCGGAGGGCACTTCGCCGACCAGCCCGTCCAGCAGCGCGGAGGCAAAGGCGTCCCCGGCACCGACGGTATCCACCACGTCAGCGGGAACCGCCGGGACCGTTATCTCGGCGCCGCCGGGCGCGAGCGCGTAGGCGCCTCCGGCGCCCAGCGTCACTACGACGATCCCGGAGGTCATCCGCTGCCACGCGGCAGCGATTTCCTGGTATCCCTGGCCGGGGTAGAGCAGCGCGATGTCGTCTTCGCTGGCTTTGACGACGTGCGCCAGCGCGAGCTGCCGCTCGATCCGCGTTCGCTCGGCGGCCGCGGTGAACCCGAATCCGCTGCGCACGTTGGGATCGAAGAAGATCAGCACTCCGCCCTGCCGCCAGGCCCGCTGCATGAGTCCTTCCAGCACCGCGGCACCAGGCGCGAGCCGCAGCGCGAGACCGCCGACATACAAGGCGCCGGCATCGGCGGGCAATACGTCAGGGACCTCGGATTCCGCCCATTGCCAGTCTGCCGTCCCGTTGGCGTAGAAACTGTATTCAGCTTTGCCGTGGCCGTCGAAAGAGGCGACCCCGAGCGTCGTTGCCTCGGCGGCCGCGGCGGCCATCGACAGGTCCACGCCAGCGTCATTCAGATGCTGCCGCAGCAGTTGACCGAATGTGTCGGCACCGATGCGGCCCAGGAAGCAGGTTCGCTGGCCCAGACGTGAAAGTCCCACGGCGACGTTGCACGGGGCCCCGCCGGGCCGGGCGTCGAAGTGGTGCTGCTCACCGGGCATCGGCAGCAGGTCAATGAGAGCCTCGCCGGCGACGAGTATCACGGCGTGCTCTCCCCGCGGCGATAAGGGATTCGCGCTGGGTGCAGGCCGCCGCGTTCCGCCGGAGTAAGGCCATGTTCGGTGGGTGTTGCCATCATGACCAGGCTCGAATCAAACGTGACCACTCCATTCGCGGGCGTGTGCTGATAACCGCGTACACGTTCAGCGGCGGTGAATAGCTCAGCAGCGCCGACAATGAAGGCGATCCGATGATGCCCGGCGCCGGCCAGCCGCGCAACGCCGCCGCGCCTGCGCCCGGCATTGGCGGCCACCCGCCGGCCGCGGGCACAGCGGGGCCAGGCCCGCGGCCCGGCGTCACTGGCCGCCCTGCGCCGTCATGTCCGGTGGTCATCGGCTGCCTCACCCTCTGCCATGGCGCTTGCACCTTACCCACCGCGACATCGTTGTCCAACCCCCGCTCTTCGTGACGGGTGCCGGTGGCCCGGCGGTAGCGATGGCGTACACCCAAAAAGTCACTTCCCAGTAACAGTTCGACATCGCTTAGTCGGACGCTGCCTGGCCTATCGCCGGCCAGCACGGGTCGGACATGGCCACCAGCACGGCCGAGACCAGATCGTGTCCCAGCACTCTTGACACCGTTGTCCGAACGGCACAAAGTGTGCGGACAACGATGTCCGTCGCGGCCGTCCCCAGGGATGCCGTCGGGGGATGCCGCAGTCGATCGACGGAGAACTGGGTGACGGGCACACGTAGGCCGGGCGCGTGGCGGAAGAACCTGCCCCGGGGCGACGCACGAAACATCGCTCCCCGCTGCCGTACCGCGGAGATGCGGCTCAGCTTCTCATCGAGGGTCCGGTATGGGTTTTCTCAAGGAGGAACAGTGCTGATCCGCCGAAGTAGGCGCAGTGGGATGATCGCGCTGCTTGCCATCGTGTCCGCAGGTTCGCTCGCGTTGACCGCATGCTCTGGGTCATCCACGGGTTCGTCCGGGTCCGGCCCGGTCACGATCACGGTGGCGGTGACGGCGAATCCTTTGATGACGACGATCGAGCAGCTCACACCAGGCGGGTTCGAGGCCAGCCACCCCAACATCAAAGTGAAATTCGTTACCTACGATGAGAACACCGAGCGGGCGAACGTGGAGAAGGACGTCGCCGCAGGTGGTGGCCAGTATGACGTGGTGATGATTGGCCCGAACGACATAGCGTCGTGGGCGAAGAACAAGTGGATCAGTGACCTGACCTCGTACGCCAGCAGCGATTCGAGCTACGACGTCAGCGACATCCTCCCGCCGATCCGTGACGCACTGTCCTCGGGCGGCAAGCTCTACGCGGTCCCGTTCTACGGCGAATCTTCGTTCATGATGTACAACAAGCAGATGTTCGCCGCGGCCCATGTCACGATGCCCGCGAACCCGACGTGGACCCAGATCGCGGCGCTGGCGGCCAAGCTGAACAACCCCTCGAAGGGTGTGGCGGGGATCTGCCTGCGTGGCAAGACGGGCTGGGGCGAGAACCTCGCGGCCCTCGACACCGTCGTCAACACCTTCGGCGGGCAGTGGTTCGACACGAACTGGAACGCGCACCTGACGTCACCAGCGTTCGAGCAGGCCACCAACTTCTACGTCAACCTGGTCAAGAAGGACGGCGAGAAGGGGGCGGGCAACGACAGCTTCAACGAGTGCCTGAACATCATGCAGCAGAAGAAGGCGGCGATGTGGTACGACGCCACGGTCGCGGCATCGACCCTCGACGCCAAGCCGAGCCCGGTCGCGGGCGATCTCGGATTCGCGCCCGCTCCGGTCATGAAGACCAAGTCGTCCGGCTGGCTGTGGAGCTGGGCGCTGGCCCTGGAAGGGGCGTCGAAGAACCAGTCCGCGGCATGGAAGTTCATGGACTGGGCGACCTCGAAGCAGTACATCGCCTATGACGCCGCCAAGAACGGCTGGGCCAGCGTCCCGCCTGGGACCCGGACCTCGACGTACCAGAACCCGAAGTACCAGGCGGCGGCGAAGGACTTCGCGTCGCTGACCTTGCAGCAGATCAACTCCGTCAACGTCAAGCAGCCCGGGGTTGCGCCGCAGCCCGTTCCCGGCGTTCAGTATGTCGGGATCCCGCAGTTCGAGTCCTTTGGCCAGCAAGTGTCAGCTGAGATCACGGCAGCAATCGACGGCCAGGAGTCGGTGTCGGCGGCATTGCAGAAAGGCCAGTCGATAGCGCAGCAAGCTGTCGTCACGGCCGGCCTCAAGAAGTAACGAGCATGCCCAGCCCTCGCGGCGGCGTCCCGGTCAGCGGCCTCACCGCCGGCCGGCCGGGGCGCCGCCGCGGGGCAAGCCCAATACGACTACCGGGGACATCCGGACCCGTTGGGAGGACAGCTCGTTGGTTAACGTGATCGACTCGGCACCCCCAGTCCCCAAGGCGCCTGCCAAGCGCGCCGGGCAGCCGGGTGCCGGACCGTGGATTCGCCGGGTGCCGCTCGTCCCGGCACTGGTGTTCATGTTTGTGGTCACCCAGATTCCCTTTGTCCTGACGCTCTGGTACAGCTTCCAGAAGTACAACCTGAACTTCCCGACGGCCCCCCGGGACTTCCCGACCTTCTACAACTACCGGCAGATTTTCGGCGACCATGTGTTCCGCATCGCGGCGCTCAACACCGTGATCCTGACGGCTGTGCCGGTCATCTGCGCAGTGGTCTTCGGGGTCGGCATAGCGCTGCTGCTGAACCGGTACGTGTTCGGGCGCGGATTTCTCCGCACGCTGATCATCAGCCCGTTCCTGGTCATGCCGACGGCCGCGGCACTGGTCTGGAAGTTCACGATCCTCGACACGACGTTCGGGATCCTGAACTTCTTCCTGCGGCCAATCGGCCTGGGCAGTGAGAACTGGATCGGCCAGCACTCACAGATCACCATCATCGCGTTCCTGACCTGGATGTGGACCCCGTTCATGGTCTTGCTGGCGCTGGCCGGCCTGCAAAGCCAGGGCGAGGACTTGCTGGAGGCCGCACGGGTGGACGGCGCGGGCAGCTGGAGCATCTTCCGCTCGCTCACCCTGCCCCAGCTGCGTCCCTACATCGAGCTGGGCGTCCTGCTCGGTTCCATCTACATCGTGCAGGCCTTCGACGGGATCTACATCATCACCGCGGGCGGCCCGTCCACCGATACGACGAACCTGCCCTACTACATCTACGAGGTCGCGTTCCAGGCGTACGACATCGGCCGGGCATCGGCGATGGCCGTCATCGTGGTCATCGCGACAATCCTGATCGCGACGGGCGCCCTGCGCGCCGTGTCCAGCCTGTTCAGCACCGAAGGGATGCAAGGACGATGAGCCGGCAGACACGTACCCTGGCCGACCGCCAGGCCAAGCCGGTCACCCGGCTGGTGCTGGGCTTGGCGACCTGGATTGTCGTGCTCATATTCTTCTTCCCCGTCCTGTGGATGGCGCTGACCGGCCTGAAGACTGAACCCGATGCCGATACCAGCACACCGCATTTCATCTTCAAGCCGACGTTCGCCGAGTACGCCTCCGTCTGGAAGGGCGCGGGAGGCCTGAACAGCCTGCCCAGCTACCTTGAGCACTCCGTGGTGATCACCGTCCTGTCGACCCTGGTCGTGCTGCTCCTGGCCCTGCCGGCGGCCTACGCGCTGTCGATACGGCCGGTCACCAAGTGGCGGGACGTACTGTTCTTCTTCATCTCCACGAAAATGCTCCCGATAGTGGGGGCCATCATCCCGCTTTACGTTATTGCCAGAGACCTGCACGTGCTGGATCATCAGCGGCTGCTCGTCGTTCTCTACACTGGGATGAACCTGCCCATCGCGGTCTGGATGCTGCGCTCGTTCCTGCTTGAAGTACCGCCGGCGGTCATCGAAGCCGCCCGGGTCGACGGCGCAGGCGTGCTGCGGCAGATGCGCTCGGTGATCCTCCCGATCATCAGCCCGGGCGTGGCCGCTACCGCGCTCATCTGCTTCATCTTTGCCTGGAACGAGTTCTTCCTGGCGGTCAACCTGACCACGGTCAACGGCGCCACCGTGCCGATCTACCTGGTCGGTTTCGTACAGCCGGAAGGCCCGTTCCTGGCCCATCTGTCGGCGGCCGCGACGGTCGCGTGCCTGCCGGTGCTGCTGGCTGGCTGGGCGGCCCAGGACAAGCTCGTCCGCGGCCTGTCGATGGGCGCGGTCAAGTAGGGGGGCCGGCCTGGCGGCGGTTGCTCCGCCAGGCCGCTGTGGTTCAAGGTGAGGACAACCCAGTGCCGGAGGTGCACAGTGCGAGCGGCAGTCGTTCAGGCGGTCAACGACGTTGATGTCATGACCGTCGAGGATCCGGTGCCGGGCCCGCGTGACGTGGTGGTCGAAGTTGCCGCCTGCGGCATCTGCGGAACCGACCTGCACATCCTGGACGGGGAGTTCGCACCCTCCCTGCCGATCATCCCCGGGCATGAGTTCGCCGGGGTCGTGGTCGCCAGGGGATCCGATGCCCGCGAGCTCGCCCTGGGCGAGCGTGTCGCGGTCGACCCGTCGTTGTACTGCAACGAGTGTCACTACTGCCGGATCGGACACAACAACCTGTGCGAACGGTGGAACGCGATCGGGGTGAGCGTGCCGGGCGGGGCGGCGCAGTACGCCGTTGCCCCGGTGGGCAACTGCGTGCGGCTGCCCGAGCGGATACGCCTGGAAGACGCCGCGCTGATTGAGCCGCTGTCCTGCGCGATACGGGGCTACGATGTCCTGCGGTCGCAGCTTGGCGCGCACGTCCTCATCTACGGATCGGGCACGATGGGCCTGATGATGCTCCAGCTCGCGAAGCGGACCGGCGCGGCATCGGTCGACGTTGTCGACATCAATCCAGAACGCCTGGTCACGGCGGCCGCTCTCGGCTGCTCGTCCACCGCCACCTCGGCCGACGACCTTGACCAGCCGCGGGGATGGGAACTCGTGATCGACGCTACCGGGGCCGGCCCGGCCATCCAGGACGGGCTGTCCCGGGTCGCACCGGGCGGCACCTTCCTCCAGTTCGGGGTCGCCTCGTACGACACCAGGGTCACCATCGAGCCCTACCGGATCTACAACAAGGAAATCACCATCACCGGCTCCATGGCGGTGCTGCACAGCTTCGAGCGGGCAGCGGAACTGTTCGCGACCGGCGTGCTGGATCCCGATGTCTTCATCAGTGACCGCCTCCCGCTGGAGGACTACGCCGAGGCGCTGGCCCGGTTCAAGCGCGGCGAGGGCCGCAAGATCCAGGTGCTGCCCTAGCGGGCCCGGCCGGCCCCCGGTCATGACCGATGCCCTGAGCAGAGCGCTCGCAGCGCGGCTGCGCGTCGTGGGGATCGACCCGGACGCTCCGTTCGGGAATGGGAACAGCCCATGGGAGATATGGCTCCAGTTGCGGGAGCACTACGGGCGACGGTCAACCCTGATCGATCTGTACCAGCTGGAGGCGGCCCGCCAGGCAGTCGCCCTGGAGGCACTGCCCGCCGCGGACCGGATGCGGATGAAGGCCGCGGCCATGGCGGTGATCTACCCGGGATTCAGCCAAGCCCCCGGCACCCACCGGGCCGGCGAGAGCGTGGATGTCGTGCTCTATGACCCGGGATGGCCGCACGTGTTCGGCCGGTGGCGGCGGCGGCTGACCGCGGCGCTGGGCCCGGTCGCGGTGCGGATCGAGCATGTCGGCTCCACGTCGGTGCCCAGGCTGGCCGCCAAGCCGGTGATCGACGTCCAGGTCAGCGTCTCCGACCTCGGCGACGAGCGGAGCTACCTCGCGCCCACCGAGTCGGCCGGTCTCGTCCTGCGCGGCAGGGATGACTCCCACCTGTTCTTCCTGCCACCCGCGGGAACTCCCCGCGAGGTGCATGTGCATGTCTGCCCGGCCGGTGGCCCGTGGGAGCGGGACCACCTGCTGTTCCGCGACTACCTGCGGGCGAGTCCCGGTGCCGTCGCGGGGTACGCCGGGCTCAAGCAGCGACTCGCCGAGCGCTGGCACGACGACCGGACCGCCTACACCGAGGCGAAGACCGGGTTCATCCTGGACACGCTCGATGACGCGGAGCGGTGGGCGGCGGTGTCCGGCTGGCGGCCCTGACTCAGGCCACGGGCTCCCACCGCACGCGGAGCGAGGGCGGCTTGCGGAACACCAGCCCGCGGGGCGCGCTCGGCTGCTCCGGATCGAGGCGCAGCCCGGGTAGCGTCAGCGCGGCGCGGACCGCGGCGCGTGCCTCCAGGCCAGCCAGATGCGCGCCGATGCAGAAGTGCGGGCCGCGGGCGAAAGCCAGGTGCCGCCGGGCGTTCTGACGGCGCACATCGAACCTGCCCGGGTCGGCGAAGACCGCGGGGTCTCGCCCCGCCCCCGCGATCGAGACGGTGACCAGGTCGCCGCGCCGGATGTCCGCGCCGCCGAGCCGGATGTCGCGGGTGGCGTACCGGTCCACGACCGCCGCCGCAGGCTCCAGCCGCAGTGACTCCTCGACCGCGCCGGGCACCAGGCCGGGATCGCCGAGCACGAGGCTGAGCTGATCGGGGTGGCTCAGCAGGTGCAGCAGCACGTTGGTGATCATTCCCTCGGTCGTCTCGATCCCGCCGAACATCAGTACCGCCGCGTTCGAGACCACCTCCGCGGGGTCGAGGGCGCCCCCGCCCGCGGCGGCCCCGCCCGAGGCCGCCTCGCCGAGCAGGGTGGGCCGGTCATCGGCGGCGATGACGGCGCGCAGGCGGGTGCTGAGCATCCCGAAGGCGGCGCTGCCCGCCGCGCTCACCCCCGCGTCAGCATCGCTGGCCAGCTCGGACACCGCACCGACGATGGCGCTGTACCAGGACAGGACCAGCGAGGGCTCGGCCTGGCCGAGCCCGAGCGCCTCGGCCACGACCGCCACGGACAGCGGGCCGGCCAGGCCGGTGCGCAGATCAGCGGCCCCGGCTGGCCGCATCCGGGTGACCAGGCGGCCCGCTTCCGCTTCGACGTATCCCGCCAGCCGGGCCCGCACCTCACCGCGGCTGAACCCGTGGCTGAACGGGCCACGGTGCCGGTCATGCTCGGCCCCGTCGAGCGAGAGCATGCTCGGGCCCACGACCCGCGCGGTGGAGAACCGCGGATCATCGACGGTGAACGACGCGGCGTCCCGCAGCACCTGCCCGGCGAGATCGTGCCGGGTCACCAGCCAGCCCGCCAGGACCGGCAGCCAGGAGACCGGCTCCCGTTCCCTGAGCATGCCGAGCACCGGATGCGGATCGTCCTCGAGCTGGGCGACGGTCACCGCCGCGCCCAGCGGGAACCGGCGGCCGGGCGCCGGGGGCACGGGCGGCTGGTTCCCGGGCGGCTGGTTCTCAGGCGGCTGGTTCTCAGGCGGCTGGTTCTCAGGCGGGCCGGGCACGCTGCCGACGCTACTGCGCGGCCCGTCCCGGGCCCGCCACGGGCCCCGGGCCTGCGCCCGGGGCCCGCCAGACTGCGACGGCTACTGGTCGGCCGGCGATTTGACTTGCTGGTACCCGGGGGGAATGGTCACCAGCGTCTGGGCCCGGTTGGCCGAGCTCGGCGGCAGCCACTGCATGTCAGTCACGCTCGAGGTGACGGTGCGGCCGCCCGAGCCGCCGTATGCCGCCGACGAGCCGAATACCCGCACCGGGAGATAGGTCGCGGGGTTCACCCACAGGGTGTACCGGACGCGCACCCGTGTCTCATGGATGGTTTTGGCATAATCCTTCGGCAGCGTGACTGTCAGTGACCCGCTGATCTCGGTGGCCTCGACGCCGTCGATCCGCACATGCCCGGTCACCGTGCCGGCTCCGCAGGCCAGCGTCGTCTTGATGAAGGTCCGCCAGTCGGAGATCCCGGTCTGGGGGGCGCCCATCTCGAGCCTGGCTGTCCTCGAGCACGCCCGGGCCGGCGCGGCCAACCGGGCCAGGCTGAACTTATGGTCGAAATACGTGACGTAGGCGCTGGTCAGCTTCCCGTTCACGAGTGCGGTTCCGTCAGCGAGGTAGCGCTCAGATCCGCCACGGTGGGTACACGTTCCGTCCGGCCCGACGTGGCCGCACCTGCTCCCGGTGAATTCCTCAAACCGGCTCCGAGAGCCGTAAGCCCAGGAGACAGTCGTTCCCTCCGGAAAGGTCTGGCCGGGAAATTGGGACAGAGCGTAGGTCTCGGTCGATTGGGCGCGCATGACCAGATTCTCGTTGGCCAGCGCGCTCTGCACGTGCCGCACCACATAGGCGGCCGTCTGCATGCGCGGGCCGGCGCTGGTACCCGGGCCGGCCGCGGCACCGGTCGCGATGACGGCGGCCGCGGTGACCGCCGCGGTCGCGCCCGCTACCGCGGAACCGACGGCGAGCCGCCTGCTGCGCCGGTGCCGGCGGGCCCGGTCGGCCAGCCCGGCAGGCACCCGGGCGTCGGCGGTAAGCCGGTCCAGGCCGTCGCGCACCATCTGCTCAACATCCCCGTTCATGACGTCTCCTTCGCTACATCGATCAGTTCCTGCGCGGGCGCGATCATCGCGCGCTGCCTTGTCCCGGTCCCGGCGTCACGCGCCGGCCCGGCCCCCGCGCCGGGTGCGGGCCCCTGTCCTGCGTCTGGTGCTGGCCGGGCCCCCGTGTCCGGCCAGGCACCGGCCAGTTCCCGCAGCCGCTGCAGCCCGCGGGAGGCGGCCGACTTGACCGTGCCCTCCGAGCAGCCGAGTACCGCGGCCGCCTCGGCCTCGGTCAGCTGTTCCCAGTACCTGAGCACGATGACGGCCCGCTGCCGGGGGGGCAGCTGGCGCAGCAGCCGCACCAGCATGTCCCGCAGATCCACGGCGGCCTCGCGGTCAGCGGCGGCATCCGCGCCGCTCCGGTGCTCGGCGCGCAGCAGCGGGATCTTGCGCCGCCAGGCGCCCCGGCGCCGCCACCCGTCGGCGGCCAGGTTGTACAGGGTGCGCCGTAAGTACGCCTCCGTGTCGGTGACGCCATGCCGGTGGCGCAGCAGCCGCTCCAGGGCCGCCTGCAGCAGGTCCTCGGCGTCCACGCGGCTGCCGCTCAGCGCGACCGCGATGGCCATCAGCCGGTCACCCCGGTCAGCGAGGACCTGTTCAAGCGCCTCGGCCGGCGGGTTATCTCGCGGGTCGCGGAACACGACATCGCCTCCTCCGGTGCTGGTTCACAAGCACCGCCTCCTTCCGTTGCCCGCCAAGGACGAAGCAGCGGGACCGGAGGTTGCCTGAGGACTGGCGTGCGCGGCTACGGGCCAGCCACCGACGCGAGCAGTTCCTTGCGGGCCTGATCGACGGCAGCCAGGATGGCGCCGCGCAGCACCGGGCCGCCGGAAACGCCGGTGGGGACGATCCGCGGCCGGGCCGGGCAGATCCGGCTGACCTCGGCCGCGACCCGCTCGGCCAGGGCGACCCCGCCGGCCTGGCCGATCTCGCCGCCGAGCACGACGAGCCCCGGGTCGAGCACCACGCAGACCGACGCCACTCCGGTCGCCACCCGGCCCGCCAGCTCGCTGAGGAACGCGCGCCCGCGCTCGTCGCCCGCATCAGCCGCGGCCACGGCCGCCCGGACCGCGGCCGCGGGGGTGCCGGTGAAGCCGTATCCGGCGGCGAGCGGCCCGACCGCCTGCGCCCCCACCAGAGACTGGAAAGCGCCGGTCGCGGGGTGGGTGATGTCCTGTGGCAGCGGCACGCCGGGCACCGGGAGGTAGCCGATCTCCCCTGCGGCCCCGGCCACGCCCCGGTGCAGCCGGCCGCCAAGCACGGTGGCGAGGCCGAGGCCCACGCCGATCCACATGAGCACGAAATCATCCACGTCTTGCGCGACGCCCACCGCTCGTTCCGCCATCGCCGCCAGGTTGACGTCGTTCTCGATGGTGACCGGCCTGCGCAGGTCCTTGCGGAGCGCGTCAAGGACGCCCTCGTGCCAGGCGGGCAGGTTCACCGCCAGCCGCGGGTCGCCGGTGTGCGGGTCAAGCACCCCGGGGGTACCGATGACGAGCGCGCGCAGCCGGGACAACTCAACCCCGGCCGAGACGCAGGCCGCGGCGACGGCCCCGCGGACCAGTTCCACCGGGTTCCCGGTCCCGTTCGGGTCCACGGTGACCTCGGTGACCACCCGCCCGGTCACGTCGGCTACCCCGGCACTGACCTCGTCATGCTCGACGTGCAGTCCGGCCACGTACGCGCTGGACGGCACGACCGCGTACAGCGCCGCGTTCGGGCCCGGCCCGCCCGCCTGCTCGCCCACGGCCTCGACCAGGCCGCGCCCCTCCAGCCGGGTCAGCAGCTGCGAGGCGGTGACCTTGGACAGGCCGGTGCGCTCGCCGACCTGCGCCCTGGTCATCGGGCCGCCGGTGAGCAGCAGCTCAAGCGCCGCGCGGTCGTTCAGTTCCCGCAGCAGCCTCGGCGTTCCAGGCCGTCGCTCCATCTGTCCCCCCTCCTGCACAGTGTCCCTCGTTGCCCACCAGGCTGCCAGGCCGCCGCGGGCGACCTGCGCAGTGTGCCCCGATGTGGATCTATCAGGGACAAATTCTGTCTCAATCTGGCAACAGACTCTATCTGATAGGAAACTTTCCTGTTAGTTTCACTGGCATAAATCTCCCCGGGGCGCCCACGTCCCGGCCAGCCAACCACCTGCCGCCGGACCAGACAACAACGAAGCCGGGAAAGGAGATCCACCAGTGAAGTTCACCAGATCGGCCGCCGCGATCGGAGCGGTCGTCGCACTCGCCGGGGCCGCCGCGGGGTGCGGCTCGGGGAGCAGCGGCGGGGCAGCGCCCGCGGCGGCGGTACCCGCGAAACTTACCGTATGGCGGATGGGATCATCCGTGCCCTCCCAGGTCACCTGGATGAACGGGGTCGTCGCCCGGTTCCACTCGCAGTTCCCGCAATACAAGAAGACCAAGGTCGTGGTCGACTGGATCCCCTGGGGAAACCGGGTCACCGACTGGACCAACGCCCTGACCAGCGGAAAGGGCGGCCCTGACATCACCGAGCTGGGCAACACCGACACGCCTGGCATTGCCTCGCAGGGCGCGCTGGCCAACATCACCAGCAACGTGCACTCGTGGTCCAATGGCTCCGGGATCATCGCGGGCAACCTGGCTAACGACACTGTGAGCGGCAACGTGTACGCGGTGCCGTGGTTCGGCGGGGTACGCGGCATCTGGTACCGCAAGGACCAGTTCGCCAAGGCCGGCATCAGCTCGCCGCCGACCACCTGGGCCCAGTTGATCACTGATGCGAAGGCGTTGATGAAGGCCTACCCGGGCACGTACGGCCTGGGCGCGCCGAGCAATTACACCAACGGCATCGTCAGCTTCATCTGGGGCGCGGGCGGCCAGGTCGCGGTGCAGCAGGGCGGCAAATGGGTCGCCCAGCTGACCTCGCCGCAGTCCGAGGCGGGCATCAAGTTCTACGCCGACCTGTACCGCACCCAGAAGGTGTCGCCGTCGAAGTACATCGGCCAGACCGAGCTCGGCGCCCCCGGCGCCACCTCCGGTGGCTCCAACGAGGACTTCGCCCTCGGCAAGCTGGACATGTACCTCGACGGCCCGTGGGCCCAGTCGGAACTGACCGCGGTCAGCAAGAAGTACGCGGCGGACTGGGCCTCGTTCCCCATCCCGAGCGAGAACGGCCCGAACCCGGCCCCGGCCTTCTCCGGTGGCTCAGACCTGGGCGTCTGGGTGAAGAGCAAGTACACCCAGGCCGACTGGGACCTGGTGTCGACGATGGACAGCCCGGCGCAGGCCACCACGTTCGCGAATGCGCAGGGCTTCTTCCCTGAGTTCACCGCGCAGCTCAGCGGCGGCGCGTACGCGGGCAACCCGGTCATGGCCGGATTCGCCAAGGCCGCCGCCTACACCCAGATCTCGCCGCTGAACTCGAAAAACTGGGCGACCGCCGACGCGACCGACGCCATCATCCCGACGATGATGAAGGCGCTCATGCAGGGCGCGAACTTCAGCGCCACCGTGAGCAAGGCCAACACTCAGCTGCAAAACGTCCTCAACACCGGATCGCCGTCCAGCTAGCCGCCCCAGAGCCGTCCCGGCCCGGTGGCCGCCACCCCCCCGGTGGCCGCCTGGCCGGGACGCTGCACGAGGAGAACCCTGACTCATGGTGGATACCGCCCAGCGCCAGCGGCGGGCGCCCGCCGCCCGGCCGGCCGGCCACCGGCGGGCCCGTGTCTCCGTCCTGGTCCGCCGGTACCGGCTCGCGCCGTACCTGCTCCTGCTGCCGTCCGTGGCGGCGATCGGCCTGGTTCTGCTCTGGCCGGTGGTCCAGGTGGCGCTGTATTCGTTCCAGAACTACGGCTTGCCGCAGACCACCGGCGCCGCTCCCGCCCAGTGGATCGGGCTGGGTAACTTCCGGGCCACGTTCGCCGACCCTGAATTCTGGCTCTCGCTGCGGATCACGGTGCTGTTCGCGCTGGCCGCCGTGACGATCACCCTGGTCACCGGCACCCTGGTGGGCCTGCTGCTGAACGCGCTCGGCCGGGTCATGTCCGTCTTCGTGAGCACCGCGGCGCTGCTGGCCTGGGCCACCCCCCCGGTCTCGGCCAGCGTGCTGTTCTACTGGCTGTTCAACCCGGATGGCGGCCTGGTCGACTGGGCGCTGGCCCGGATGCCGCACTGGCTGGTCGGCAGCACCGACTGGGCCGGATTCAACTGGACCACGACCGGCGCGCTGCCGGCCTACACCGTGGCCACCCTGCTGGTGGTCTGGCAGTCGTTCCCGTTCATCGCCGTCACCGTGCTGGCCGGGCTCAAGACGGTACCCGCCGAATTGCATGAGGCGGCCCGGGTGGACGGCGCCGGGGCCTGGCAGGGCTTCTGGAAAGTCACCTACCCGCTGCTCAAGCCGATCTTCCTGGTGCTCCTGCTGCTCTCGGTGATCTGGGATTTCAACGTGTTCACCCAGACCTACCTGCTCACCGGGAACCTGGGCAATCGCGACGAGTACAACCTGTCGCTCTACCTCTATGACAAGGCGTTCACGTTCCCGCCCAGCTACGGACTGAGCGGCGCGCTGGCGCTGATCCTCACCATCATCCTGCTCGTCGTCACGGTCGGCTACGTCCGTGCGTCCGTCCGCCAGGGGGCGCTGTCATGACAAGCACGGGCATGACAAGCACGGGCATGACAAGCACGGGCA
>CAYPQM010000018.1:27569-46056 GCA_964412845.1 uncultured Streptosporangiaceae bacterium
CATGACAAGCACGGGCATGACAAGCACGGGCATGACAAGCACGGGCACGACCGGCGCACCGCGAGCCCTGCCACGGCCACGGATCAGCCCGAAGACGGCCAGAAAAACCAGAACCACCTTCCTTAACGCCTCCGGGCTGCTGGTCGCGCTGCTCACGCTGTTCCCGATCTTCTGGATGATCTCCACCGCGTTCAAGCCGTCCCAGGAGATTTACTCACTGACCCCGCACCTGCTGCCCGCCCATCCCACCCTGGGGAATTTCTCGCAGGTGATGAGCGGGCAGGCGTCGGGAATCGGCTCGTTCTGGCTGTTCTTCCGCAACAGCCTGGCGGTGACGCTCGCCACCGTCGTGCTGGCCTCGCTGGTCTCGTTGCTCGCCTCGGTGGCGGTGGCCAGGTTCCGGTTCCGGTTCCGCGCCTCGTACCTGATCATGCTGCTGATCGTGCAGATGATCCCGGGCCAGGCACTGATCATCGCGCTGTTCCTCGACTTCGACCGGCTCGGCCTGCTGCAGAACCTCGGCGGCCTGGTGCTGGTCTACGCGGCGCAGGCGCTGCCCGTCTCCATCTGGATGCTGCGGAACTTCGTCGCGACGGTGCCCAGGGAGTTGGAGGAAGCGGCCGCCATCGACGGGGCAGGCCCGATGCGCATCTTCTGGCGCATCATGTTCCCCCTGGTCGCCCCCGGCCTGGTAGCGACCAGCATCTTCTCCTTCATCACCGCCTACAACGAGTTCATCGTGGCGCTCACTTTCCTCGGCCAGGCCCATTCGGACTACACCCTGCCGATCTACGTGACGTACTTCTTCGGCCGGGGCGGCGCGGAGTGGGGACCGATCATGGCCGCCTCCACCCTGTACACGATCCCGGTCGTGCTCTTCTTCCTGCTGGTCCAGCGGCGGATGGCCAGCGGGCTGGTCGCCGGGGCGGTGAAGGGGTGAGCGGCAACCGGTCGGCCGATCCCACCCTGGCGCGGCTCGCCGACGCGATCTTGATCCCGCCCTTTCCCGGGCACAAACCGCCACGCTGGCTGCTCGCCGCGCTGGAGCGCGGGCTGGCCGGGGTGACCGTGTTCGGCCCGAACATCGCCGACCCTGGCCAGATCGAGGCGCTCACCGCCGAACTGCGGTCGGCCGGCGGGTCGCCGCTCATCGCCATCGACGAGGAAGGCGGCGACGTCACCAGGATCGCCCAGCTGACCGGCAGCCCGTACCCGGGAAACGCCGCGCTTGGCGCGGTGGATGACACTGCCCTCACCGCGGAGGTCTACCGGGCCCTCGGCACCGACCTCGCGGCCCTCGGCATTACCGTGGACCTGGCGCCATCGGTGGACGTGAACACCGCCGCGGACAACCCGGTGATCGGCACCAGGTCGTTCGGCGCCGACACCAGCCTGGTGTCCAGGCACGCCGCGGCCGCGGTCACCGGGCTGCAGGCGGCCGGGGTGGCCGCCTGCGCGAAGCACTTCCCGGGGCATGGCAGCACCCGGCTGGACACCCACGACACGCTGGTCACCGTCGATGCCGATCTTGACCTGCTGGCCCGGCGGGATCTGCCGCCGTTCACCGCGGCCATCAAGGCCGGCGTGCACTGCGTGATGCCGGGACACCTCCGGGTACCCGAACTCACCGGTGACCTGCCCGCGACGCTGTCCCCGGCCGCGCTGACCGGGCTGCTCCGGGGCGAACTGGGATTCTCCGGGGTGATCATCTCCGATGCGCTGGAGATGCGGGCGGTCAGCAGGCCGTACGGCATTCCGGAAGCAGCGGTACTGGCCGCCGCGGCAGGCACCGACCTGCTGTGCCTCGGCCGTGACCAGAGCGAGGACGGCTATCTGGCGGTCCGCCGCGCCCTGTGTGACGCGGTCGCCGCGGGCAGGCTGCCGGCCGCGCGGCTGGAAGAAGCCGCCGGCCGGGTGGCCGACCTGCGCGCCTGGCTCGGCCACGCCGGACCCCCGGCGGGCCAGCCAGCCGGACACCCAGTCGGGGGGCTGGCGGAGCGTCTGGCCGGGCATCTGGCTGCGGCCGGCTGGGGCGCGCAGGTCGGATTGCGCGCGGCGCGCCGGGCGGCGCGGATCTCCGGCCCGGTACGCCCGCTCACCAATCCCGTCGTGCTTGAAGTCTCCGCGCGGGAGAATGTCGCCGTCGGGGGCGTGCCGTGGGGATTGAGCCCGTGGCTGCCGGAGGACGCGATCCAGCGGGTCCCCGCGAGCCTGGCGGCCTCCGCCGTGCCCGCGCTCGTCGATGCGGCCCTCGCCCGGGCGGCCGGGCGATCGCTGATTGTCGTGGTCCGTGACGCGCACCGGTATCAGGTGGCCCGCGACGTGGCGACCCGGATTCTCCAGGCCCGGCCGGACGCGGTCATCGTGGAGATGGGCCTGCCGCTGTGGCGGCCCCCCGCCGGGCGGCATCTGGCCACCTACGGCGCGGCGCACACCAACGCGCGGGCGGCCGCCGAGATCCTGGGCCTCACCGCGCGCTGAGATTCTGGCCTCACCCGGTCAGACCCGGCCGCACCCCGGTGAGATTCTGGGCCGCCCCCCGTGAGACCCGGCCGCACCCCCGGTGAGATTCTGGCCGCGCTGCCCGGTGAGACCCGTGCCGCCGATCCCCGCCCCGGCCAGCCATCTCCTGTTTTCCGATCGCTTTGTGGCTAATTCACGGCCATCCTTGGCTGGCTGACCCATGCGGGGCCTCCGCACCCGGCATAATGCTGGATATGAGGTTGTCCGCGCGCGCCGACTACGCGCTCCGTGCCGCGATCGAGCTTGCCACGGCGGGCGGCAGCCATGTCACCGCCGAGCAACTGGCGCGGGCACAGCACATCCCAGGCAAGTTCCTCGAAGCGATCCTCACCCAGCTGCGCCGCGCGGGCCTGGTCCGCAGCCAGCGGGGCCCCGAGGGCGGTTTCTGGCTGGCCCGGCCGGCCGAGGAGATCTCGCTGGCCGACATCATCCGGGCCATCGACGGCCAGCTGGTCGGCGTCCGGGGCGAGCGGCCGGAGAACATCGGCTACATCGGGGCTGCTGAGCCTCTGCAAAGCGTCTGGATCGCGCTGCGCGCCAACGAGCGCGCCATCCTGGAAGAGGTCACGCTCGCGCACATCGTGTCAGGTGAGCTCCCTGAGCGCGTCGTCCAGCTCACCGACGATCCGCGCGCCTGGGCCTGACCCACCGCGCTCGGCCTGAACCCACGGAAAAGCCGGGCCCCCCCGACCTGCGGGCTGGGCCCGGCTCTTACATCCTGCGGGCGTACGTGCGGCGGGCGGTCAGACGGGCACCATGTCGGTGACGTCCCGCACCCGCCGCGCGACCTCATCGAATGCCGGGTGCCCCGAGTCGAGGGCGACCGGACGCAGTACCTGTTCGGAGTCCATGCCGCGGGTGTGCCCGGCCGGAACTCGCAGTTCCGGCTGGCCGGCCCCGCTGAAGGACTGGGCCACCGCAGCGTCCAGGCCGCGCTCACCGGCGTCCAGGCCACGCCCGGCGGTGCGCTCCCCGACCCCGGCCAGCACAGGCTCATTTTGCAGCTCAGCGAGGGCGAAGCTGTCGGACACTTCCCCCAGGACATGCGATAGCGGGGTGCCCAGCGCCGTGCAGATGGCGGCCAGCAACTCGGAGGATGCTTCTTTCTGCCCGCGTTCGACCTCGGACAGGTATCCCAGTGACACGCGTGCGGCGGCCGAAACCTCGCGGAGGGTGCGACCCTGCCGAAGGCGCAGTCGCCGCAACACGTCACCAAGCAAGTGACGAAGCAGGACCATCGTCGCGCTCCCTTCGCGAAGTGGGTGTGTCGACTCCACGGTACCCGCCCTAACCGACGGTAGGGGAGACCACATCGAGCCGTGTTCGCTGCTGACGTAACGCTGTAATCAGCAGACCTCTTCCCGAATCCGGCGCTGGAGCAGGCGCAGGACCTCCTCGACGGTGCGCTGCCGGATATCGTCCCTGGTCCCGGCCAGGGCGAGACTGCGCACGGTGGTGCCCCCAGCGGCGCTCACGGCGATGTGCACGGTACCCACGGGCTTGCCTTCCGCCGGGTCAGGGCCTGCCACCCCGGTGGTCGCCGCGCCGAACGTGGCGCCGAGGCGCCCCCGCACACCCTCGGCCATGGCTGCGGCCACTTCGGGTGAAACCGCCCCCCGGGCATCGAGCATGGGCCGCGGTACATCCAGCAGCGCCGCCTTCAGGCTGGTCGCATATGCGACCACGCCGCCGCGGAAGGCCGCGGAGGCCCCGGGGATAGCGGTCAGCGCCGCGGCGACCAGCCCGCCGGTGAGCGATTCGGCCACCGCGACGGTCTGCCCGCGCGCGGTCAGCCGGGCGATGATGGCCCCGGAAACGACGTGCGCGGCGGCCTCGTGACTCCCCGAGGAATGCACATCCCCGGCACTCTGGGCCGCTCCGCCAGCGCTCACTGCCCGGCTCCGCCAGCGCTCACTGCCCGGCTCCCCCGGCGCTCACTGCCCGGCTCCCCCGGCGCTCACTGCCCGGCTCCCCCGGCGGGCATGGGCCGGCGCCGCAGCCGGATCGCGCGGACGCCGTAGTCGACGCCCGTCACCAGGGTGACCGCGACCGCGGCCCCCATCACCAGGTCCCGCGCTATCTCCGGCGGCCCGGGCAGCACGAACAGCGCGATCGCGATCACCTGGAGCAGCGTCTTGGCCTTGCCACCACGGCTCGCCGCGATGACCCCGCGGTGGATCACCCAGAAGCGCAGCGCGGTGACGGCTACCTCGCGGATGAGGATCACGCAGGTCACCCACCAGGCCAGCGCCCCCTGGGCGGACAGCGTCACCAGGGCGGCCCCGGTGAGCGCCTTGTCCGCGATGGGGTCTGCGATCTTGCCGAAATCCGTGATGAGGCCGCGCTGACGGGCGATCTTGCCGTCCAGCAGGTCGGTCAGTGACGCGGCGAGGAACACCGCGAAAGCCGTGATCCGCCAGCCCGTGCCACCGGCCAGCAGCGCGGCGACGAAAACGGGGACGAGCCCGAGGCGCAACGCGGTCAGCGCGTTGGCGATGTTCAGCACGCCCGGCGGCGACAGAGCAGCCTGCTGCGGCTCCGAGGACGGCATCTTCCCCCTGCCTGTGGCACCCACAGCCCCGCCGCGGGCTGGCTCAGTGTTTCCCGGCGGGACGCTCTGCTCGCTGGTCGGCGAGGGCGTCAGCGGCCAGATCCACCCCGTCTGACCCGGTGACGCGCACCGTGACCATATCGCCGGGGGCCAGCCGGGCCTTCGCCCGCACCGTGGTGCTCCCATCCACCTCGGGCGCCTGGTGCGCGGCACGGCCGACGTAGCGGCCGTGGCCGAGGCTCTCCTCGATGAGGACTTCGGCGGTCTCGCCGATCCGGGCCGCCGCGCGCTGCGTCATGACCTCATCGGCAAGATCCGCGAGATCACCGACCCGGCGGGCGACCTCGCCGGGGTCAAGCTGCCCGCCGAGGGTGGCCGCTTCTGTCCCGTCCTCGTCCGAGTAGCCGAAAACGCCGATCGCGTCCAGCGCGGCATCGGACAGAAAGCGCTGCAGTTCCGCGAGGTCGTCCTCGGTCTCACCGGGGAACCCCACGATGAAGTTGGAGCGGACGCCCGCCTCGGGGCTGGCCCGCCTGATCTGGGATAGCAGCTCGCAGAACCGCTCCCGGTCACCGAAGCGCCGCATGGCCCGCAGCACGCTCCCGCTGGCGTGCTGGAACGAGAGGTCGAAGTAGGGGGCCACACCTGGCGTGGAGGTCATCACCTCGATCAGGCCCGGGCGAAGCTCCGCGGGCTGCAGGTAACTGACCCGGACCCGGTCGATGCTGGGCACCGCCGCCAGCGCGGGAAGCAGTTCCTCCAGCAGCCTCAGATTCCCCAGGTCCTTCCCGTAGGAGGTCGAGTTCTCGCTCACCAGCAGGAGTTCCCGCACTCCCTGGCTGGCCAGCCAGGCCGCCTCGGCGATGAGGTCCTCCGGAGGGCGCGACAGGAAAGCGCCGCGGAACGCCGGGATCGCGCAGAAACTGCACCGCCGGTCGCACCCTGACGCGATCTTCAGCGGCGCCATGGGGCCACCGGCCAGCCGGCGCCGCAGCGTCCGCGGCCCGGATGCCGGAGCGGTCCCCGGCGGCAGGTCGGGGATGGCGCCGCGGGCCATCCCGTGCCCAGGGGTGTGTACCCCGGATTCCGCCGGACGGCCCGCGGGGGCGAGCGGCAGCAGCCGGCGGCGGTCCCGGGGCTGGTGCGCAGGCTGGCGCTGGCCCGCCAGCACGGCGTCAAGCCGCGCGGCGATGTCGCCGTAGTCGTCGAAGCCCAGCACCTGCGCCTCGGGCAGTGCCTCGGCCAGCCCGGCCCCGTACCGCTCGGCCAGGCATCCCGCGGCCACGACCTTGGCACCGGACGACGCGGCCTCCAGCAGTTCGTCGATGGACTCCTGCTTGGCCGCTTCGATGAACCCGCAGGTGTTGACGAGCACGACGCTGGCGTCGCCCTCCGCGAGGGTCCAGCCAGCCTCCTCGAGCCGGGCCGCGAGTTCCTCGGAATCAACCTCATTCCGTGCGCAGCCGAGCGTCACGAGGCTGACCGTACGGGCCGCGGCCTGCGGGCTTTCCTGACTGGATGACACACCGGCAGACTACGGTAAGCGAGGCCGTGCGGCGGCCCGCCGCAGGTTAGACACGGCCTAGTTGGAGACCCGCCGGCTCGGCCCGAGGCTCAGCGTGACGGGCTGTCCGGACGAGCCGGGCGAGCCCACCTTCTTGCCGTTGACCGTCAGCACGATCCCGCCGGGATTGCCGATCTGCATGTTCACTTGCTGCTGGAAGGTCCAGCTTCTCGAGTCGCCCCCCACCACGTAGGCCTGGGAGAGGAACTGGCCGCTTGGACTGGTGAACTCGACCCAGCAGTCTTCGATGGCGCTGAGGTGGATCACCACGTTGCTCTGCACCACCTGGGCCGGCGAGGACGGCGCCGCTGAGGATTTCGCCGGGGGCCGGTGCGACGTGGTGGCGGCTGGCGCGCCCCGTCCGGCCACCGGGCGGCCCGAGGTGGCCGCGCTCACGGCCAGGTAGGCGCCGTAGCCGAGGACGGCGACGAGCACCACGGCCATGGCCAGGGTCCAGTTGGGTGAGCGGCGTTCCCTGAGCCTGATCGGGGTGGCCGGCTCGAAGACATCCGCGGCCCTGATCGCCGTCGGCGCGCCGTGCACGGCGTCGTACTCCCTGATCAATTCGCCGTCATCGGTCCCGATGGCCTTGGCGATGCTGCGGATATGACCCCGGGCGTAAAAATCGCCCCCACAGGCCGAGAAGTCACTGCGCTCTATGCCCCGGATGATCGTTTCTCTGATGCAGGTCTTCTGGCTGACCTGCGTAATGGTGAGACCGGCCCGGCTTCGCGCCTCCGCCAAGGCGTCACCAATACTCACACCGCGCCTCCCACTGCCTTCTCACGCGGCTTGCCGCCCCGGGTGCGGGAGCAGTAACCGGATGCGTATGGGCCAGAGTGCAGGACCAATAGCCAAGTGTAGACATCCCACGACACCCGCCGAAGGCCAACGGGTCCTGCTAGGTATCCTGCCCGCCCCGCAGCGAGTCAATCACGCCGGCCAGATCATCGGGCTTGACCCGCACGTCCCTGGCCTTGGATCCTTCGCTCGGCCCGACGATGTTCCGGCTCTCCAGGAGGTCCATCAGCCGGCCTGCCTTGGCGAACCCGACGCGCAGTTTGCGCTGCAGCATCGACGTGGAGCCGAACTGCGTGCTAATGACAAGCTCAGCAGCCTGGGTGAGCAGTTCGAGGTCATCACCGATATCGTCGTCAATCTCCCGCTGCTTGGCTTCCGGCACGGCAACATCGTCCCGGTAGGAAGGCTGCGCCTGCTTGGTGCAATGGGCAACTACCTCGCGAATTTCCTTTTCGGTGACAAATGCGTTCTGAAGCCGCAGCGGTTTGCTCGCACCCATCGGCAAGAAAAGCGAATCACCCTGCCCGACCAGTTTCTCCGCACCGGGCTGATCCAGGATGACCCGGCTGTCGGTCAGGCTCGACGTGGCGAAGGCGAGCCGGGACGGCACGTTGGCCTTGATCAGGCCGGTGACCACGTCCACGCTGGGTCGCTGGGTGGCCAGCACCAGGTGGATCCCGGCCGCCCTGGCCAGCTGGGTAATGCGGACGACAGCATCCTCCACATCGCGTGGGGCGATCATCATCAGGTCGGCGAGCTCGTCCACGATCACCAGCAGGTAGGGATACGGGGTGTAGACGCGCTCGCTGCCCGGCGGCGGGGTGAGCTTGCCCGCCCGCACCGCCTTGTTGAAGTCGTCGACGTGCCGGAACCCGGAGGCGGCCAGGTCGTCGTAGCGGCGGTCCATCTCCCCGACCACCCACTGCAGCGCCTCGGCAGCCTTCTTGGCGCTGGTGATGATCGGCGTGATCAGGTGCGGAATTCCCTGGTAGATCGCCAGTTCCACCCGCTTGGGATCGATCAGGATCATCCGCACGTCGTCCTGGGTGGCCCGCATCAGGATCGAGGTGATCAGCCCATTTACGCAGGTAGATTTACCAGCCCCGGTAGCTCCGGCAATCAACATATGAGGCATCTTGGCCAGGTTGGCGACGACGGTCCGCCCCTCCACGTCCTTGCCGAGGCCCACCACCATCGGATGGTGATCGGCGAGCGCGACCGGCGAGCGCAGCACATCTCCCAGGCTGACGATCTCCCGGTCCGCGTTCGGGATCTCCACGCCGATCGCGGACTTGCCCGGGATCGGGGACAGGATCCGCACGTCCGCGCTCTTCACCGCGTAGGCGATGTTCTTCGACAACTGGGTGACCCGCTCGACCTTGACCGCGGGGCCGATCTCGATCTCATACCTGGTCACCGTCGGCCCCCGGCTGAAGCCGGTGACCTGGGCGTCCACTTCGAACTGCTCCAGCACCGCGGTCAGGGCCGCCACCACGACGTCGTTGGCTCGGGTCCGGGCCTTCGGCGTCGATCCCGGCCGGAGCAGAGCGGGCGGGGGCAGCGTGTAGCTCGCGTCGGTGGCCCCGGTCAGGGTGAGCTGCTCAGCCCGGCGGGGCAGCGCCACCGGCTCAGCTGGCACGTGCTGCCCGGGAGTTGTTGGCGGCCCGAACCCGAGCGCGTCAAGCAGGGACTCGTCCTCGTCGGCAGCAGGCCTGGCGGCCGCCCCCGCCGCAGCCGGAGGCTCGCTGCCCGGTTTCCGGCCCGCCAGCCCAGCGCCGGCGGCCGCGGCCGCTTTGCGGGACGCGGCGTCACCGGTCAGGATCGGCGTGTCGTAGGGCTTGACGTGATCGCCCGCTTCGATCGCCGCCGGGCGCTTGCGCCCGGCGCGGGCCGGCGGCCCGGCCTGCTGGCCCGGATCAGCGGCACGCTCGCCGAGGGTGGCCCGGAAATCGCGGAGTTCCGCCAGCCTGCCGGGCACCCGGTGCAGCGGTGTCCCGGTGATCACCAGCAACCCGAATCCGCTCACCAGCGCGAGCAACGGCGCGGCGATCCACGGGGTCAGCGCGGCCACCAGCGGAGCCGACGCGAAGAAGCCGATCAGCCCGCCGGCCGCGCGCATGCTCGCCGCGCCGTCAGATGGCTGAGGTGTGCCGTTCGCTATGTGCACCAGGCCGAGCACGCCGACGAGCAGCGCCGTCCAGCCGATCACCACCCGGCCCGTGTCCGAGTTGCGGTCCGGGTGGCGCAGGAACCGCCAGGCGAGCAGGCCCAGGAGGACGGGCAGCGTCCAGGACATCGAGCCGAACGTGCCACGGACCGCTGCCGTCATCGCCCGGCCGACGAGGTTCCCCATACTCCACCAGGTGGTGGCGGCGAGGATGATCGCCGCGCCCAGGCAGGCCAGCCCGACTCCGTCTCTGCGGTGCAGCGGGTCGAGTTCCCTGGTGCTCTTGCCGAGCGCACGCGCCGCGAATCCGACCGCGTGCGCGACCACCATCCACCCAGCGCTCAGCACGTGCGCGGTCCAGCCGAGCAGGATCAGGATCGGGTCGGTTTTCGGCTGGGGCCGGGGCGGCTGCCTGCCTTTACCCGGGCCGCCCTTGCCTTGGGGCCGGCCATTTCGCTGGCCACCGGAGCCACCCCGGGCCGACCGGGCCGGCTGCGCGTTGGCCCGGGTCCGGGGTCGTCCTGTATTGCCTGGTGAGCGCGCGGTCCCCGATGCTCCGCTCCGCGACCGGGCGGTGCCTTTGGGGACACGGGTAGCCATGCTCCCACAGTAGCGAGGAAGCCCGCACGACCAAACGACCGCAGAGCGCGTGTCGCCCAGCGTGACCGGCCTCCGGGTGAACAGTGGCGGTCCCGGAGCCAGCCGGACCGCGAAGAATGGACGGCCGCCATTGGCAGTGACCAGCGCAGGGCCCAGGCTGAGAGGAACAACTGCCCGGAGCCCGGGCTGCGGGCCCGTACCGGGACAAAAGACCCAAGCCGACCAACGACGACACGGAGGGCCTGTGACGCCGACCGATCCCGTCCGGGATATCGCAAGGCTGTTCGCCACCGTCGGGACCAGCGACTACCTCGGCGAACCGGTCAGCCAGGCGGCGCACATGCTGCAGGCGGCGGCCCTCGCCGAGGCGGCCGGCGTCGGCCCGGCCCTGATCGCCGCGGCCTTGCTGCATGACGTCGGGCACTTCACCGGGGTGGTCAGCGGGCACGACCTGATGCGGGGCACCGACAACCGGCACGGTGACGCCGGCGCGGACTGGCTGGCCCAGTGGTTCGGCGAGGATGTCACCGAACCGGTCCGGCTGCACGTCGCGGCGAAACGCTACCTGTGCGCCGTCGAGCCCGGCTACTTCGAGACCCTGTCGGCGGCCTCGGTGCACACGCTGCGCATCCAGGGTGGGCCGATGAACGCCCGCGAGGCGGCCGCGTTCGAAGCAGAGCCCGCGGCCGCGGCGGCGCTGCGGTTGCGCCGCTGGGACGACGCGGCCAAGGACCCGGCCGCCCGGGTCCCGCCGTTCGGCTACTTCCAGCCTGTGCTCCGCCGTCTGGTCCGCTACCGCGGGGCGGCCGACGCCACCCGGTAGTGGTAGCCGTGCGCATCGCGGAAGCCGCATCGGGCGTACAGCGCCCGCGCCGCGGTGTTGCCGTCCTCGACCTGCAAGAAGACGCGGTCCGCACCGCGCCGCCCGGCCTCCTGCGCCAGTGCCGAGGTCACCGTGGTGCCCAGGCCGCCGCGCCGGTGCGCCGCGGCGACCTCGACCGCCGTGATGGCCGCCCAGCCCGCCGCGACGGAGACCCGGCCCACCGCGGCCGCCTGCCCGTCCCGGCGCACCGTGCCGAAGGCTTGCCAGGGCGCCGACAGCAGCAGGCGGCGCGCGTCGGCCGGCAGCGGCTGCCCCCGGTAGCGGTGTAGCGCGAGCCAGTCGCTGTCCGGCTCTGCTGCCATCGCCACCGGCACCCCGGCGGGTGGCCGGGGCAGATCCGCGATGGCCGCCGTCATCACCACCGCCGGACCGGACCGGATGGCCCAGCCCCGCGCCGCGAGCAGGTCATCCAGCGGGCCCCACGGGGGGGCTGGCGACGCCGCGCCAGCCGCCCGCAGCGGCCCCGGGATCACGATCATGGCAGGCAGGCCCCGGGACTGGTACCAGGCGCCCACCGCGTCCACCGCCTCGGCGAGGGGCATCCCCGGGTCACCGAGCGGCAGGGCTGAATTCGCCCGGCCGGTGAACCCGCCCGCGGCGCGGAGCAGCCACTCCCCCAGCACCGCCCGGTCGCCGGCCCGCCAGTGATCCGCCGCGATCCGCTCCAGCTCGGCGATGGCCGGGCGCAGGCTCACATCGCTGGCCAGGCCCCGATCTCCGGTCAGGCCCTGATATCCGCTCGGGTCCTGATCTCCGCTCAGACCTCGATCACCACGGGGATGATCATGGGGCGGCGGCGGTAGTTCTCGTTGACCCACTTCCCGACCGTCCGGCGGACCAGCTGGCCGAGCTGGTGCGGGTCGTGGATGTCGTCGGCGGCGGCACGGGCCAGCGCCTCATCCAGCCGCGGCCGCACCGCGTCGAACGAGGCCTCGTCGATGCCTGAGCCGCGCGCGTGGATCTCCGGCCCGGCCACCAGCTTGCCGGTGGTCGAGTCCACCACGATGACCACCGAGACGAAGCCCTCCTCGCCCAGGATCCGGCGGTCTTTCAGCGACGATTCGGTCACCTCGCCGACGGACAGGCCGTCCACGTAGACGTAACCGCAGGCCACCTTGCCGACCACCGAGGCCCGCCCGTTCACCAGGTCGACCACGACGCCGTCCTCGGCGATCACGATGTTGCCGGCGGGCACCCCGCTGAGCTCGGCGAGGCGGGCGTGCGCCCGCAGGTGCCGCCATTCGCCGTGCACCGGCATGAAGTTGCGTGGCCGCACCAGGTTCAGCACGTACAGCAGCTCGCCCGCGGGCGCGTGCCCGGACACGTGCACCATCGCGTTGCCCTTGTGCGCGACCCGCGCACCCCACCGGGTGAGCTCGTTGATGACCCGGTAGACGGCGGTCTCGTTGCCCGGGATCAGCGAGGAGGCGAGGATGACGGTGTCTCCCTCGGCGATCCTGATCGGGTGGTCCCGCCCGGCCATCCGGGACAGCGCGGACATCGGCTCGCCCTGCGACCCGGTGGAGATCAGCACGATCTCATCGACCGGCATCCCCTCCGCCTCGCGCGGATCCACCAGCAGGCCACCCTTGACCGACGGCACCCGCAGGTAGCCGAGATCCCGGGCGACGCCCATGTTCCGCACCATGGACCGGCCCACGAACGCGACCTTGCGCCCGTGCTCGGCGGCCGCGTCGAGCACCTGCTGCACCCGGTGCACGTGACTGGCGAAACAGGCCACGATGATCCGCTGCTGGGCGCCGGCGAAGATCTGCGCCAGCACCGGCGCGATGTCGCGCTCGTTGGTCACGATGCCCGGCACCTCGGCATTGGTGGAATCGGACATCAGCAGGTCCACGCCGCTGGCGCCGATCCGCGCGAAGCCCCCCAGGTCGGTCAGCCGCCCGTCCAGCGGGAGCTGGTCCATCTTGAAATCGCCGGTGTGCAGGACGACTCCGGCCGGGGTGGTGATGGCGACCGCGAGAGCATCGGGGATGGAGTGGTTCACCGCGAAAAATTCCAGGCCAAAGGGACCAAACGACTGGTGCCCGCCCCCTGCGACCTCGACCGTGACGGGGTTGATCCGGTGCTCGGTGAGCTTGCTGCGGATCAGGGCCAGGGTGAGCCGGGAACCGACCAGGGGAATGTCGGCGCGCTCGCGCAGCAGGTAAGGGATCGCGCCGATGTGGTCCTCGTGGGCGTGCGTGAGCACCACGGCGTCGATCAGCTCCAGCCGCCCCTCCAGCGAGGAGAAGTCCGGCAGGATCAGGTCGATCCCCGGCTGGTCCGGCTCGGGGAACAGGACACCGCAGTCCACGATGAGCAGCCGGCCACCGTACTCGAACACGGTCATGTTCCGGCCGATCTCGCCGAGCCCGCCCAGGCCGGTGATCCGCAGGCCGCTAGCGGCCAGGGGCGGCGGTGCGCCGAGTTCAGGATGCGGATGGCTCACCAGGCTGTCCCGCCCGGTCGGGACCGGCCTGCGGCCGTCATGCCGGCCCCTGGAACTTCACGCCGCCGGCGGTCAGGTCCTCGCGCAGTTTCTCTACCTCAGCGGCGGTCGCGTCGGCGAGCGGCGGGCGGACCGGCCCTGCGGGCAGGCCGAGCAGGCCGAGAGCGGCCTTCGTCATGATCACTCCCTGGTTGCGGAACATCCCCGTGTACACGGGCAGCAGGTTCCGGTGGATGGCGAGCGCGGCGCCTACGTCGCCGGCCGCGTATGCGTCAATCATCTCGTGCAGCCGGTCCCCGACCACATGGCCCACCACACTGACGAACCCGGCGGCACCGATCGCCAGCCAGGGCAGGTTCAGCATGTCGGTCCCGCAGTAGTAAGCCAGGTCGGTGCGGGCCATCACCCACGACGCGGCGCCGGGGTCATCCTTGGCGTCTTTCACCCCGGCGATGCGCGGGTGCTCGGCCAGCCGGACCAGTGTCTCCGTCGCGATGGCGACACCGGTACGGCCGGGGATGTCGTAGAGCAGAACCGGCAGCCCGGTTGAGTCGGCAACGGACGTGAAATGCGCAAGAAGCCCGTTCTGCGGAGGCTTGTTGTAGTACGGGGTGACCACCAGCAGGCCGTGCGCGCCCGCCTGTTCCGCCTGCCGGGCGAGTTCGCAGGTGTGCGCGGTGTCATTGGTGCCCACACCGGCCAGGATCGTGGCACGGTCCCCCACCGCCCCGAGCACCGCGCGCAGCAGCCTGGCCTTCTCCTCGTCGCTGGTGGTCGGCGACTCGCCGGTGGTCCCGCTGATCACCAGGCCGTCGCAGCGCATGTCATCGACCAGGTAGCTGGCGAGGCGGGCGGCGCCGTCGTAGTCCATCGCGCCGTCTGCGGCCAGTGGCGTGATCATCGCGGTCAGCATCCGGCCGAACGGCGCCGCAGCGGACTGCCTGGCACCATCGGGTGGCTGGCCCCCGGACGTTGGCTGGGTTCCTGTCATGCACCGAACGGTACCGGGCTGCGGCACGCCGGGGTAACCGGCGCGCGTCCCGAGCATGCTGAAAGACGCGGCGACATGAGCTCGGGGGTACCCATGTCGACCGCGTCTACATAGGTAATCGCACCGGATCACCTAAGCGTTACGCAGGGTAACCCATCATCTTTTCTCCGTGCACCCCAAACCATTAATGCGGCGCGGCGCGCGCGCAAGCGGGCATCACGCCCGCGCCGGCCGGGCGGTCAGGCCGACAGCTCACGCTCCAGCGGAGTACGGAAGCGTGGGATGACGCGCAGCGCCCCGAGCCATTCACCGAGCCTGGCCGCTTCCGCATCGACCATGGCGGCCGCGTCCGCGCCGACGTCTTCCAGCAGCCGGATGGCGATCTGCCCGGCCCGGCGCTGCGCCCATCCGCCGACGATCCTGCCGTCCAGCCAGACGGTCGGCCCCACGTTGCCGGAACGGTCGAACAGGGCTTTGCCGTGGCCGCCCAGGAACCAGCCGCGATCCGACCAGCCCATCACCGTCGGGTCCAGTGCGGGCAGCAGCGCCACCCACGGCCCAGGGTCGGGCGTGCTGTCGAGGTCATCCGGCAAGGCCATGCCGACCACGCCGCCGAGGTCCACCTGGCGCGCGCCCAGGTCCGCGGCGGCGCGGGCGACCTCGGACTTCGGCCAGCCGGTCCACCACTGCAGGTCGGTGAGCGGCGCCGGGCCGAACGCGGCCAGCCAGCGACGGGCCAGTTCCGCGCGGGCCTGGACGGGCGGCGGTAGCTCCCCGGCCGGCGGTAGCCACTGCCCGGCCAGGGACCACTGATACCGCTGCGAGAGCAGCGAGCCCGTGGGAGGCCCGCGCACGATGTGGCCCTGCGCGCCGAGCAGCAGCAGGACGCGGCTGGTGATGTTCTGGGTGGCCTGGTACGGCTTGCCCTCGGCCACCACGAGTTGCGTGCACAGCCGGGGCTCATCAGCGGAAAGCTGCCCGGCGGTCGCCATCCCGCCGCGGGCGGCCAGGGCATCAAGCACCGAGCGCTCCACGTCCTGCAGCCAGGGCTCGGGATCACTGACGTTGGAGAGTTCGCGCAGATGCTTGACCAGCAGCCGCCGCTGCGTGGCGGCGATCCGCGGCATGGTGGACTCCTCGATCACCGGCCTCAGGTCGGTGGGCACGACGAACATCGTCCGCCGCATGCCGAGCATCCGGACCAGTGTCCGCTCCTCGTACAGCGCCGCAGCGATGGCCGCGGGGGCGACCGAGTCGGTCCGGGCCCAGGCGGCGAGGAAAACCGAGGCCGGATCGGTCGCGTGCAGCGCCACCACCCGCCGGACCGCCTGCACCGGGTCCGCTGACCGGGAGGACGGGCATAGCGCGTGCCGGACCCCCAGCCTCCGGCGGCGCTCAGCGACGTCAATCCACAGCATGACAAGCATGATGCCGCACGCCACTGACAGAGGGCGGCGCTATCAGCCCGGCCATCGCGGCCCTCCAGGGACCCGGCTCTAGAACACCGGGATGATGTCCTCGGGGTTGATGTCGTCGCTCACTTCGACGCCCTCGATGTCCAGTTCCGGGATGGCCGGGAAGTCGATGCCCCATCGGGTCACGATGGCCCGGACCCGGGCCAGCGCCACCCGCCAGTTCTCCGCCTGCTCGTCGTAGGACAGCACACCGAGGCCGGCCTCGCGGGCATGGCCCATCAGTACCCGGTGGTTGGCCAGGAAGTAGGGCGGCAGCTCCCAGAATCCGCCCGCCTCCGGCGGCTCCCACAAGATCATGGACAGGAAGATGAACCCGGCCCGGAGCTGGCGGGTGATCAGCTCCTTCACGTCGTCGGTGAGGCCCGGCCATTCCTTGTCCAGGATGGTCATGCAGATTTGCAGGTGACGCGATTCGTCCCGGCCGATCCGGTGGAACATGTCGGAGAACACCGGGTGCGTGCTGCTGGTCGCCATCCCACGGAACAGGGTGGACGCCGCCATCTCGCCCATCATGAAGCTGGTGAACAAGACAGCCAGTGAGTACTTGCCGACCGCCTTGTTGTAGCCGGTCCAGTAGCGGCCGCCGTTGTGGTACAGCCAGCCGATGTTGTTGTGCGCGGCCCGCTCCAGGGTGGTGCCGGGTGCCCAGTCCAACGGGCCACCCGGCCAGAGCTTGGCGATGGTGCGCTGGCAGCACTCCTCGTGGTTCATCTCATCACGGGTGATGGAGAAGAAGCACTTGCGGACCGGGTCCTCCTCGTGCTGCTCGAACGCGTGGATGGTGGCCCGGGCGAACACCGCGGGTCCCGAGGCGTCGAAGTTGGCCAGCACCGAGAACCAGTACATGATGCCCAGCCGCTGCTCGGCGCTGAAGTCTTCCGCGCGCAGGCCATCCCACGGCAGGTCAGCCGGGTTCCACGCGGCCAGCTTGGACTTCTCGTAGATCGCGACCAGCTTGTCTGTCTCGACCCGCCACTCCATCGGGTAGATGTTGGGCTGCGGGATCTCCGGGGCCGGCCAGAATCCGCCCTCCGGAATCACCAGCCCCCGGTCCAGCTCCGCCACGTCCAGCTCCATCCCTGTTGCCTGGCCGGCGCCCCGCGCGGGGATATGCCCGCATCGTCGCGCACAACCCCCTCAAGACAGCGTAGGTCTGATCGTGCGCGCCGTGCCCATCAGCGCCCTCTGGGAGGCCCCGGCATCGTGAGTCAGGGCCAAGGCCACGCGGTTTAGACGCCGAGGCCGCGGCCGATGATCTCCTTCATGATCTCGGTGGTCCCGCCGAAGATCGTCTGAACCCTGCTGTCCGCGAACGCCCGGGCGACCGGATACTCGCGCATATAGCCGTAGCCGCCGTAGAGCTGGACACACCGGTCGATGACCCGGTTGCACAGCTCGGTGTCCCACCACTTGAGCATGGACGCGTCCTCATTGGACAGCTGGCCGGAGTTGTGCTCCAGGACCGCGCGGTCGGTGAATTCCCGCGCCACGGCCAGCTCGGTGGCCATTTCGGCGAGCACGAACCGGTTGTGCTGGAAGCTGCCGATCGGCCGCCCGAACGCCTGGCGTTCCTTGCAGTAGGCCAGCGTGTCCTCGAACACCTTCTCCGCACCGGCGAGCGCTGTCGTGCCGATCGCGACCCGTTCCCGCGGCAGGTTCCGCATCAGCGCGACGAATCCGCCGCCTTCCTCGCCGAGCAGGTTCTCCGCCGGGACGGCGACATCGGAGAAGAACAGCTCCGAGGTGTCCTGGGCGTGCAGCCCGATCTTGTCCAGGTTGCGGCCGCGCTCGAAGCCGGCCATGCCGCGCTCCACCACCAGCAGGCTGATGCCCTGGTGGCCTGCCCCCGGATCGGTCCGGGCCACCACGATCACCAGGTCGCAGAGCTGACCGTTGGAGATGAAGGTCTTCTGGCCGTTGAGGATGTAGCGGCCGCCGTCGCGGACTGCCGTGGTGCGGATCCCCTGCAGGTCACTGCCAGCGCCCGGCTCGCTCATCGCGATGGCCGTGATGAGCTCACCGGAGCAGTACCCGGGGAGCCAGCGGTCGCGCTGCCCGGGCGTGCACAGGCGGCTGAAGTACTGCCCATTGATGTCGTTGTGCACGGCGAAGCCCGGACCCGTGGCGCCCGCCCTGGCGAACTCCTCGTTCATGATCAGGTAGTACCGGTAATCCTGGTCCCCGCCGCCGCCGTACTTCTCGTCGATGTCGATCCCGAGCAGGCCGGCCCGGCCAGCGGCCAGCCACACCTCCCGGGAGACGACCCCGTCCCGCTCCCACTGCTCGTGGTACGGCGCGATCTCCTTGCTGATGAACGAGCGCACCATGTCCCGGAACGCCTCGTGCTCGGGGGTGAAGATGACCCGCCGCATCGCCGCACCTCCTTGCCGGATGTCACCGCTCCGGATGACACCGCTCCGGATGACACCGCTCCGGATGACAGCCTGCCCCCGGATGCCGCCTGCTACCTGACGGTAACC
>CAYPQM010000018.1:46156-53479 GCA_964412845.1 uncultured Streptosporangiaceae bacterium
CACCGCTCCGGATGACAGCCTGCCCCCGGATGCCGCCTGCTACCTGACGGTAACCCGCGGCACGGCCGGGCCGCCACCGCCACCGCCGCCGGGCCGGCGGTGGCACCGGCTCCAGCGAGCCGCCGTGTGGCGCGCTTCTAGCCGCACCGGAGCACCTGCGGGCTATCCGTTATTGCAACTACCTCGCATCTTTCGTTACAGTGACGCTGGTCTGAACAGCCGAGGAAGGGGCCCGCGGATGGCTGCAGTGAGCACGCGCCTGACTCAGGTCCGTGCCGCGCTGACGCCTGGCGAGTGGGTCCGTACCGGCGGCATGGCGGCGACTGTCGTCGGGCTGAACGTGGCTGGCTGGGTGATGCTGGCCGCCGCCGTCAGCGGTCACTATCACATCAGCAAGACGGAGATTTTCGGGTTCGGGACCGGCATCCTCGCTTACACCCTCGGCATGCGGCACGCTTTCGACGCCGACCACATCGCGGCGATCGACAACACCACCCGCAAGCTCGTCAACGACGGCCAGCGGCCGCTGTCGGTGGGATTCTTCTTCTCGCTCGGGCACTCGTCTGTCGTCTTCGTGCTGGCGCTGCTGCTCAATTTCGGCATCCGCTCCCTGGACGAGCAGGTGAAGAACAACGGGTCGCAACTGCACGCCATGACCGGGGTCATCGGCACCACGGTCTCGGGAACCTTCCTGTACATCATCGCCGCGATGAACCTCGTCATCCTGCTCGGCATCGTGAAGGTGTTCCGGGAGATGCGCACCGGCAAGTACAACGAGCAGCAACTTGACGAGCAACTGGACAAGCGCGGGCTGATGAACCGGTTCTTCGGGCCGCTGGCCCGCCGGGTGGACGCGCCGTGGAAGATGTACCCGATCGGCGTGCTGTTCGGACTCGGTTTCGACACCGCCAGCGAGGTCGCGCTGCTGGTCCTCGCGGGCACGGCCGTGGTCAGCGGCCTGCCGTTCTACGCCGTCCTGTCGCTGCCGATCCTGTTCGCGGCCGGGATGAGCCTGTTCGACACCGCTGACGGCTGCTTCATGAACTTTGCCTACGACTGGGCCTTCGCCCGCCCGATCCGCAAGGTGTACTACAACCTGACCATCACCGGTCTGTCAGTGTTCGTCGCCCTGTTCGTCGGCACCATCGAGATCCTGGGGCTGATCGGCCAGGAGGTCCACGCGGGCGGCGGGTTCCTGGGCTTCATGCAGGGCTTCGACATCAACAAAGCCGGGTTCGTCATCGTCGGCGTGTTCGTCCTGACCTGGGCCGTGGCGCTGGCCGTCTGGCGCTTCGGGCGGATCGAGCAGCGCTGGGACGCCGCCCACGCAGCTGCCGCCGCAGCGGAGGATTAGGGCGTCAGGTCAGGCGGCGCTTGACTCCGCCAGGTAGGCCGCCCATTGCGGATCACCGTCGTGCGCCGCGCCGATCAGCCGCCAGTGGGCGCCGCGCGGCACGGCCGGGACGCAGCGCATGGTCCAGCCCAGCTCTTCGACCAGGCGGTCGGCCTTGCTGTGGTTGCACCGCATGCAGGAGGCGACGCAGTTCTCCCAGGTGTGCGCGCCACCCCGGCTCCTCGGCAGCACATGGTCGATGGTCTCGGCCCGGTGCCCGCAGTACGCGCACTGGTAGTTGTCCCTGCGCATCAGCGCACCCCGGGTCAGCGGGACCCGGCTGCGGTACGGCACCCGGACATAGCGGCGCAGCCTGATGACCGAGGGCATGGCCAGGACGACCGAGGTGGAGCGGAGCAAGTTGCCCTCCGCATCGTCGTGCACAACTTCGGCCTTCTCGCCCAGAACGAGGCAGACCGCGCGGCGTAGGCCGACCGTCGTCAACGGCTCATAGGTCACGTTGAGCAGCAGTACCCGTCGCACGCCCGCCTCCCGGTTGGTGCGCAGTGCCAATGACAGCCTAACGGGCGTCACCCGGTCGGCCATAGCGCCGGCGTGGCGAGGCGTGTTCGCGGTGGCCCGCCGGAGGGGTGCCGCGAGCCGGCCGGAGGGTGCCCGAGCCCGCCGGAGGGGTGCCGCGAGCGGGCGCTGGTCGGCGTGCCCGCGGTCGCGCGGCGCTCATAGAGTGCGGTCCATGTACCCGAACGCGCGCCGCCTCGACCTCACCGAGAACATACTCGGCCATCCGGTGAGTGACCCCTACCGCTGGCTGGAAGACCCGGCCAGCGACGAGAGCCGGGCCTGGCTGGAAGCCCAGGACGCGCTGCTGCGCGAGCACGCCGCGCAACTGCCGGGCCGGACGGCGCTGGCCGAGCGGATCCGCGAGCTGACGGGCGCCGGGTACGTGAGCGCTCCCGTGTGGCGCGGGCAGCGTCAGTTCTTCCTGCGCCGTGCCGCCGATCAGGAACACCCCGTGCTGATGACCGCGGCACCAGGTGAACCGGAACGGGCCCTCATCGACCCCATGTCGCTGGACCCGTCGGGCACCACCACGCTCGACTACTGGCAGCCGGACACGGAGGGGCGGCTCCTCGCCTGCCAGCTATCGGAAGGCGGCGACGAGGAATGGGCGCTGCGGGTCATCGACGTCGTCTCCGGCGACCTGGTGGACGGCCCGATCGACCGGAGCCGCTACTCCCCCATCGCCTGGCTGCCCGGCGGCAAGGCGTTCTACTACGTGCGCAAGCTCCCGCCGGAGGCGGTGCCGCCGGGCGAGGAGCAGTACCACCGCCGGGTGTACCTGCACACCGTCGGCACACCAGCCGATGAGGACGTCCTCATCTTCGGCGAGGGGAGGGAGAAGACCAACTACTACGGTGTGTCGGTCAGCCGGGACGGCCGGTGGCTGGTCATCTCGGCCACCCAGGGGACCTCGCCGCGCAGCGACCTGTGGCTGGCCGATCTCGCCGCCTCGCCGGTCAGCGCCCCCGCCCTGACCGTCGTCCAGGAGGGGGTTGACGCGCGGACCGGCCTGCACGCCGGCCGGGACGGCCTGCTCTACGTGTTCACCGATGATGGCGCTCCCCGGGGCAGGCTTGCGGTCACCGATCCAGGCCAGCCGGGCCGCGACGGCTGGCGGGAGCTGATCAGCGCGGATCCTGAGGCCGTGCTGACGGATTTCGCCTTCCTCGACGGCGCGGAACTGGACCGGCCGCTGCTGCTCGTCTCGTGGACCCGGCATGCGATCAGCGAGCTCACCGTGCACGACCTGGCTACCGGCGAGCGGGTCGGCGCGCTGAGCCTGCCGGGCGTCGGCGGCGCCGGCGGGCCCAGCCGGCTGGGCAGCACGGGCGGCATCACCGAACGGCCGGAAGGCGGGCACGAAGCCTGGTTCGGCTACACCGACCACACCACGCCCGGGTCCGTCCTGCACTACGACGCCCGCACGGGGGAGGTCACGACCTGGGCCCAAGCGCCCGGATCGGTCCAGGTCAGCGCAGTGGACACCCGCCAGCTGACCTACCGGTCCGCCGATGGCACCGAGGTCAGAATGCTGGTCCTCAGCGCCGCGCCGGAGGGCAGGATTCAGGAAGGTCCTGGGGATAACGGGCCGCGGGACAGCCTTCCGCCGGCACCGCGGCCAACCATCCTGTACGGGTACGGCGGGTTTGGCATCAGCCTCACTCCGGCCTTCGCCCCCTCGATCCTGGCCTGGGTGGAAGCCGGGGGTGTCTATGCCGTCGCCGGGCTGCGCGGCGGCGGCGAGGAGGGCGAGGAATGGCATCGCGGCGGGATGCGCGACCACAAGCAGAACGTGTTCGACGACTTCCACGCCGCCGCCCAGACGCTCGTCGCCGCCGGGTGGACCACGCCCGGCCAGCTCGGCATCTCAGGTGGATCAAACGGCGGGCTGCTGGTCGGCGCGGCCATCACCCAGCGGCCGGACCTCTACGCCGCAGCCGTCTGCTCGGCCCCGCTGCTCGACATGGTGCGCTATGAGCATTTCGGGCTGGGCCAGACCTGGAATGACGAGTACGGGACCGCCGGGGACCCGCAGGAACTGGGCTGGCTGCTCGGGTACTCGCCGTATCACCAGGTGCGCGAGGACACGCGCTACCCGGCGGTGCTGTTCACCGTCTTCGACAGTGACACGAGGGTGGACCCGGTGCACGCCCGCAAGATGTGCGCCGCGCTGCAGCATGCCACATCGGCCCGCTGGCCGGACCATCCGATCGTGCTCAGACGGGAGCCCGATGTGGGGCACGGAGCCCGGGCGGTCAGCCGTTCGGTAGCTTTGTCCGCCGACGGGCTGGCGTTCCTCGCGCTGCATACCGGCCTCAGCTTGTGAGGGGCTGGCGCTTACTCACTACGGTCACGCATCAGCCGGCGAACAGCGCCTCGCGGTAGTCGCGGACGGCCTGGAGGTCACCGTGCTTCGCGGCGACCGACTCGCCCAGCGACCGCGCGGTGCGGACCACCAGCCCCGAACGGTGCTGACGCGGCAGCGCGAGCACGGTGTCCCGGCTCAGCCGCAGCGCCTCTTCCGGTTCGCCCACCGCCAGCCTGCACCGGGCCTGCCCGAACGTGATCAGCGACCTGTCCAGGATCTCGGCTTGCGGATACAGCCGGAGAGACTGCTCAAATGCGTCATCCGCCCCCTGGTGATCGCCCAGGGTAACCAGCGCGTCGCCCTGATGGAACAGGAGTTGCCGTTCGGTATAGCCAAAGGCTGTGTCACTGCGAACCTCTCCGGCCAGCCCATCTACCGCCAGATGGGCCCGGTCCAGGGCCCCTCTGGCTCGCCCCAGCGCCTCGCGGACGCTGCCGTATCCACCGGACACGAGCCGGGCCAGCGCCCGCGCCTCCATGACCGGGGCCATCACGCTTGCCACACAGGAGTGCCGCCCGGCCAGGCCGGCGCCCGCCCGGGCGAGGGCGGCGGCCTCCCCCGGATCCCCGTAATAGAGCGGCACCATGGACTCGCGGACAGCCACCCAGCCGCGCAGATGCCGGTCACCGGTCTCATCCGCGGCCAGGCGCGCAGTGCGGAAGAAGGACCGGGCCAGCCGCTGATCGCCGATATTGATCATGGTCATGGCGGACAGCGCCGCCAGCTTCGCCGCCAGGCGGCAGAGCCGCTCAGCGAACTCCACCGGTTGGCGCTCTTCACACATCCTGCGGACATCACCCAGATCCAGCAGCAGGTCACACAGCAGCCGCAACGATGGAACGCTCCGGTACTGCCTGCCGTAGCCGGCGGCGGTGTCCTCCCACTGGTCGAGCATGGTCGCAGATACGCTCGCGCCCAGCAACGCGTCATCCATCCGGCGCCGGATGCGGTCCACCGCGCCGAAGAACCTGCTGTCTACCGCGGTTCCCGAGTCGGCGATAAGCCGGAGCAGTGCCCGCCTGAGCACGTCATCATCCGCCTCGCCCTCAGCGTCCGGCCCAGCGTCCCCCGCCGCCCCCGGCACTAAGGCGACCGAGGTCAACGGCGCACTGGCGCCGGCCGCTGCCGGGCCCGGCAGGATGCCAGTGGGTGCAGCGTCAGTGCCGTCCCGAGGCGCAGGGACTGGTCGCACCGCGGACATCCAGCGCGATGTCGCGCCGTGAGTGTCCGCCGTGCCCACGGCGGCGCCCCACGCGGTATCAGGGAAGGCCAGGGGGTTGCTGGCCGGCCCGGCCCGCAGGGTGACGGTCTCCACGATGTCCGCGATACTGCGCGGGGGCCCCGCGGTGCCCGGAGTGCCCGCAGTCCCAGGAGTGCCCGGCGTGCCCACGGTGTGCGGCACTGTGACTCCCTGACGGCCACGGTGCCGGTTTCCGCAGAAGCACGGGTCCCGGTAACCGAGGTCCTGCGGATCCGCCTGGTAGACGGCGCACAGGTAGTGCAGGTACTCGGGGCCGGGGCGCTTCTGCGCGTTCTCATAGGCGGACAGCAGGGTCTCGCTGAACCGCGGCGAGGTGCGCCCCTCGGCCGCATACCGCGCCCGGATCTGGGCGACGACATCGGCCAGGGCAATGCCGAGCGCCAGCCGGTGGGCGCGGATCCACGTTGTGCCGAAGATTGGCCCGCACTGATCATGAATTGCTACTGCGATCTCGGCTGGGGTGCACCCGGAGACCAAGCTCTGCGCCCTGATCTTCCTGGCTACGGCGATCTCCTGCATGATCTCGCCATCCGGGCTGCCCGTCAGGTCCTTCCCGGGCTCACCCTGCCGTGCCGCCTGCTCTTGTGCCACCTGCTGTGGCTCCTGTTGTGCCGCGCGAACTTCGTCGCCCGGCCCACCGCGCTCCGCCGCCATCCCGGCCCCTTCCCTGGGCACCAGCACGCCCCCCCAAACCAGGCAATGCTTGGTTACTATACGTACGTGTTAGGTAACTAGGTGAGATCAGAGTTAACGAGATGTCCGTTTAATCCCTATATACCCCCATCGCCTCGTGCAATTCTCTCTCTACATATTGCATTCCGCACGCTACGAATGCACGTGGTCACAGGAAACCGATGTTCAGGCGCGGTCGCGAGACCGATTCCCCGCCGCGCCGGGCGGCCTGCAACGCACTGCTGGCTGGCTGCTCCGCGGACTGGTCATGCCAGGTCCGAGGGCCGGCCACTATGGGAGAACCCTGAGCGGCCTGTGTCACCGAAAGGATGCTTCCAGTGATCCCGCAAGTGCTTCCCGTGGTGGGTGCCGCCATCACCGCAGGATCCCGGCATCCCCCCACCCTGGCCTCGGTCTGCGGCGGTCCGTCCCCTGGTATCGCGTGCCGTCTCGTCTGGGACCTGTCGCACAACGGGAACGCCGCCGAGCTAACCAGGGTGTACCTCGCCGGGCCGGTCACCGTGGCGCTGCAGATCGCCTTCGTCCTGCTGCTCGCCCTGGTGATCAGGGCGATCACGCACCGGGCTATCAACCGGGTCACGAAGCACGCCGCCGAATTCGAGCCTGACTCATCCCATGTGCTCTTCCGGGAACGCCGCCGGCAGCGCGCCCAGGCGCTCGGCTCCATCCTGCGCAGTGCCACGTCGGTGATCGTCTTCGGCATCGCCGGGATCACCATCGCCGGCGATCTGGGCCTGAATCTGGCGCCGGTGCTGGCCAGCGCGGGCGTGCTCGGCCTCGCCATCGGTTTCGGGGCGCAGAGCCTGGTCCGGGACTATCTGTCCGGGATATTCATGCTGGTGGAGGACCAGTACGGGGTCGGTGATGTCATCGACTCGGGCGATGCCACGGGAACGGTCGAGGCGGTCAGCCTGCGGGTCACCCGGCTCCGCGACGTGAACGGCGTGGTGTGGCATGTGCGCAACGGAACGATCAACCGGATCGGCAACGAATCCCAGGGATGGGCCCGGGCGGTCATCGACTTTCCGGTCAGCTACCAGCAGAACCTGCCGAAAGTACGCCAGCTCATGAAGCAGACCGCGACCG
>CAYPQM010000019.1:0-29621 GCA_964412845.1 uncultured Streptosporangiaceae bacterium
GCGCCGGGCGACGCGCCGGGCGCAGCGGGCGGCCGAGCGCCTGGATCGCGCCAGGCGGGAAACCCGCCAGCTCCGCAGTCAACTCAACATCATGTCCTGACCCAGCCCACTGACGCGGGGGCTGGCCCGGGGGCCCGCGGCGCATCAGCGTCGCGGGCCCCCGGGCGCCCCGGCGATCAGTCGCGGGCCAGCGCCCGGGCATTCCGTGATCACGGAAGATCCGGGTCACATGGACCCCCGGATCTTCCGTGATCACGGTAGGACGGCGGCTGGCGGTCCGGTGCCGTCGTGGTCGTCCTGCGCGGGCTCTCCGGCAGCACCTTCGTCGAAGTAACCGGGCATCCGGCTGATCACCTCGGCCCGGAACGGCCCCTCGCATTCCAGTTGGCAGAGCACTCCGATGCCTGCCGTGGACACCCGGTGGATGAGCACGTACGAAGGCGGCAGATTGAGTCGCCGGCCCAGGTTGGAGGTGCGCGGGTCGGCCACCCGGGCGGCCTCGCCGCGCAGCCACTCGCGGCTGAATTTGAACGTCTCGGCCCTGGACGGCTCGGCGAGGGGGGCCAGGAAGGCGCGCAGAGCCTCCTGGTCGACCTCGATGCCCTCCTTGAGGAAGCCCTGCTGGCGTAGTTCCTGCTCCGCGGGGCCAAGGTCACCGTCATCGTGGATGATCCGGAGCAGCCGGCCGATGAACGGCGGAAACCCGTTGGGCAGGTGGTCTACCGCGCCGAAGTCCAGCACGCCGAGCCGGCCGTCGTCGAGCAGCCGGAAGTTTCCCGGGTGCGGGTCGGCGTGCAGCAGCCCGGCGCGCTGCGGACCGGAGAAGATGAACCGGACGAACAGGATCCCGGCCCGGTTCCGCTCCTCCTGGGACCCCTCGCTGATTATTTTCGAGAGCGGCGTGCCGTCCATCCATTCGGTGACCAGGACATGACCGGAGGCCTGGACCACCGGCGGCACGTAGATGTCCGGGTCGCCCGCATAGGCGTCCGCGAACGCCTGCTGGGACGCGGCTTCGAGGTGGTAGTCGAGTTCTTCGGCGATCCTGGCGCGTAGCTCGTCGATGACCGGCTTGACGTCGAGCCCGGGCATGAGCACGCCGAAGAGCCGTGCCGCCCGGCTGAGCTGGGTGAAGTCACTGAGTAGGGCACGTCCGGCGCCGGGGTACTGGATCTTGACGGCGACCTGGCGGCCGTCGTGCCAGATGGCCCGGTGCACCTGGCCAATCGACGCGGCGGCGGCTGGGGTGTCATTGAATTCGAGGAAATCCTCGCGCCAGGCCAGGCCGAGATCGGCGGCCAGCACCTGGTGCACGGACCGGGCGGGCAGCGGCGGCGCGGATTCTTGCAGTTTGGTCAGCGTGGCCCGGTAGGGCCCGGCGATTTCCGGTGGCAGCGCGGCCTCGAAGATGGACAGGGCCTGGCCGAGCTTCATCGCCCCGCCTTTGAGCTCACCGAGCACCCGGAAGATCTGCTCGGCGGTGCGCTGCTGGATTTCCGCGGCCACGATCTCCGCTGGCCGGCCACCAAGCCGCTTCCCCAGTCCCAGTGCGGTCCGGGCGGCCAGCCCGGCAGGCAGGCTGGCCAGTTTGACGGTCCGGGTCACGGCACGGCGGGGTAGGTCGCTCACGATTCACATTCTCCGGCAGGATCCCAGTGCCTGCTACCCGCGACGGCAACCGTGGCCCCGTCATTAAGCCTTTGACATCTAAGGTTTAGATATCTAATCTTAGAAAACAAGGAGGGAAGCCATGGAGAACCTGACGATGCGGGACAAGGTGGCCCTGGTGGCCGGGGCCAGCAAGGGCATCGGGGCAGTCACGGCCGAGGCGTTCGCGGCCGCTGGAGCCGCCGTCGTCCTGGGCGCCCGCGACATGGCCGCCGTGGAGCACGTCGCGAAGCGCATCGAGGCGAACGGCGGCCGGGCGATCGCCGTCCGGACCAACGTCGCGGACGTGGAGTCAATGCGCAACCTGGTCGACCGGGCCGTCACTACGTACGGCCGGCTGGACGCGGCGTTCAACAACGCCACCGACGGCCCGCTTCCGGCCCCACTGGCCGACATCGACCCGGATGAGTTCGACCGCGGGATCGCCACGAACATCCGGGGCACGTTTCTCGGGATGAAGTTCCAGATCAAAGCCATGCTCCAGGGCGGCGGCGGCACCATCGTGAACATGGCCTCGATCGCCGGCCTGGCTGGCACGGCCAATCTCGCGGCTTACGTCGCAGGCAAGGCGGGGATCATCGGCCTGACCAAGGCCGCCGCCCTCGACTACGCCGACCAGGGCATCCGGATCAACGTCGTGGCGCCCGGCCCCATCCTGACCCACCACCTTCAGGCGGCCGGCCCGGAAGCCCAGCGCCAGGCTGGGCTGGCCACGCCCATGCGCAGGACCGGTACCGCGTCTGAAGTGGCTCAGCTGGTGGTGTGGCTCTGTGCTGGACAGTCCTCTTTCATCACCGGGGCCGTGATCCCGATCGACGGCGGCCAGTCCGCCGGAAACAAGCCAGCGCAGATGTACCGGCCGGGCCAGCCGATGTCCGCCTCAGCTGAGAGCCCCGCACCGCAGGACGAGTCGTCGTAGGCGAACGTCGCGCCCGGCAACGGCCGGGCCCTGGGTTCTGCGGCTGACGGCTGCGTCCGCGGCCCCATCGCTGTTACCAGAACGGGCGTTCTACTGGCGTCCGCGCCGCTATCGGAGGCACCGGCAGCCGCAGGAGCAGTCGCGATGGGGCGGCCAGGTCCGGCGGCGCCACTGCCACGAGGGGAGCACAAGCTCCAGCGTGCCATTGGTCACAGCATCAGGTACCGCGGGCCGGTCGATGAAAGCAAGCGCCTGGCTGGCGGCCTGCGCCGCGACCGCGGTGGCCAGCGCCGCGTCACAGGCGGCGGGCTGCGCCTCGTGGCCCGCTAACTGGGCGAGGATAAGCGGCCAGGCCGGATCGCGGTCGGTGCGGGCCAGGTCGAGGCAGCGCAGGCAGGCTGACTGCCTGGGAATGACCAGCGGCCCGACGACGCCGATCGCCTCGCCGGCCGAGGCGGCGAGATGCGGGACACGTTCCTGGACCAGCGCCGCGGCGAGTTCCGGGTTAGGCCGGCCGACCAGCACTGCCAGGTCGGGCATCGTCCCGCCCAGGCTCCGGGCCCGCGGCGGCGGGATGGCAGGGACAGCCGCGGGTGGCGGCCAGGCGTTCAGGGCCGGCCCGCCCGGGGCCTGACGGCCCACGGCCGGGCCGGCCGCTTGGCCCGGCGCCGGGCTGTCCGGCACCGGGCCCAGCGACGCCACGCGGCCGATGCCTGCCGCGGTCAGCAGGCTGGCGATGCACGACCCGACCCGGCCGGTGCCGTACACCCTGACGGCGGCCTGCTGCCTGCGGACCAGGACGCGCGCGCCGCCGTCCCCGTCACCGTGCGCTAACGCGGCCGTGGCCAGTTCCGCGGCCAGCCGGGCCCGGGCGTCGTCCGGAACCGCCGCCATCGTGCTGGCCGGAAAGTCATACAGCGTCCCGGCCGCGGCAAGCAGGGTGATGACCCGGTCCGCGGCCGCGGCCTGGATGCCGCGCTCCGCCGCGGCCGCGATCACCTGCCCGTGGTCCCTGCTCCCGTCCAGCAGGCCGATCACCGCGGCCGCGGCGTGCATCCCGGTCAGCGCGATCGCCCGCCGTGAGTCGATGCCGATCTGCAGCGTGTCCCGGTCTCGCCAGACCCAGACGAGGCCGGGCTTCAGCGCTGGTCTCATGAGCGAGAGGGTGCCACGGCCGGCCGACATTCTGGTGCTGCGGGCCGGCCGCGGCGAAATGCGCAGCTCCGGTGGATAACCCTGTGGATCAGCTGTGCGGAACGTGCCTAGACACCAGCAATGGTCGCTATCGCCTCACGGCGGTCGGTGCGCTCGCCGCGGGTCATCCAGCGATACCCGATATAGCCGACCACCGCCACCACGAGGGACATCAGCAGCATGATCGTGGCCAGGGCGTTCAGCGCGGGACCGCCGTTGCCGCCGTGCGTGTTGGAGTAGATGATCACCGACATCGGCTGGGTCGCCGCGCTCGAGGAGAGCAGGTCCACCAGCACGAAGTCGTCGATGACCCCGGAGAACACCAGGATCGCGCTGGCGAAGATGGCCGGGGTCAGCAACGGCAGCAGTACCCGGCGCATGGTCTGCATCCGGGTCGCGCCCAGGTCCGCCGCGGCCTCCTCGTACTGTTTCCCGATCGTCACCAGCCGGGCCTGGACGATGATCGCCGGCCAGCTCAGATTCCAGGTGACCAGCCCGAGGGTCTCCGCCAGCGTGCCCAGTTGCACCCTGGTGAGCAGCACCGTGAACACGAAGAACATCGCCACGCCGAAGATCAGTTCCGGGATGACGAAAGACAGGATCATCACGAAGTTGAACGTCGATGACGTCACCCCGCGCCACCGGTTGATCCCGATCGCGAAGGCGACCCCCAGCGGCACCGCGATCAGCGTGGTGTACACGGAAAGCCGCAGCGTCTGCAGGACCGCGCTGTGCAGAGCCGGATTATGCAGCACGGATTGCAATGGGTCAGTGACGTACCACCGCATCGAGAAGCCTTGCCAGACGCTCTGTGACCGCCCGTTATTGAACGAGAAGAGCACCGCGACCGCGATCGGCACCAGCGACCAGATGAGGTACAGCCAGGTGAATCCCTCCAGGAACCAGGCGTGCCGCCAGGGGTTCGTCCGCGGCCGCCGGAGCCGGCTGCCCGCGCTCCCGGCGATGGCCGGGGGCGGCTCGCCCGCGGGCGCGCGCACCGGTGCGGCGCTCACGCCGCCTCCCGCGACGACCGGTTGGTCGCCACCACGTAGTAGATCATCGGCACGAGCAGCACGGCGAGCAGCAGCACGGAGAGCACCGCGCCCTGCCCCTGCAGCCCCGGGGTCTGCAGCTGGCCATCGATCACGTTGCCCACCATCGAGGTGCCCGCCGAGCCGGACAGCATCTGGTTGGTGTAGTAGTCGCCGAGCATCGGCAGCACCGTGATGAGCAGCCCGGTCAGGATCGGCTGCCGGGACAGCGGCAGGGTCACCCGCAGGAACGTGCGCAGCTTGCCCAGGCCGAGATCACGGCCGGCCTCGATGAGCGCCGGGTCGATCCGGTCCAGGCCCGCGTAGAGCACCAGGATCAGGTACGGGATGTAGCCGTAGACCAGGCCGAACACGACCGTGACCGGGTTGCCGCCGAGCCAGTTGACCGCGCTGATCCCGACCAGGCCCAGGGTCTTGTTCACGTACCCGCTGGTCTGCAGCAGGTCGATCCAGGCGAGCATGCGCATCATGTAGCTGATCCAGAACGGGGCGATCAGCAGGACGAGGAAGACCCCCTTGCGGCGGCCCGCGAACCGGGCCACGAAATAGGCCGCCGGATAGCCGATCAGCAGCGAGATAACCGATGCGGCCGCCACGTATTCGAGTGTGCGCAGCAGAATCGGGCCGACAAAGGCACCGGCGCCGCTGATTTCGTGCAGGACGGTGGTGAAGTTTCCGGTGGACCACTGGAGCGGGTTCCAGGCGGCAGCCGGGGACTGGAGGATGGGGTTGAGATGCCCGGCGGCGATGGCCAGCATGGCGTAGAACGGCACGATGAACAGCAGGGCGAGCCAGGCAATCCCGGGTGCGGCCAGCGCGACAAAGAACAGCCGGCCCGGCTCGCGGGATCGCTGGCGTGGCCGCGCCACCTCCGGCGCACCTGCCGTCATGTCGGCTAAATGCCTTTGCTGACAGCCAGCCAGGCTTGCTGCCACTGCTGGTTGGCGGTGGCCGGCAATTGCAGCTCGCTGACTCCCTTGCGGAAATACGAGGGCAGCACCGCGGTCGAGGTGAGATTCGGCTCGAGCAGGCCTTCCTTGACCAGGCGCTGCGGGGTGACCGCGGTCAGCGGCTGCATGTAGCCGTTGAAGCTGATGTTGGTGAGCACGTTCGGCAGGTCCAGCATGTAGTTGAGGAACAGGTGGGCCAGCACCGGGTTCTTCGCGCCCTTCAGCACGGCCATGGTGTCGTTGCCGACCGGGCCCTTGCCGTCGGTCGGGAACCAGTAGCCGAGCACCTTGGGCGAGACTCCCTTGGGCAGGTAATACGGCGCGCCGGCGATATCGCCCGACCACGCGTGGTGAATCCAGATCTGGCCGCTCGGCAGGTTCGAGTAGTCGTTGTTGTCGATGTGCACATTCACCAGCTGCGACAGCTGCTGCAGGGAATCCTGGGCCTTGCTGATCTGGCTGGCGCTCGTGGTGTTCAGGTCGAAGATGCCGTTCTTCATCAGCCCGAGGCTGAGGCTCTCCCGGTAGTCATCGAGGATCGCGACCTTGCCCTTGTACTTGGCCTGCCACGGCATCGACCAGGGGTTCGCCATGGTGTACGGGTCCTCGTTCACGTGGTCTTTGCGCCACGCGATCCCCGTTGTGTAGATCGTGTAGGGCGCCGTGTACTGCCACTTGCCGTCGTAGAACGGGCTCTGGAAGTCCGGCCACGCCTGCGAGATGTTCGGGATGTAGCTGTGGTTGAGCGGCTGGATGAGCTTGCCCTCGACCAGGTTGCCCATCTGGTCCACGGTGGGGAAGAAGACGTCGAAGTCCAGCTGCCCCGAGCGCAGCTTCGACATCGCCTCGCTCATGGTGTTGAAGGTGGTCAGCTGCACCTTGCAGTTGTACTTCTTCTCGAAGTCCTTGATGCACTGCTGGTTGATGTAGGCGACCCAGTTGTAGACCTGAAGGGTCGCGTTCGTCTCGGGCGCCAGCCCGCTCTTGATGGCCTTGTTGTCGCTGAAAAGCGGCCAGGTCACGGGGTGGCCGGGCCTGGGCAGCGGTATCGCGCTGCTGGTGCCGGTGCTGCTGGAACTGGACCCGCAGGCCTCCAGCAAGGAGCCCAGGCCACCGAGGAGGAGCCCGGCGCCTGCGGTCTGCTTCAGGAAACCTCGCCGGGAGACCGGCGGCGGCCGGCCGTCCGGGGACCAGCCTTCGCGGGGGTGCATCGCAAGGTCACCTCTTCCCTGGCGTTCCTGACTGAACAGTCCGTCAACAACAGGTACTCCTGCCGCAGCACAGGCGCAAGACCTTGCAGGTTACAGATCGGGTCATCCGGCCAGTGCCGCCGCAAATGTGGCAAAATTGCGGACAAAGCGGTCAATGTCGGTGTTATCGTGCTGAACCGAGATCAGCCACTGTTCGATCTTGCCCCACGGCGGCAGGAACACGCCGCCGTTGTGCTGGAAAAGCCAGTGTGCGTGGCTGTAGCGATCATCGATGCCCAGGAACCCGCGGTAATTGCGGACGGGTTCCGGCGCGAAGACCACGCAGCCCTTGGCGCCGACCGAGACGACGTGCGCCGGCAGCCCGGCGCGCGCGATCTCCGCCTCGATGCCCGCGACGGCCCGGCGGCGCAGCCCCTCGATCCGCTGGTAGGCCTCAGGGGTGGCGACGTCGCAGAGCATCGCCCGGCAGGCGGCCACCGCGAGCGGGTTGCCGTTGAACGTGCCGACCATCTCATAGTCGTTGTTCACGACGTGCTCCATCACCTCGGCGGTGCCGCCGATGGCGGCGATGGCGACGCCGCCGCCGATCGCCTTGGCCAGGGTGATGATGTCGGGCGTCACCCCGGTCAGGCCGGTGGCCCCGCCGGGTCCGGCGGTGAGCCCGGTCTTGACCTCGTCGAAGGTGAGCAGTGCGCCATGGTCATGCAGCAGGTCCTTGAGCCCGTGCAGGAATCCTGGCTCCGGCAGGATGATCCCCGCGTTCATCATGATCGGCTCGATGATCATCCCGGCGATCTGGTCCGGGTGCTCGTCGAGCAGGCGGGCCACGCTCTCCAGGTCGTTGAAGCAGGCGACCAGGGTCAGCCGCAGGATCGCTTCGGGGATGCCGCTGCTGGCCGCGGACTGTGCTGGCTTGTGCGCCGGCCCCACGTCCTCGGCGTCCGGCGTGACCGATACCTGCACCGAGTCGTGGTGACCGTGATAACAGCCCTCCACCTTGATGATCATGTCGCGGCCGGTGATCGCACGCATCAGGTGAATGGCGTCCATCGTCGCCTCGGTGCCCGAATTGGCGAAGCGCCACAGCGGCAGGCCGAACCGCCGGCTGAGTTCCTCGCCGACCAGCACCGCGTTCTGGGTGGGCTGGGCGAAGTGCGTGCCCAGTACGGCCTGGCTGCTGACCGCCTCGACGATCGCCGGGTGGGCATGGCCGGCCAGCGCCGCTCCGTACCCGCCGTGCAGGTCGACGTACTCGTTGCCATCCACGTCGTAGATCCTGGATCCCTTGCCGTGGCTGAGCCACACGGCCTGCGGCACGGTGATCTGCCAACTGGAGGTCACCCCTCCGGCGAGCGAACCCCGGGCGCGGGCGGCCATCCGCGCCGACTCAGGCTGCCGGTCGACGAAGATTTTCTCCTGCTCGGCGATGATGCCCGGCAGATCGGCGCGCGCCGCCGCCGGGCTGGCGGTGGCTGGCCCCGGCGGGCTGGTGGCTGGTGGTTCGGCCTGGGCGGCGGTTACTGGTCCGGCCTGACTCGTTGCGGCTGACTCCGGCTGGCTGGTCACGGTGCGCTCCTCAGGCTGACTGAACGTTCAGTCTAAGTCTGTGGGCTCGCCGCTGACAAGGCCTTCGGATGCCTCACAACGACAGCAAAACGCTTCAACTGTCGTTGGAACGACAGCAAAGCGCTTCTCATCCCGTTCGGCGGGGGACGGGCACCGACGGGAACAGCAGCCGTCCGGCTGGGGTGTGCCAGGTCATGACGTCGAAGGTGTAGAGGCCTTGCTGGACTCCCGGGTCGGCATCCATGATGCGGCGCACCGCGTCGAGTGACCCCTGCTGGTACAGGCCCAGGCCGCAGATCGGCTCGTCCTCGGTGGCACTGTCGGTGATCGGGCCGGCGGCCAGCTGCTGGCCGCTCGCCACCATGCCGAGCGTGTGCGCCAGGTGCTCACGGAAGATCCGCTCCCGGTTCTCGTCGTCGAAATCGTCGTACTGCCGGCTGCGGCGCAGCAGCACGAGCTCATACGACTCCAGGGTGATGGCATCCGGGCTGGGGGTCATCGGGGCGCCTTTCGGGTGGGGGGGGGTCGCGGGCCAGGTCTCCGTCGGGCCAGGTCTCCGCCGGGCCAGGTCTCCGCCGGGCCAGGTCTCGTCGGGCCAGGCAGGTCGGGCGGCGGGCTCGCCGCCGGGCGAGTCAGGCGGCGGGCTCGCCGCCGGGCAGGCCGGCCGGGCCCAGCGCGGCGGCCATCCGGTCCAGGATCCGCGCCCAGCCGGTCGAGTAGGACCCAGCGCTGTACCCGCCGGGAAGCGCGCAGTCCTCCGCCAGTTGCTCGTCGGAGAGCGCTTCCCAGCCCCGGTGCTCGACGGTGACCCGGGTCAGTGCCGGGCCGAGAGCGGCGAAGCTGAGTTCCACCTCGGTCGGCACGGGCGTCCCGTTCCAGGTCATCACGAACCTGGCCGGTGGCTCCCAGGCCAGCAGCTCACCCCAGTCAACCTCGGTGCCGTCGTCCCAGGACTCGTAGACCCGGCCGCCCGTGCGCCGCTCGATGACGATGTCGCGGACCCGGTCCTTCCCGGCGGAGAACGGGTCGACCGGCCACCAGGTGCCGATCGTCCGCACGAACGTGTCAAAGGTATGCCGGACGTCACTGCGGACCAGGGTCGACTGGCGCACCGGAGGCCGCCGCAAGGCGGCGACGGGACCCGGTTCAGGCGTCTGGATCATGCGAGCCTCCTGGTTGCGGGCACGGGTCGTCGGTCACGGTAGCTGTCCAGTGCAGGTAATCACGGAAGCGGTCAAGGACCAGCGTCCACAGCGCGGCAAGCTTCACCCGCTGCGGGGGGTCGGGCTGACCGGTTTCGCTACCCGCTCTGCCGGGCTCACCCGGCACTGGCGGCCTGGTCGTCATCGCTGATACCCCGCTCCGCTTCGACGAGCCTGCGGGCGGTGTCCAGTGACGAGGCCCACATGTCGGCCAGGAACTGCCAGAGCCCGTTCAGCCCCTCCGGCCGGGCCCGGTACAGCCGCCGGGTGCCGTCCCTTCGCTCAGTCAGCAGGCCCGCGTTCTTCAGGACAGTGAGGTGCTGGCTGACGGCTGTCCGGCTCACGTCGAAGGCCGCGGCGATCTCGCCCGCCGGCAGTTCGTCCTCGGCGACAAGCCGCAAGATGGCGCGACGGCGCGGTTCGGCGATGGCCCTGAGCGCCTCGTCGGTCGCCTGCTCCTCGGTCATCGCGGCACCCTGCGGCTCACCGTTCATGGCGCTAGATCAGCTCCACAGCCCGACCTGGTTGCCATCCGGGTCGGTGAAGATCGCGATCCGGCCAAAGTCCCCGGGCAGGTCGGTCGGCGGGACGAGGCGCTTGCCCCCCAGTTGCTCGGCGCGGTCGAGGTAGGCCTCCAGGTCGTCGACCCGCATGTAGATCTTCACGCTCTTCTCGCCCGTCTCGTCCGACGGGCCGATTCCGCCGCCGATCGCGCCTTCACCGGCCCCGGTGTCGACGAGCGCGTACCCGCCCATGGCGGGGTCGGCGGCTACCTGCCAGCCGAACAACTCGGCGTAGAACTTCTGCGCGCGCTCCGCATCGGGGCTGATCACCTCGAAGAAGGCGACTGGCTGACCCATAGCACTTCCCTCCTGTGTGCACCATCCGTCGTTATTCGCTAACGTTAGTCAACCCCAACGTTAGTGTCAACTAACGAAGCGATCGGAACTCAAATCCGGATCACGAGAGCAGGAGGGTGTGCGGGTGCCCTGGGTGAGCCGGGCTGGTCGCCAGCGTGCGGGGACGCGTCCGGATCAGCCGGGGATCCGGGTCCGTGCGCGGGTTGCGCGGGAGACCACGAACCGCCAGCCGAGCTGGAACAACCCGAGAAACGCGAGCGCGACCAGGATGAACGCGAAGGCGGTGCCTTGGCCGGAGACCACCCGCAGCAGCATCCCGATGGCCACCGTGCCCAGCCACACGCCCACGCCGACCGGGACGAGAGCGGCCGGGCGGCGCCAGTAACGGGTGGCCAGCAGGCCCGCCGCCGTGCCGGCCGCGAAGGGCCAGAACGTGTCCCATAGCCCGGCCAGGCCGCCCCCATCGTGATGGTTCGCGCGGCCGATCACCACGAACAGCAGCACGCAGCCGAAGTCGGCCAGGGCAGCACCCGCGGAACGCATGGGCCCCAGGCTATGCCGCCTGCGCCTGAGCCGGCGCGTCATCGTGCTGCCTTCCTTGACGCTCCGCTGGGCAACCTATTGGCTGGCATTGCCGTGGCTACCTCAGCCGCGGTGCGCCGGCCCTCCTCCGGGCTGGCTGCTGCCGCCCTTCGTCGCAGTTCCGGGAGCGTGCGCCGTGCCGATCGAGCATGTCGTCGTGCTGTGCCTGGAAAACCGCTCGTTCGACCACATGCTCGGGTTCCTCGATCACCCGGACCCCGCCTTCGACGGGCTGTTGCGCGGCGGCCCGCATGACAATCCGGGCTGGCCCGGCGGAGAACGGGTGGCCGCAACGTCGGGGGCGAAGAAGGTCCTGCCGTTCGGTCCCGATCACTCGCATGACGCGGTCATCGCACAGCTTGCGCTGACTGGCCGCCGTTCCGCCCGTCAGGCGACCAACCAGGGATTCGTGGCGAGCTATGAGCGGAAGGCGCGCGGGCTGGCGCCCGCCCGCCTCGGCGGCCTGCTCGGCCCGGTGCTGACCTGGTGGCAGCAGCGCAAGCAGGCGACCGCACCCACCGCGCCGGGGCGCGGCCCGTTGGTCATGCTCGGTCAGAGTCCCGGGCAGGTTCCCGTGCTGAGCGCGCTGGCGAGCGGATTCGCGGTGTGCGATCGGTGGTTTTGCTCGGTGCCCGGGGAGACCTGGCCCAACCGCAACTACCTGCACGCCGCGACTTCGGACGGCGAGACCGATATCGAGATCCGGGCCTACCCGAACCGGACCATCTTTGAGCTGCTGGAAGACAACGGCGCCACGTGGCGCATCTACCACGACGACACGCCGCAGGTCTGGGCGTTTCCCGCGCTGTGGGACACCCCGGGGCGCCACGCGAACTGGTATCCCGCCGCGCGTTTCAGCACCCATGCCGCGGCCGGTGACCTGGCGAGCTACTCGTTTATCGAGCCCAACCACCATCCGCCGCTGCACACGCTTGACCGCGACCCCATCTTTGGCGGCAGGCCGGGCGCCAGCACCAGCACCAGCCAGCATCCGGAAAACAACCTTGTGCCTAACGCCGCCTACGACACGTTCGACCCGGCCACCGACACCGACTTCGCGCGGGCCGAGGGGCTGATCGCCACCATCTACGAGGCTTTGCGGGCGAACCCGGAACTGTTCGCGCGGACCTTGCTGCTGATCACCTACGACGAGCACGGCGGCCTGTATGACCATGTGCCGCCGCCCACCGGCGTTCCCGCCCCGGGCGGTGGCCGCGGCCCGATCGCCGCCGTCCTGCATGCGATCTCGCACCACAAAGTGCGCCGCTTCGGCTTCACGATGCTCGGCCCGCGTGTGCCGGCCGTGATCGTCTCGCCGCTGGTCGACGCCGGCACGGTGAGCCATCAGGTCTACGACCACGCGAGCGTCCCATCGACCCTGCGCGCTCTCTTCGCACCCCAGGCTGCACCGCTGACTCATCGCGATGCCTGGGCACGGCCGTTCCATGAAGTCGCGAAGCGCGATGTCCCTCGGGCTGACTTGCCCGACCTGTCGAGATACGTGCCGCCCGCTGTTTCGCCTGGCGCTGTTTCGCCGGGCGTTGTTTCGGCCGCCGCGGTCGCACCGGGCGCTCCGGCTGCTGCGGTGCCCGCAGCGCACGGCGCCGTCGAGGAAGGCCAGGTGCCCGGGTACTACGCCGACTTCATCGACCAAGCCGACCAAGTGCGCAAACGGCTCCGCAAGCTCGGCGAGCCCGAGATGCCGGCCGACGCCGCCCCCGCCGGAATCCAGCGTGCCACGCAGACCAGCAACGCTTTCGCGCAGGCCGCTCACCGGCACCGGCACCCCCCGCCTGAACCTCCGGCGTAAACTGCGGGGATGCCCGACCGCGGTGTCCACCATCCCCGCAGTGCCGGGTGATGGCCAGGCTGCTGATCGCCCACCACACGACCTCGCCGTCCAGGCAGGCGGCGGAACTCGCCCCATGATCGTCACCATTACCCTGAACGCCTCGCTGCGGGTGCAGTATGAAGCCCAGCGGATCGACTGGGGAGCGCCGAACCGGGTGACCCGGGTCCGGTACCGGGCGGGTGGCCAGGGACTGGCCGTCGCCCGCGCGCTGCGAGCGCTCGGCGGTGATGTCGTCGCGGCCGGCCTGGTGGGCGGCGCCACCGGGGATCTGATCACGGCAGATCTGGCCCGGTCTGGTGTGCGCACCCGGTTCACCGCGATCAGCGGGGAATCACGCCGGGTGCTGGAGGTGGCCGACGCGCAACGCGGGCAAACCACCATCCTTGACGAGTCAGCGCCCTACATCACCACCGAAGAACTGGGCCGGTTCGCTGCGGACTACCGCAAGCTGATGACCGAGGCCACGGCGGCGGTGCTGTGCGGAACCCTGCCGGCCGGACTCCCGCCGGAGATCTACGGGTCGCTCGTGACCTACGCGGCCGAGGCCGGGGTACCGGCGATCATCGACGCCGAGGGACCGGCCCTGTCCTACGGCGCATCGAGGCGCCCCGCGCTGGTCATCCCCGTCCCGGGCCAGGTCGACGTGGCGGCGCTGGTGGCCGGCGGCGTGCCGGCCGTGGCTGTGGTTTCGGATCATGACGTCCACGTGGTGACGGCGGGGCGGGACTGGCGCGGCACGCTTGATGGCCATTCCCGCCTGCCGGGTTCCCGCGACGCGCTGGTGGCCGGGCTCGTCTCCGGGGTGGTGCCGGGCTGGTCCTGGCCGGACACGCTGCGGCACGCGATCGCGCTCGGCGCGGCCGTCGGCTCTTCCGGCGAGGTGGACCTGGACGCCTACGACATGCTGCTGCCCGAAGTGGTGCTGCGGCCGCCGGGCTGACCCGGGCGTGGCACCGCGAGATCATTGTCGTGCGCCGCGGCCGGGCCTGCGCAGCAGCCCGGCGGCGCACCCAGCGGCCACGATCAGTCCGGGAACGACCGTCAGCGCCAGGGGCGGCGCCGCCGTGTGCGCTGTGGCCAGCAACGACCCGAGAAAAACGAGGTAGGCGCCAATGATGAGGGCACCTGGGACGCGGCGCACCCCGCTGTCCCGGTAGGCGAACGAGAGCGCGGCGGCCGTCAGGCCCACGTTCCAGACGGCGATGAGGGTGGTGTGCGGCGACGGCGCGCCCAGGCCGGTGATCGTGCCCGGCAGCAGCAGCCCGGCCGTGATGTTCAGCGCGTTGCTGTTCAGCGTGGTGCTCAGCATGGCGGCCCCGCGTCCCCGCATCGCCAGGTACACGGCCGCGACCGCGTTCGGCAGGCTGGTCACCGCGGCGAGCACGACACCGCCGGTCACAATCTCCGCCACCCCGTAGCGCGAGCCGAGGGCCGACGCGGCCCGCTCCATCGCCACGCTGGCCGCCACCACCAGCAGCAGGGCCATCGCCGCCACGGCCGCGTCACGGCGGCGGCCGACAGGCGGGCGGATCGCCTCGTTAAGTTCCTGTTCTTCCTGGGAGACCGCGACGGCCAGCCATTGCGCCCAGCGCCGGGCCACCGGCAGCCGCCCCAGGCGAGCACGGCCTGAGCCGAGCAGGATGATGTACGGCACCAGCACGGCGAGCGCCAGGGCCAGCCCGGCCGCGGGCGGAACCCAGCCCACGGCGACGACCAGGCACACCCCGGCCAGCCAGATCCCGGTCACGCCGCCGAGCAGGACGACCCTGCGGTGCAGGGCGATGCCCCCGGCGGTCACCGCCCCCAGGCCGAGCAGCGCGGCCAGGTTGAACACGTTGGAGCCGATGATGACACCCGCGCCCACCTTCTGCTGGTGCGTGCTCAGCGCGGTGACGGCGGAGGTGATCTCGGGGGCGTCCGCGGCGAGAGCGGCCACGACGCCGAGCAGTCCCTCGGACAGGCCGATCCGCTCACCCAGCCGCTCCAGCCTGGTGACGAGGAGGTAACTGGTGCTGAGGCTGATGACCACCCCGGCGAGGAAAACGGGGAAGGCCAGGATGACCGGCACTGTGGCGGGCTCCTTCCGCGCACGGGCGAGGCGCCGACCAGGCTTCCCGGCTCTCCTGCCAGGTACCTTACCTGGGCTTCTTGTTCTCCTGAGTCACGCGCCCCAGGGGTTGCCGGCGTCCGGGCTGGCCGCGAAGACCTGCGCCTGGAGCTGGCGCGCCGTGACCGAGGTGCCGCAGACCGCCGGGGGGAGCTTGTCATTCAGCGCGGCCCAGGTTGCCCAGCCGGACAGGGATTCCTGCTCCGCGACCGGATCGGTGCGCACCGTGTGCTGGGGCACCCACTGGCCGCCCTTGGTCACCCAGGTCGCGCCGAACGCGAGGTAATGCGTCCGGTGCCCGTCGATCACGAAGGTCTCGGGGTACGGGCCAGGTGTGTCGTGCCCTCGCCACCACGCGCTGAAATCCGCCGCGTTGGACGAGGTGATGGCGACCTTGCCCGCCTGCAGCCAATCCTGCCCGGCCGCCGGGCGCAGGCCGGCCCGGTCGATCGCGCACTGGACCAGGAGAGCCGGCGCATCCGCCAGCCGCTGCACCGAGGAGTTCCCGGCGGGCGTCTTCGCCGCGCCAGGGCTCTTCGTGGCCTTCGGGGGCACGATCGCGAAATGGCATCCGGCGAGGGTGACCCCCGCGATGACAGCCGCGATCGCCCGGCCCGCACGTGCCGTCATGCTGTGCACTCCGCCCTTCACCCCCGGCAATGGTTGTTACCTGCCCCGTGGCGTGTGGCGTCCGTGGCGGCCGGCCAAACGTTCGCTCACTTGTACCGTATGGCGGCCAGGGGCGTGCCTGATATGCCCTCGACGCAGAGGAAGAATTCAGGTCGCCGGAGGCTTGCGGCGCACCGGCCTGCCCGTGGTCTACTGGCGGCAGGCTGGCGAGGAGGTGAGCCGTGGGGTCGTTCGGTTTCTGGCGCCACGCCGAGGAGAACCCGGACTGGGTCGCGGTCGTCGAGGCGGACGGCACTCAGCACCCGGCGGGAAGCCTGCTGGCCCGGGTCAACCAGCTGACGCACGGGCTGCGCGCGCTCGGCCTGCAGCCGGGGGACGGCATCGCCAGCCTGCTGCCGAACGGTGCCGCCGCGCTCGAGGTCTACCTGGCCGCGCTTCAAGCGGGCTGGTACGTCACCCCGATCAACTGGCACTTCACCGCCCCGGAGATCGCCTACATCGCGGCGGACAGCGAGGCGAAGGCGTTCTTCGTGGCTGAGCGGTTCGGTGCGGCCGGGGCGGCGGCCGCCGACCAGGCGGGGATCCCGCCGGCCGGGCGGTTCTCGTTCGGCGACATCCCGGGCTTCACCCCGGTGCCGGACCTGCGGTCCGGCCAGCCGGTCACGCTGCCCGGGGACCGCGTCTCGGGCTCCGCCATGCACTACACCTCAGGCACGACCGGCCGCCCCAAGGGCGTCCGCCGGCCGCTGGCCGGCCTGGATCCGGAGATCGTCGCGGAGCTGTCCTCCGCGCTGCCCCAGTTCTTCGGCGTCACGGCAGGCCCGCCCAACGTGCACCTGGTCACATCCCCGAACTACCACACCGCCGTCACGGTCTTCGGCGGTGCTGCCCTGGCGATGGGCCACACTCTCGTCTGCATGGACTCGTGGGATGCCGAGCAGGCGCTCGCTCTGGTCCAGCGCTACCGGGTGACCAACACCCACATGGTGCCCACTCACTTCAAGCGGATGCTGGCGCTGCCCGAGGACACCCGCCGCCGTTACGACCTCTCGTCGATGAGATGGCTGATCCATGCGGCGGCGCCCTGCCCGGTCAGCCTCAAGCGCGCGATGCTCGACTGGTGGGGGCCGTGCGTCTATGAGTACTACGCGGCCACCGAGGGGGGCGGCACGATCGCCACCCCGCAGGACTGGCTCGCCCACCCGGGGACCGTGGGCACACCGTGGCCGATCAGCGAGGTGATGGTCACCGACGACGACGGGAACGAATGCCCGCCCGGTGCCCCGGGGACCGTGTACATGCGGATGTCGCTGCCTGACTTCAGCTACAAGGGCGATCCGGAGAAGACGGCCGCGAACCGGCTGCGGGGCTACTTCACCGTCGGCGACATCGGCTACTTCGACGACGACGGCTTCCTGTTCCTGTGCGACCGGAAGGCAGACGTCATCATCTCCGGCGGGGCCAACATCTACCCGGCCGAGGTTGAGGCCGAGATCATCGGGCATCCCCGGGTCGCCGATGTGGCCGTCTTCGGCATCCCCGACGAGGAGTGGGGCGAGCGGGTGATGGCCGTGGTGCAGCCAGCCGACGGGGAGGAGCCGACCCCGGAGCTGGCCGCCGCGATCCTCGCGTCCCTGGATGGCAGGCTGGCCCGGATGAAGTGGCCCACGGTGATCGACTTCATCGGCGAGATGCCCCGCGATCCCAGCGGCAAGCTGCTCAAGCGCCGCCTGCGCGACCCGTTCTGGCAGGGCCGCGACCGCGCCATCTAGCTGGGCACGTGCCGCCGGCGGCCGGCGGGGTGGGTCATCCGCCGCCGGTCAGCCTGGCCGGGTGCGGTGCAGCCGGTCCTGGCGCAGCGACCGCATCGGCTCGGTGAGTTCCAGGGCGGCGAAGGATGCCGGCCAGTCGGCCGGGCCGTACCTGGTTCCGAGATCGCAATGGTGCAGTTCCACCTCCACCAGCCGCCGGGTCAGCAGGTGGCCGGCCGGGAACGCCGCCGAGTCCAGGATCCGCACCGGGTACCGCCAGGCCTCATCGGGCAGCTGCCGGCTGACCGTGCGCAGGGCCATCGCCGAATCGGCCAGGTCGGCCAGGAGTTCCTGCGCCGTCCGGCCTGCGCCCTGCTCAATGTCGGCGGCCCGGGCCTGCCCGCTGACGTAGGCCGGGCGGTCCTGCCCGGACCGGGCCCCGATCAGCACGTTCCGCATCGCGTCAGCGCCGCGGGCCAGGTGCGCGAGGACGTGCGCCCGCGTCCAGCCCGGCAGCAGCGACGGCGCCCGCAGGTCCGGCTCGGCGATCACTCGTGCCGTGCCCAGCAGGCGTTGCGTCGCCGCATCGATCTGATCGCTGAGCTGGCGTTGCGCGGCGTCCACCTGATCACTCTAAGAGCAGGCTCTAAAGAGGCCGCGGATGATCGGGGCCGACGGCGAGGGCGAGTACTTCGAGCAGGCGGGCGACGGCCGGCGGGTCAGGTGGCTCGCCGTACGTCATGGCCAGAACCTGGCGGTGGGCGCCGGGCAGCACGACGGCGTGCACGCCGGGATGGCGGGCGGCGCGCAGGGCGAGGCCGGGCAGCGTGGTGACGCCGAGCCCGGCCGCCACCAGAGCTTGCACCGCGACGAAATCGTCGGTGGTGAACGCGATCTTCGGGGTGAATCCGGCCGCTTCGCACTGGAAGAGGAGATAGCTGCGGCAGCGCTCGCAGCCGGCGATCCAGCGGCGGTCCGCGAAGTCAGCCAGGTCCGGCGGGGCCGCGGCGTCCAGCGGGGCGGGGTGCGCGCGCTCGCCTGGCGGGGCGGGGTGCGCGCGCTCGCCTGGCGGTGGCGCACGGTCGGCCCGCGGGCTGGCGGTTGACCCGGCGCAGGCCTGGGTCACCAGGTAGATGGGGTCATCCAGGAGCAGCTTGGCCCGGGTGCCGTCCTCGCCGTCGGCGGGCGGTGCGGCGGCGATCCCGTCCTGGGTGTGCCGGAAGACGAGGGCCACATCCACGTAGCCGGCCCGCAGCATGCGCAGCGCCTCGGGCGGTTCGGCTTCGGCCAGGGTGAGGTCCATGCCAGGATGCTCGGCTTCCAGCCGGGCGGCGGCGGCGGGCACGATCGTGCCGAGCGCCGACGGGAAGGCGGCGAGGCGGATCCGGCCGCCACGCAGGCCGACATGCGCCGCGAGTTCGTTCTCCGCGGCATCGAGCCGGCCGATGATTTCCTCGGCCCGCTCGGCGAGCAGGCGGCCGGCGTCCGTCAGCCGGATACCCCGCCCGGCCCGCTGGGTCAGCCGGGCCCCCGTCTCCGCTTCCAGCCGCGCGATGTGGTGGCTGACTGAGGGCTGCGCGTAGTTGAGCGCGCGGGCCGCGGCGGTCACCGAGCCGTGCCTGGCTACCGCAACGAGCACGCGCAGCCTGGTCACGTCCAGCATCCAGCAAGTATAGATCGGCTCATTGTGTCGGCCGCTTCCTATCAGCCTGGCCTAATTCGCTTGGGAAGTCGCTCGCACGGCCCCCGCTGACGCCCCGTGATCTTCCCCCTCCATGGGCTGGATAACGTGCCTGCGCCCCCAGTGAGCAGGGTGGAGAAACCGCACGTCACGGGTCTGGCAGGGCAGTGTAGGGAGGAAATACGACGCTCGGCGTACTCTGATGAGACCACCACTTGGAGGAACGCCATGAGCGAGCTGGCACTCGACGGCCCGCACGATGTAGCCGAGGCTGCCCGCGAGGCTGCCCTCGGACAGGTCGTCTACATCACCAACCACGGGGAACGCCTCGCCGCGATCGTACCCCTCCAGGTGGCGGCCGAGCTGGAGAGGCTGTCTCCCGGCGAGCTTGCTGATCTACTTGAGGACTTCATCGATGCTGCTACAGCACGTGAAGCGCTGGCAGAGATCGAGGCAGGAGCCAAGCCGATCCCTGCCGAAGAGGTCTGGGAAGAACTCGGCATTTCCTGATGGCCCGCTACGCACTGGAGTTCGCGCCAACGGCACTTCGCTCGCTACGGAAACTCGATCAGGCCGCCGCGCGCCGGATCCGTACGGCGACAGAGGCCCTGCGCGACAAGCCGCGGCCGCCGGGCGCGTTACCCGTCAAGAGCATGCCCGGAATACTTCGGATCCGTTCGGGTGACTACCGGATCCTCTATCAGGTTGATGATGAGCGGCTGATCGTCCTAGTCGTGGATGCCGGACACAGGAGCACCATCTACGGCGGTCACTGATTCGCCGGGTTTGGGCCCCGATGGCAGCCGGTCCTGGAGCAGCGGTGAGTGCGGGGTCCGGGCCGGCCGGGCGGGATCGGCGGCTTCGCGGCGGCGCTTCCAGGCCATCCCGGACAGCGCCTCCAGGACCACCCGGTTGGCCAGGTACGCGGTGATCTCGGCGTGGTCGTAGGGCGGCGAGACCTCCACGACGTCCAGGCCGGCCAGCGGCATCTCCATGGCGATCCGGCGGACGGCGTCGAGTAGCTGGCGGCCGGTGAGCCCGCCCGGCTCGGGGGTGCCGGTGCCCGGCGCCATGCCGGGATCGACGACGTCGACGTCCACCGACAGGAAGACGCCGTCACAGTCGTCGAGGGCGATCGCGAACGCTTCGGTGAGGCACTCGTCCAGCCCGCGGGCGACCACCTCGGCCATTTCGTAGCTGCGCATGCCCTGGGCGGCCATCCAGTCCAGCGTCTCGGGCTCCGGCCAGTAGCCCCGCAACCCGATCTGCAGGAACCGGTCGCCGCGGACCGCGCCGGAGTCGATGAGCCTGCGCATCGGCGTGCCATGCCCGTACAGCGAGCCGAACTGGGTGTCTCCGGTGTCGGCGTGGGCGTCGAAATGGATGACTGACAGGCGTCCCCAGCCGACATGCCGGGCCACGCCGGTGGCGTCGGGATAGGCGATGGTGTGGTCGCCGCCGAGGATCACCGGGATGGCTCCGGTGTGGCACGCCAGGCGCACCGCTTCCTCCAGCCGCCGCAACGACATCTCGGTCTCGCCGGATGGCATTTCCACGTCGCCTGCGTCGGCTACCCGCAGCTCGGCCAGTGGGTCAACGCCCAGGGCGAGGTGCGGCCGGGACCCGTCGTGCGGCAGGTAGTCCGTGAAGCGGATCGCCTGCGGGCCGAACCTGGCGCCGGGCCGGTGTGAGGTCCCGCCGTCAAACGGCGCGCCGATGATGAGGATGTCCGTCCCAGCCCAGGAGGCGGGATCGGCCAGGTCCGCCCGCGGCACGCCGAGGAACGTGGCGTCCGGGCCGTACATCCCGCCAAGCCGGGTCATCGTTCCTCCCAAGATCATCGATGAGGCCAGTATGCGCCGGCCCGGTGGCTCACCGGGTGCCCCTCAGCAGTTTGGGCCCGCTCAGCGGGACATCCGCGAATAGCGCCGGACGCACAGTGGCACGAGCACGGCGAGCAGCACCGCGGTCATCGCCAGGGTGGTCGTGATCGGGTGCTGCAACGACCAGACACTCGCGGGCGCCTGGCCCTGGGCGGTGCGGAAGAGCTCGCGGGTCGCGGCGACCACCGCGGACATGGGATTCCAGTCGGCGGCGACCCGGAGCCAGGCTGGCATGCGCGCCGGGTCGACGAAGACGTTGGAGATGAAGCCGAGCAGGAACGAGGGCACCATGCCCAGTGCGTCGGCGGACTGAGGACTCCGGGCGAGCAGGCCGATGGCGGCACCGACCCAGCCCATCGCGAACCCGAACAGCGAGAGCAGCACGAAAGCGAAGACGGTGCTGCCCAGGCCGCCCAGCGGGCGCCAGCCGACCGCCAGCCCGCAGCCGATCATCACCGCAAGCGACGGAAGCCCGATGATCACCGAGGAGACCGTCCGGCCAATAAGGACTGACGACCGCGCGATGGGGAGTGTCTTGAACCGGTCGATGACGCCTTCGGTCATGTCGGTTGCCACCGCCACGGCGACCGTTGCCGACGCGAACAGCGTGGACTGGGCGAACAGCCCCGACATGAGGTAGGAGCGGTAGTTGCCACCGGGCACGCTGATCGAGCTGCCGAAGACGTAGCCGAACAGAACGACGAAGATGACCGGCATGAGCAGGCTGCCGATGATGATGTCGGGCTGGCGTGCGCTGCGCAGCACGAACCGCCGGGTGGCGGTGACGGCGTCGCTCACGGCGAAGCGCAGCCGGCCAGCCGGGGTGTGGGGTTCAATCACCAGGGTGGTCATGATGCCGCCGTCTCCAATCGCCCCGTGTCGTGAGCAGTGTGGTCGCCGGCCGTGTCGTCGCCTTGGTCGCCGGTCAGGCCGGCGAAGACTTCCTCGAGGGTGGGATGCTCCAGGCCGACGTCGTGCACATCGACGCCGCTCGCGGCCAGTCGCCGCACGGCCGCCGCGAGGCTGGCCAGCCCATCGGGGGCAGGCACAGTGACTACCCGCCCGTGTGCCTCTGCCCCCGGCCCGAGCGCGGCCGCGGCGTCCCGCAGTTCCTGCGGCCGGGCGACGGGCAGGCTCACCCGGATGCGCGTGTGGCCCGCCGCGGCCGAGAGCTCGGCGGGCGCCCCGGCCGCCACGATGACGCCTCCGGCCAGGACGACGACTTCGTCCGCGAGCTGATCCGCTTCTTCGAGGTGCTGCGTGGTGAGCAGGACAGTGGTGCCCCGGCTGACCAGGTCGCGGATGGTCTGCCACATCTCGGCCCGGCTGACCGGATCGAGGCCCGATGTGGGCTCGTCGAGGAACAGCACCTCGGGGTCGATCAGCAGGCTGGCCGCGAGATCGAGACGGCGGCGCATGCCGCCGGAGTAGGTCTTGACCAGCCTGCCTGCCGCGTGCTCCAGGCCGAACTGGGCCAGCAGCTGATCGGCCCGCTGCCGGGACCGCGCGGCGCCGAGGTGGTAGAGCCGCCCGATGATGTCCAGGTTCTGGTGCCCGGTGAGCAGTTCGTCCATGGTCGCGCTCTGCCCGGTCACGCCGATGCGGGCCCGCACCCGCTGCGGCTGCCTGATCGCATCGAACCCAGCGACCTCAGCCCGGCCCGCGTCCGGCCGGATCAGGGTGGTGAGAATGCGCACGGTCGTCGTCTTGCCCGCGCCGTTGCGGCCCAGCAGCGCGCACACGCTGCCGGCCGGCACCCGCAGGCTCACATCGCGCAGGGCCTGGGTCCGGCCGAACGTTTTGGCCAGGCCGTCGGCACGGATGGCGAAGTCAGTCATCACACTCCTTGCGTACGTTGTACCTGTGGCGTACGCGGTACGCTAGGACTACAATGTACGCATGTCAAGCCGCGACGATGCGACGGGCGGCCCGGAACGTCACCCGGAGCCGAACCTGGCCCGCCGCCAGCCGCGTGCGCACGATCGTCAGCGGGAGGCGCACCAGGCCCGGGAGCGGCAGTCGCGGGAGCGGCGCCAGCCGGGACGCACCGAGGGCGCAGCGGCGTTCTGGGGCGGGTACGACATCCTCTGGGGCGCGGTGCCGGATCGGCCCGCAGCGCGCCGGAGCCCGCTCGACCGGACCAGGATTGTCCGGGCCGCGATCCGCATCGGCGACGCCGAAGGGCTTGAGGCAGTGACGATGCGGCGGATCGGCCGCGAGCTGCGCACCGGCGCGATGTCTCTCTACCGGCACGTGCCGGATAAGGGAGCCCTGATCAGCCTCATGATCGACGAGGTTCTCGGCGAGGAGAAGATACCCGCCGCGCCGTCCGGTGACTGGCGCGCCGACGTGTGGCTCATCGTGGACAGCATGTGGGCGATGATGCAACGGCATCCCTGGTATCCCGAGGCCGCGATGGAGCGGCCGCCGATCACGCCGAACGGGGTGGCCGGGCTCGAATTCGCACTGGGCATCTTCGATGGCCATGAACTGAGCGTCGGTGACCGGATGGGGATCATGAGCACGCTGACCGCGACCGTCACAGCGGTGGCGATCAACGCGGCCGCCGAAGCCCGTACCCGGGCCCGGCTCCAGATGACGGAAGACGAGATGATGTCGTCGGCCGGCGCCTTTATCGGCCGCATCATCGACAGCGGCAAGTTCCCCCGCTTCAGCGAGCTCATGAGCGGCATGATGAACGGCGCGGACCCCCCGGACCCGGGCTACGAGCTGCGGGTGGCGGTCGAGCTGATCCTGGACGGCATCGCCGCCCGGCTGGCGGCTGCCCCTACCGGGACCGCCCGCCCGCAGCCCGAGACGAGCCAGCCCGAGACCAGCCAGCCCGAGACGGGCTAGCCCGAGACCAGCCAGCCCGGGGCTGCTGCTTCGATGGTGCGGTCGGCCTGGCCGGTGCGGGCTGGTCATTCCTCAGATCGTGGCGCAGGGGCATCCGGCGGTTCGGCCGGGCCGGGACCGGTCAGGTGCGCCTGGGCGCATGTGCGGAAGGCGGCCACGAGGCGGCTGCGGTCGCCGGCCCGGGTCGCCAGCACGACGTGACTCGGCTCGACGTCGTGCAGGGGGACTGTGGTGAGGTCGGGCCGGAGGCTGTCGGCGCGCAGGCCGGCCGAGACGATGGCCACGGCCTGCCCGGCGGCGATGAGTTCGAGTTTGTCCTCGATGGCGTCGACGAGGGGGCCGTCGGGTGCGGGGCTTCCGTCGGGCCGTGGGTCGATGCGCCAGAAGGCGTTCCAGGCCGGGTCGGGCAGCCGGGGCAGCGGTTCGTCGGCGATGTCGTTGAGGGTGATGGATTCCTTGCTGGCCAGGCGGTGGTCGAGGGGTACCAGCAGGACCCGGGGCTCGTCGTAGAGGACCGTGACGTGCAGCTGGCTGGTCGGGAACGGCAGCCGGGACACCGCCGCGTCCACCCGGTGATCGAGCAGGGCTGCGCGCGGTTCGTTCCAGGTCAGGTGCCGGGTGTGCACGTCGGCGTCCGGGTTCCGGCGGCGCAGCTCGCGCACTGCCGGGGTGACGATGAGGCCCGTGGTGTACCCGATGGTGATCCGGCTGGGCTGGGCGGCGGCCCGGGTAGAGGCCGCGGCCTGGGTGGCGGAGCGCAGCAGCGCCTTGGCGCGGGGCAGGAAGACTTCCCCGGCCTCGGTGAGCCGGCTGCCTTGCGGGGTGCGGTCCAGCAGGCGGGCGCCCAGCTGCTGCTCGAGGCGGCGGACCTGACGGCTCAGGGACGGCTGGGCGATGCGGAGGGCGGCGGCCGCGCGGCCGAAGTGCCGGTGGTCGGCGACGACGGTGAAGTACCGCACCAGCCGCAGGTCGAGGTCCGCCGGAGGCGGCGGCGAGTCGGACATGCCCCCATGGTAACCTCTCGCTCCCATCGGCCGGTACCAGAGTATCGCTATGAGCTGCGGTGATGCCTGATACGTATCGCGCTGTGCAGAACAGGCCTTGGACAGACGGCAGGACGGTTTCTAACGTAGAGGTACGAGCCCGTCGCCTTCTGGTGCCGGGTCGACTCGAACCAGCCAGGGGATTTTCACTATGCGCGTATTCGTCACCGGAGCAACCGGATACATCGGATCTGCGGTTGTCCGCGAACTCCTCGACGCAGGGCATCAGGTCGTCGGCCTCGCCCGCTCGGACACGTCGGCCACAGCATTGACGGCGGCCGGCGCCGACGTGCACCGCGGCGCCCTCGACGACCTCGGCAGCCTGCACGACGGCGCCGCCGCCGCGGACGGCGTCATTCACCTGGCCTTCAACAACATCTCCGAGACCACGGACTTCGCGGCCGCGGCCCAGGCCGACCTGCGCGCCGTGGAGACGATCGGGGCGGCACTCGAAGGCTCCGGCAAGCCATTCGTGGTCACGTCGGGGACGCTCGTCCTCGCGATGCTGGGACGCCTCGGGACGGAAGAGGACGTGTCTGACCCCGCAGTGCCCCGGGTCGCGTCGGAGATCGCGGCGATCGCGCTGGCTGAGCGCGGCGTGCGATCATCGGTCATCCGCCTCGCACCGTCCGTGCACGGCGAGGGCGACAAGGCAGGCTTCGTCCCGAGCCTGATCGGCATGGCTCGCGCACAGGGCGTGTCAGCCTTCGTCGGCGATGGATCGAACCGCTGGCCCGCCGTGCACCGGCTCGATGCGGCGCGCCTGTTCCGGCTGGCCATCGAAGCGGCCCCGGCTGGCTCGCGACTGCATGCAGCCGGCGAGGAGGGCGTGCCGTTCCGGGAAATCGCTGAGGCCATCGGCCGCCAGTTGAAGCTGCCGGCCGCCAGCGTCGCCGCCGAGGACGCAGGCGGCCACTTCGGCTTCCTTTCCGCCATGGTGGCGTTCGACAATCCGACGTCGAGCGCACTGACCCAGGAACGGCTGGGCTGGCGGCCGGAGGGGCCTGCGCTGATCCCGGACATCGAAAAGGGTCATTACTTCAACGATTAGCCGCCCGCACCCCCCGGCGAACGACTGCTCAAGCTGACCCGGCCGCTCATCGAGCCGGTCAACGACCCGTTGAAAGACCTACGCCCGGCGCCGCTGGTCCTCCAGCGGCGCCGGGCGCTTCCCTCAGGAGGCCTCGGCCGCAGACTACTCAGGGGCCGCGATGGGCACCCTGACCTGGGCCGGGGGCTCGTCCTCGCTGAGAGAGGCCGTGGGCAGGATCCGGGCGAGCGGCGCGGGCAGCCACCAGTTGGCCTGGCCGAGCAACTCCATGACGGCGGGCACCAGGACCATCCGCACCACGGTGGCGTCGATCAGCACCGACACGGCCAGCCCCAGCCCGAGTTGCTTCACCGAGACGTCCGCGCCCAGCACGAAGGACAGGAACACCACCACCATGATCGCCGCCGCCGCGGTAATCACCCGTGCGGTGCGGGCCAGCCCGCGGGCGACCGAGGTCGCGTTGTCGCCGGTCGCGTCGTAGAACTCGCGGATCCGCGACAGCAGGAACACCTCGTAGTCCATGGACAGGCCGAACAGGATGACAAACAGGAAGATCGGCACCCAGGTGGTCACCGGCACCTTTTCCGGGAACCCGAACAGCCGGCCCGCCACTCCGTCCTGGGAGATGGCGACGAGCACGCCGTAGGCCGCGGAGATTGACAGCAGGTTCATCACCGCCGCCTTGATCGCGATGACAACCGACCGGAACATCACCAGCAGCAACAGCATCGACAGGCCGACCACCACGCCGACCAGCCAGGGCAGCCGCCCGCTGATCAGGTTCGAGAATGCGACGCCCGATGCGTTAGGGCCGGTGAGGTAGGAACGGATGCCGGTGCCGGCGGTCACTCGTGGCAGTACGCGGTCGCGGATCGTGTTCACCAGGGTGTTGGTGGCCGGGTCCTGCTCGCCGGTGGCCGGATAGGCGATCATCATGGCTGCCTGGCCGTCCTTGCTGACCACCACGGGAGTGACTCGGGCCACGCCGGACGTGGACCGGATCGCGCTGGCGAGGCGGGCGGTGCTGGTGCCCGGCGAGGGCAGCGCGGCCACGACGATCACCGGCGCGTCGAACCCGGGGCCGAACCCGCGGGCCATGGTCGCGTAACTCGCGTACCCCATGGTGCCGCGGGCCTGGGCCGACTCATCGGGGAAGTTCAGCGTCATGCCCAGGGCAGGCGCGGCCAGCGCGAGGATCACCCCGGTGGACAGCGCCGCCGCGAGCAGCGGCCTGCGCTGGATCATCCCGGCCCACCGCTCCGCCGCCGGCCTGGCCGAACGGCGCGTGCGCAGCCACCGGGGCAGACGGACCCGCGACTGCTTGCCGAGCCGGGTGCCGGTGAAGCCGAGCAGCGCGGGCAGCAGCGTGAGCGAGCCGAGCATGGTCATCGCCACCGTGGCGGCGGCCGCGACCGCGACCCCGTTGAGCAGCGACTGGCGCAGCACGAGCAGGCCCAGCATGCCGATCACCACGGTGCTGCCCGCGATGAGCACGGTCCGGCCTGCGGTGCGCATGGCGGTGACCGCGGCGTCCTCCGGCGTTTCGCCGCCCCGCAACGACTCGCGGAACCGGGTGACGATGAACAGCGCGTAGTCCACGCCGACCCCGAGACCGATCATGGAGGCGACGATCGGGGAGAACGACGGCGCGGGGAAGACGTGGCCCAGCAGGGCGATCAGCGAAAGCCCGGCCCCGATGCCGAACACTGCCGTGACCACCGGCAGGCCCATAGCCAGCAATGACCCAAACGCAATGAGCAGCACGACAGCTGCCGCGCCGATGCCGATACCCTCCGTCGGGCCGCCATAGGGCGTCTCGGCCAGGTCCACCACGTCACCGCCGAGGCTGAACGTGACACCGTGGCCGGAGGCGGATCGCGCGTCGTTCATCAGCGCCAGGGCTTCGCTGTTCGGGATGTGGGCCGAGGTGACGCCGAACTGCACGGTGGCGAACGCGATATGGCCATCCGGCGAGACCTGGCCGGCTACCTGGTACGGGTCGGAGACCGCGGTGACATGGGCGGCCCGCCCGAACGGGATGAGCGCACTGGTCACCTGGGCGCGGACCGCCGGGCTGGTGATCGGTGCGTCCGAGCGGATGGCCAGGGTCAGCGTGTCACCGGACTGCCGCTGGAAGTGCTGGTTGAGCACGGTCTGGCCGGGGTCGCTGCCACCGAAGGAGTCATTGGCCGGGGCGCCGAACCGTGTCCACAAGGTGATCAAGCAGGCCAGGCCGAGAATCCAGGCGATCAGGGTGAGCCAGCGATGCCGGTGGCAGGTGCGGCCGGTCCGGCCGAGGATGCCCGGGCCGGGCTGCGCGGGGGATGAGCTGGACATGTGAGTCTCCTACGAGCCTGAGGAGTGTTGCTGCTGTCGATGCTCCTCATCGGCGGCCCGTTCGGCGTCCTGCGCAGGGAGGCTCTTGGTGACGCGGGTACTCCGCGGGAGTACTCCCCGCGGAGTACGGCAGTTCAGGGCGGGTCAGGCGCAGAGGCGCACGGAAGGGTGGTAACCCGGGGGAGAGCGCCCGATGAGATACCCGGCCGCCGTGTGCTTCAAGGTCAGCACGACGTTCCAGCGGTCGCACGCGGCGTGATTGGGGCTGTCGGCGGGGTTCTGGCGGCTGGTGAAGGTCACCGTGGCCGCCAGGTTCTGCTGGCCGGTGGCGACCAGTTCAACCAGCGTGGCATCCGAATCAGTGGTCGTCCGGTATCCGGCGCTGAATCCCGCGCTGCTCCCGCGAATCTGCGGGATGAACAGGGCCTCGTAATCCTGGAAGTCGTGATTGTTGATCGACGAGAAGTAGACGGTCAGCAGCGCGGCGACCAGGTGCGCGTGCGGATCCCCGGCCACCGCGGGCACGATGGTGACCGCGACGTTGCCCGCCGTGGGCCGCGTGGCCGGGGAGGACGCGGCGGCCGACGGTGCCGCGGAGGAGGATGCGCGGGGTGACTGTGACTGGAGGGGAGTGCTCGCGGCGTTCAACCGGTCGCTGCGCTTGACCTGCCAGACCGCCGCGCCACCCGCGGCGAGCGTCACCGCGGCCAGCAGGGCAATGATCGTCGAACTGCGGCCCCGAGGCCGCCGCATGGTCCGGCGCGGGCGCGGAGGATCCTCGGTCAGCAGCCCCGTCGCCGCGAGGTCGGGCAGTTCGGTGGTCTGCTGGCGGCCCGCGGCGAACTTGTCACCGAACGGGTCATAGGAAACGGGCGGGACAGCGGACCGGGCCCTCGCCGTGGGAGCGCCGAGCTGTTTCCGGGCGGCCAGACCAGCCGCGCTCCGCTGGGGCGCCTGATCAGGCATCGCTTGACCGGGCCACGGGTCAGGCGTGCCCTGCTCGGCCGGAGGGCTGGGCCGGTTGGGGCTGAGTGACGGGCCGGCCGAGTCCTGGCTGAGCCAGGGACCGGGAGTGTCCTGGCCGAGCAGCGGGGCGACCGTGTCCTGGCTGGGCCATGAGCCAGCGGTGTCCTGGCTGGGCCAGCCGGTGGGCGTGGCCTGGCTGGGCCATGAACTCGGAGTGTCCTGAGTGGGCCAGCCGGTGGGCGTGGCCTGGCTTGGCCATG
>CAYPQM010000019.1:29721-51824 GCA_964412845.1 uncultured Streptosporangiaceae bacterium
GGCCAGCCGGTGGGCGTGGCCTGGCTTGGCCATGAAGTCGGAGTGTCCTGAGTGGGCCAGCCGGTCGGCGTGTCCTGGCGTGGCCAGGGCTCGGGCATGTCCTGATGTGGCGAGCTGGGTGCGGTCGAGCTGGGCCAGAGATCAGGCGCGTCTGGCTGACCCCAGAGATCGGGCGGCCCCTGACCAGCGGGCGCGGCAGGTGGCGCGCCTACGGGTGGCATTGCCGCAGGCGGCTCACGGCCCAGCGCCTGGGCCAGCGAAGTTCCGCATCCGGGGCAGTACTGCTGTGCCCCGCCCAGCGCGAACCCGCAATAAGTGCAGAACCGCATGCGCGTTACCCGCCTCCATCAACGCACTGCGACTGGCGCGGCCGTCTGAGGCCGACGATGTGCATTTTGTGACTGTTAGTTTCCTCCCGTCATGATGCCGTAACCACAAGGTTGGGGGAAGTCTCCCGGAAAGGTTAGCCGCCGCCGGATGACCCGGCCAGCCGGGCTCACCGAAGGCCGCCTCACTCTGCGCGAATGCCCTCCCCGCGATCATGAAACCCCGGGGCGCCGGGGGTGGAAGGCTAGCGGCAGCCGGGGGTGGCGAGGCCGTGCTCGTAGGCGAGTACGACGAGCTGGGCGCGGTCCCGGGCGTCCAGCTTGATCATTGCCCTGCTGACGTGGGTTTTCGCGGTGAGCGGGCTGACCACGAGCTTGTTGGCGATCTCCTCGTTGGAGAGCCCGGCGGCGACGAGCCCGACGATCTCGCGCTCCCGGTCGGTCAGGGCCGCGACGCCGGGGTGCTGGCTGGCGCCCGCGCCGGGCTGGGCGCGGCTCCGGCCCCCGGCCGGCGAGCTGGTCGGCTGGGCGCCGGCGAGGCTGCCTCCCGCGGTGAACGCAGCGATGAGGGCGCGGGTGACGCTGGGCGCGAGCAGGGCGTCCCCGCGGGCCACCACCCGCACACCCTGCAGCAGTTCCTCGGGCTCGACGTCCTTGACCAGGAAGCCGCTGGCCCCCGCGCGCAACGCGCCGAACACGTGCTCCTCATCGTCGAAGGTGGTGAGCACCACTACCCGGACCGACGCCAGCCGCGGATCGGCGGTAATGCGCCTGGTCGCGGTGAGGCCATCCACCTCGGGCATGCTGAGGTCCATCAGCACCACATCGGGCATCAGGTCACGGGCCAGGGCCACCGCGCTGCCGCCATTGGCCGCTTCCCCGACGATCGTGATGTCGTCGGCGGACTCCAGCAGCATCCGGAAACCGGCCCGGACCAGTGCCTGGTCATCAGCCAGCAGCACGCGAATCATCAGTCACTCTCCCCGGCGATGGGCAGCCGGGCCAGCACCTCGAAGCCGCCCTCCGCGCGGGTCCCAGCGCGGAACTCGCCGCCGATGGCGGCCGCCCGTTCCGCCATCCCAGTGAGCCCGTGGCCCGCACTCGGCGGGTGCGCTGCGCCGGGTGGCGCGGACGGCGGACCCGTGCCGTCGTCGGTGACCCGGATCATTAGCGCCTCAGGTTCGTAGCGTAGGCAGACCGTGGCGCGGGCCTCGGTGCCCGCGTGCCGCAGCACGTTGGTGAGCGACTCCTGCAGGATCCGGTACGCCGCGTGGTCCACGGCCGGCGGCAGCGGCCGCTCCGCACCTTCGATGCTGACGGTGACCGGGGCGCCTGCGGCGGTGACCGCAGCACGCAGCGCTGGCAGCCGGCCGAGGCCCGCGGTTCGCGCCTCGGCCGGGCCCTCATGGCTGCCCTGCCGGAGTTGACCGAGGGTGCTGCGCATATCGCCGAGCGCCGCCTTGCTCGTCTCCCGGATGGCGGTCAGCGCGCCGCGCAGTTTCTCGTCGCGGCGGGCAGGCTCGTTCTCGTCGGGGCGGGCGGAACCGGCGTCGCGACCGCGGCCGAGGAGATGCAGCGCCGATCCGGCCTGGACGGTGATCGTGGCCATGCTGTGCGCCACCGTGTCGTGCAGGTCCCGGGCGATCCGCAGCCGCTCCTCGGCGACCCGGCGGGCGGCCTCGGCGTCGCGTTCCTCACCGGCCAGCCGGAGCTTGTCGGCCGTCTCGGCGGCCAGGGCACGCCTGCTGCGGACCGTGTCGCCGAGCATGATCGCCAGCCCGAGCACGGCGATGCCGGGCAAGAACTCCGCGGCCAGCGAGGTGATTCCCTGATGTGTCGATAGTTCGACGACGACCAGGCCGATGGCCATGTAGACGGCGGGGATGATGATCGCGGCACCCAGGTACCCGGCGAGCGCCGCGTCGTAGAGCGGCAGGCACAGCAGCGGTGCCGGGGAGATGTTGCGGCGGTGCACCGTGTAGTAGGCGAAGAGCAGCACGGAGCACGCGATCAGCACGCCCAGCGGCCATCGCCGCCGGAAGAGCACGGGCACCGCCAGGACCGCACCGAGTAGGTACGAGAGCGCGTCGAGCGGCGCCGCGCCCGAGCCGCCGCCGACCGCGACGCTGAGTTCAACGACGGCCATGACCACTGCTGTCGCGCCCACGTCGCGCCAGCGGATGCCCAGCCCGTTCAGCAGACGCCGCAGCGGTAAGCCGGGCGCACTGGCCAGAGCTGATGCACTCGCTGCGCCGCCCGCGTCGGGCGGGCCCGGCCGGTCCGCCGCGCCGGGCACGCTCGGCCTGCTCTGCGCACCCGGCGGGCCGGGCGGGTGCGGCGGCTGAGCGGCGCGGCCGGTGGCGCGTGCTGTTCCCACGCCGTCAAGGTACGTGACCCAGTGCGAACGGGGAATGGCCGTGTCGCCGCGCATTCTCCCGCCCGGGCTCCTGGCCCGGGGACGGGCTGAGGTCACGCTGGTCGGCGGGTCTGGGCACGAGGGCGTCGGCTGACTGGCAGGATCGAAGCCGTGTCCGGTCGCTTCCCAGCCTTCGATGATCTTGACGAGCGGATCGTGGCCGCGCTGGTCGAGGACGCCCGCACCACGTACGCCGAGATCGGGGCGCGGGTCGGGCTGTCCGCACCAGCAGTCAAGCGGCGGGTGGACCGGCTGCGTGCCTCCGGCGCCATCACCGGGTTCACCGCGAGCGTGGATCCCGCCGCGCTGGGCTGGACCACCGAGGCCTATGTGGAGCTGTTCTGCCGCGGGCGCACCTCACCAGCGGACATCGGGGCCGCTGTCAGCAAGTACCCCGAGGTGACAGGCGCGTGCACGATCACCGGGGAGGCGGACGCCCTGCTGCACATCCGGGCCGCTGACGTGCAGCATTTCGAGCGGGTCGTGGAGCGGATCGGGGCCGAGGCGTTCGTCGTGCGCACTCGCAGCGTCATCGTGCTGTCCCGGCTGGTGAGCCGCGCCGACATCTTGCCGCCCGGGGTGGGCCGGTGACCGCCCGGGGCGGGCCGGTTACCGCCCAGCATGGCTGATTCCCTACCAATGCGTGATAATCGCGGCGAACTTGCTGTCCGTGCAGCTAGAGTCGTCCACATGTCTGAGCGTGACAAGGACCCGTCGGCCAACACCGCCCAGTTTCGTGCGTTTGCCGACGGGCGGGCCGGCGACGATTCCGTTCAGCCCTGGACCATGCGCGCTCAGCGTAGCCAGGTCGCCATCCTAGCCGCCACCGCGGTTGGCGTGGCCATCATCCTGGCCATCATCGCGTTCGTGTTCATCTAGGGGCCCGCCCCGGCAGCCCGCCCGGCCGGCCCGCGCGTCATACTGCACCCGCCAGGCGGCAGGATGAGCAGACATGAGCGTGCGCGATGCGACGCCGCACCTGCCTGAGCCGCGTCAGCATGGTGCGGATCGCCACCGGCTGACCGCGCTTGAGGGCTTGGCCGCCCTGTCCCTTGACGCACTGTCCTCGGTGGCCTACGGCCCCGAGGCGATCGTGGTGGTACTCGCCGCCGCCGGAACCGTGGGACTGGAGTACACGCTCCCGGTGACGATCGCCATCGTTGCCCTGCTCGCCGTGCTGGTGATCTCCTACCGCCAGGTGATCGCCGCTTTTCCGGGTGGCGGCGGTGCGTACGCGGTGGCGGGTCGGCACCTGGGCCGCCAGCCGAGCCTCATCGCGGCGGCCTCGCTGATCGTTGACTACGTGCTGAACGCGGCAGTCGGCGTCTCGGCCGGCGTCGCCGCACTCACGTCAGCGTTCCCGGTGTTGTACGGCGGCCGGGTCTGGCTCTGCCTCGGCGTGCTCGCCGTGATCACCGGCATCAACCTGTGGGGCGTCGCCGACGCCGCGCGGGTCTTCATCGTGCCCACTGTCGTGTTCATCCTGGCTATCGTGGTCGTCATCGTCGGCGGCCTGGTCCGCTCCCATCCGGTGGTCGCCCCGTCCGGGCACCTGCCCCAGGTCGCCGCGTCGGTCGGCATCCTGCTGCTGCTCCGGGCGTTCGCCTCGGGCTGCTCCGCGCTGACCGGGGTGGAGGCGATCGCCAACGCGGTGCCCTCGTTCCGTGAACCCCGGGCCCGTCGAGCGCAGCACACCGAGATGTGGCTCGGGATCATTCTCGGCACCATGCTGATCGGCGTCGCGATCCTGATCCGCAAGTTCCATGTCGCGCCGTCCAGCACCGAGACGTCGCTGGCGCAACTGGCCGCAGCGGCCGTTGGGCACAATGTGGTTTTCTATGCCATCCAGCTGATCACTACGGTGTTGCTGGCCCTGGCCGCCAACACCTCGTTCGGCGGGTTGCCGGTGCTGGCCAGCCTGCTGGCCAGGGACAACTTCCTGCCGCACCTGTTCGTGCTGAAGGCTGACCGTCAGGTGCACCGGTACGGGATCTCCGTCCTCGCGGTCGCGGCGGCGGTCCTGCTCGTGGTGGCCCGGGGCGACACGCTGGCCCTGGTGCCGCTGTTCGCGATCGGCGTCTTCGTCGGGTTCACGCTCTCGCAAGCGGGCATGGTGCGGCACTGGCGAGAGCAGCATGGCCACGGCTGGGCCGGCCGCGCGATGATCAACGGGCTGGGCGCGGTGCTGACCCTGGCCGCCCTGGCGGTGGAACTGGTCAGCAAGTTCACCGAGGGTGCCTGGCTGGTCGTGCTGGTCATCCCGCTGCTGGTGCTGATGTTCACCCGGATCCGGGCCACCTACGACCGGATCGGCGCGCTGCTCGAGCTGGGGCGGACGCCGGGACCACCGGAGCGGCTGACGTCCCTGGCGGTGGTTCCGGTGGGCGGGATGTCCCGGCTGACCAGGGAGGCGATCTCGGCTGCGCTTTCACTGGGCGACGAGGTCATAGCGGTGACCGTGTGTTACGCCGACCCGGAGGAGGAGCGGGCCGTCGTGAGCTTCCAGGATCAATGGAACGACTGGCATCCCAATGTCCGGCTGATCACCCTGCGCACGGCGCGCCGGTCGCTGGCACCCCCCATCGTGGAGTACCTGCTCCTGCTGGAGCAGGAAGAGCGTTACGCCCGGGTGGTGGTGCTGATCCCCGAGGTGCAGCCGACCCGGCCGTGGCAGTGGATCCTGCACAATCAGCGCGGAGTCGTCCTCAACCGGGCCATCAGGAAGGGCACGCAGAACGTGGTGATCTGCCGGCTGCGCTTCCGGCTGGCGCACCTGGCGCCGGACGGGAGAGCCGCACCGCGACCCTGAGCTGGGTGCACCTTTATCGGGCGCGCCAGGAATCGGGCGCGCCAGGAATCGGGCGCGTCAGGCCGAACTCCCGGCCTCCGCCGGGGGCTCCAGCAGGCTGCGCAGCTCAGTGGCCTGCGGGTGGCCGAGGTCCCGGTAGATGTCCAGCGCCTGGTTCCAGGCTTCGCGTGCTTTGACCGCCTGGCCGGCGGCGTCCCACAGGCCGCCGAGGCGGTGCAGGGTGGTGGCTTCGCCCAGGCGATCGCCGATCTCACGCCGCAGGGCCAGCGCCCGCTGGTAGCTGAGTTGGGCGTCGTCGGGTCGGCCGAGCGCGCCGGAGACATCGCCGCAGTTGTGCAGGGAGTCGGCTTCGCCGTACTTGTCGCCGATCTCATGCCAGACGGTGAGGGCCTGGCGGAAGCAGCCGAGTGCCTGCTCACAACGTCCCAGTTCAGAGTAGACCTCGCCCATGTTGTTGAGGGCCAGGGCTTCGCGGTAGCGGTCAGCTATCTCCCGGCAGATGACCAGGCTCTGCTCGTAGCAGCGGAGCGCCTCGTCGAGCCGGTGCAGCCGCATGTACATGGTTCCGAGGTTGATCACGCTGGCGCCTTCACCCTGCCGGTCACCAGCCTCGCGGGTGATCGCGAGGACCTGCTGGCAGTGGTCGAGGGCCTCGGGGAACCGTCGCAGGTCGTAGTACGCGAGGGCGAGACTGTTGAGGGTGGCCGCCTCACCATGCCGGTCGTGCAGGTGCCGGGCAGCGGCGAGCCCGATGCGGGAGCTGGCGATCCATTCGTCCCAGGGCTTGCGGAGGGTGTAAAAGCTCCACAACGCGGCGGGGATCCCCCAGGCCATGGCGTGCTGGCCCGCGTCGGCGGCCAGGACGGTCGCGGCCGCCAGGTTGGCATGTTCCGCATCGCACCAGGCGAGCGCGCGGGAGTAGCTGGTGAAGGCCAGCGGCCGGCAGGCCGGCTCCGGCGGTTCGAGCTGGAGATGGCGGCGGTTGGGGGCCAGGATGCGGTCGGCCGCGTCGGCGGTGTGCAGGTACCAGGTGAGCATCCGGGTGGTGGCCGCCGAACGGTCCTGGTCGGTCTGCTCGGTGTGGGCTCGCTCGGCTGAATACAGACGGAGCAGGTCATGGAAGCGGTACCGGCCGGAATCGGTCTCCTCCAGCAGGTGAACCCCGGTCAGGGACTCGAGCAGCCGGCGGCCCTGCGGAGAGGTGACCCCGGCCAGCGCCGCTGCCGCGGGGATGGACACGTCCGGTCCAGGGTGCAGGCTCAGCAGCCGGAACATGCGTGCGGCACCGTGCGGTAGGGCCTGGTAGGACCAGGAGAATGCGGAACGCACCGCTGCGGATTCGTCGCCGTCCGCGGCCAGCACGTCCAGCCGTTCGCGTTCTGCCGATAGCTCGCTCGCCAGCACGGCCAGCTTCAGCCGGGGGCGCGCCTGCGCGCGGTCGGCCGCGATCCGCAGCGCGAGCGGCAGGAACCCGCACCACATCGCGATCTCGCCGGCCGCGCGCCGTTCGGCGGCCAGCCGCGGCGAGCCCAGGGTGTGTCCCAGGACCGTGACCGCCTCGTCCTCGGGCAGGGGTTCCAGCAGGACTCGTGCCGCGGCCTCGCGGGCGACCAGGCCAGACATCCGGCTCCGGCTGGTGACAACCACCTGGCACCCGGGGGACCCGGGCAGCAGCGGGCGGACCTGAGCCGGGCTGGCGGCGTTGTCCAGGACGATCAACATCCGCTTGCCGTCCAGGACCGTCCGCAGCAGGGCGGACCGTGGTCCCAGGTCGGCCGGTATCGCCTCGGGCGGCACGTTCAACCCGCGCAGGAACCCGTCGAGCACCTCGCCGGGCTCGGCGGGAACGCCGCCGGGGGAATGGCCACGGAGGTCGGCGAACAGGCACCCGTCGGGAAACTGGCCTGCCACCCGATGCGCCCAGTGCAGGGCGAGCGCGGTCTTGCCCACCCCGGGGCCGCCGACAATGACGGCGAGGGCACCGGCCGGCGTGCCGAGGGCCTTGTCGAGCTGATCTAAAGTCGCGGTGCGCCCGGTGAAGCCGGCGACCCCGGCCGGAAGCTGAGCCGGCCGGTGCGCGGCGGCACGGTGCCGCCGGACCGGTCCTGGCATCGTGCCGGCCAGCACCCCGGATGCCCCCAGTGCCTCGTCGCAGCACCGGGCCAGCACGGCCGTCGCCGGTCGCTCACCAGTCTCGACCTTGCTGAGGTATCCCTTGCTGTAGTGCACCAGCCGGGCCAGGGCGGTGAGCGATATCCCCTGCTGTTCCCGCAGTTGCCGTAGCGCGGTCCCGAACGAGGGCTCAGCCATCAGGCGTACCACCTCCTGGACTGGCGGTGGCCAGATTCATCCGGTGACGGGCAGCCCGCGGGCGGTAGCTCCGCACTGGCTATCGCGGTATTACGAGCCTACCCATTCATTAGGGATAGTCCGGACTAAACAGACCGGGCTATTGTGCGCCATTCCTGGCGCCGGGTGTGACGAACCGCCTGGCCGCCTGGTAGGGGCAGCACGGAGCCGGGTTCTCAGCTCTGGGCCGCTCCCTGCAGCCGATCGCGGGCGGTTGCCCAGGCACTGCCGAGGAGCGCCAGTCGTTCGGTCCGTAGCGGGCTGGCCGGCAGTTCGTGATGGATGCGCAGCTCGCGGGCGAGGACCAGGACGAGGTTCAGCGTGAACGGCTCCTCGATCCTGGTGCCAGCGACGATCTGGTCGATCCGGGCCCTGATGGCCGGGGTGCGGGCGCCGAGCAGGGTGTGCAGTATCGCGAGATCGAAGCCGGGCAGGAACGGGCCAGCGTGCTCCCAGTCGACCAGCGCGCATCCGCCGTCGGCGGTGAGCAGCAGGTTGCTGGGGAGCGGATCGCCGTGGCCGATCTGCGGCCGGTGGTCGCACCTGGCCAGGAGCCGGCGGGCGACGTCGCGATCAGCGTCGGTCAGGTATCCGGCCGCGTGGTATCGGCTGACCCGGCCCGGATAGTCCCAGGACGGCCCGAAACCGCTGGATAGGGGGTGCCAGGCGGCCAGCCTCCGGACAGCGGTCAGGCCAGGCTCGATCTGCGCGACGGTGAGTCCGCGGCCGGGATACCGGTCGGTGCCCAGCGGCCGGGCATCGAGACGTTCCAGCACCAGGACCCGGCGGCCATCGGTGTGGATCAGCGCCGGCACCCGCACGGGAGGCGGCTCCCGCGCGAAGGCGCGGTAGATCCGGATCTCGTGCCGCAACCTGGCCAGCCAGGGCTCGCCCGCGGCGAGGAGCACCTTGACCACCACCGGCCGGCCCGCGAGGCCAGCGGTGCAGACGACCGCCTTGCCGCTGTGCCGCAGGACGGTTATGTCACGCAGGCCGAGTTGGGCCGCGACCGTCGCCAGTTCGGCGGGCAGGCTTTCTGGCGGCGTCGGCGTCGGCGGCACCAGGATCAGCGGGGGTCGTCGGCGCTGTCTGGGCTGGGCTGGTAGCGGTAGCCCATGCCTGGCTCGGTGAGCAGCCAGCGGGGCCGCGCCGGGTCCGGCTCGAGCTTGCGGCGCAGTTGTGCCATGTACAGGCGCAGGTTGCCGGCCGCGTCCGCGTACCCCGGCCCCCAGACCTCCGCGAGCAGCTGGCGCTGGCTCAGCAGCTTGCCCGGGTTGCGCAGGAGTACCTCAAGCAGATGCCACTCCGTGGGGGTCAGCCGGATATCCCCGCTAGCCGCAGCGGCATCCGCCCGTGCGGCGGGGGAGGCCCCTGCCCGCGCGGCGGCGGGGGAGGCTTCCGCCCGTGCGGCGGGGGAGCCCACGGCCTGGGCCGTCGGCCGGGTGACCCGCTTGGCGGCGAGGTCGACGACCAGGTCGCCGAGCATGACCCGGGGCTGGTCAGCCACGGAGCCGGACCGGCGCGCCGCCGCGCGCATCCGGGCGAGCAGCTCTTCCATGCCGAACGGCTTGGTGACGTAGTCATCGGCGCCCGCGTCCAGTGCTTCGACCTTGTCCAGGCTGTCGGCCCGGCCGGACAGCACGATGATGGGCGCCGTGGTCCAGCCGCGCAGCCCCTCGATGACTTCGACCCCGTCGAGGTCGGGCAGGCCAAGGTCGAGAATCACCAGGTCCGGCGGGTGCCGCGCGGCCGTCTCCAGGGCCTGCGCGCCGGTGGCGGCGGTATCCACATCGTAGTTGCGCACGCGCAGGTTGATCCGCAGCGCGCGGAGGATCTGTGGTTCGTCATCGACAACGAGGACCCGGGTCACCTGGCCAAGCCTGCCAGGCTCAGCCGGCATCTGCCCGATCCCCCTCCGGGGTGGTGGAGGCGGCACCGTCCCGCTCCCGGTAGCCAGGGTGGCGCGGGCCGGGGCCGTCCGGCTCGGGCACCGCGGGCAGCGACAGGGTCATGGTCAGCCCCCCGCCCGGGGTTTCCTCGGGGTCAAGGGTGCCGCCCATGGCTTCGGCCAGCCCGCGGGACAGGGCCAGGCCCAGGCCGACGCCCGTGGTGTTGTCGGTGTCGCCGAGCCGCTGGAACGGCACAAACATGCGGTCACGGTCCTGCTCGGGAATGCCGGGGCCGCGATCGACGACCCGCAGTTCGACCCGGTCGCCCAGGACGCTCGCGGTCAGCAACGGTGGCGACCCCTCCGGGGAGTACCGCAGGGCATTCCCGGCCAGGTTGACGATGACCCGCTCCAGGATGCCCGGATCTACGGTGACCGCGGGCAGTGAATCGGGGATGTCCACGACCACCGCCGTGCGGCCGATACCGAGGTCATCCAGGGCGCGGGCGACGATGTCACCGAGCCCGGCGGGCCGGGGGAAGACAGACATGGCCCCGGCTTGCAGCCTGCTCATGTCGAGCAGGTTGTCCACCAGGTGGGCGAGCCGGTCGAGGGACTCGTCGGCCGTGGCGAGCAGTTCATCGCGGTCCGCCACATTCCAATGGATGTCGGACGATCGCAGGCTGGTCACCGCAGCCTTGGCCGAGGCCAGCGGGGTGCGCAGGTCATGCGAGACGGCGGCGAGCAGCGCGGTCCTCATCCGGTCGGCCGCGGCGATGGGCCTGGCTGCCTCCGCGGCCGCGACCAGCCGCTGCTGCTCGAGTGCGACCGCGGCGTAGGCGGCGAAGGCCCCGAGGACCCGGCGGTCATCCGCGGGGAGGGCCCGCCCCCGCAGCGCCAGCGTGAGCGTCTCTGTCACCGGCACCTCCACGTCGGCGTCCGCGGGCCGGCCGAGCGGCGGCTCACCCGAGTGCGCCACGGCCTGCCAGTCGGCCGTAGGCCCGCGCTGGGCGCTGCCCTGTCTGGCAGTGCACTCCAGGAGCGTCACGGACTCCATGCCGAACGCTTCGCGCACCCGGTCGAGCACGGCCGCCACGGCATGCTGGCCGCGCAGCACGCTGCCTGCCGTGGTAGCCAGCAGCTGCGACTCCGCGTTGGCCCTGGCCGCCTGCCGGGTGCGCCGGGCCGCGGTATCCATCACCGAGCTGACCACCAGGCCGACCGCGATGAACACCCCCAGGGCCAGGACGTTGTTCTTCTCGGAGATGGTCCACCGGTGGATGGGCGGGGTGAAGTAGTAGTTGAGCAGCAGGGATCCGGTGATCGCCACCAGCACCGCGGGGACGAACCCGCCGACCAGGGCCACCGCGATGACCGCCACCAGGAAGGCGAGCACGTCACTGGTCAGGTTCAGATTGCCGCGTGCGGAAGCCAGGGCCACTGTGAGCAGCGGGACCAGGATCGCGCCGAGCGCATAGCCCGACAGCCGACGGCGCGGCGTGAGGCCGCCCCGCGACCGGGGCAGGCCGCGGCCGCGGCCCATCCGGGAGTGGGTCACGATGTGCACGTCGATGTCGCCGGAGCCGCGGATAGTCCGCATGCTCACGCCTGGTCCGGTGAGCAGGGCGGACAGCCAGGACCGGCGGCTCGCGCCGAGCACCAGCTGGGTGGCGTTCTCCGCCCGGGCGAAGGTGAGCAGCGCGTCCGGGATGTTGTCGCCGATCACCTCGTAGTAAGTACCGCCGATCGACTCGGCGAGCCTGCGCTGTGCGGCCAGTTCCGCCGGGTCGGCGCCGGTCAGCCCGTCGGACCGGGTGACGTGCACGGCGAGCAGATCGCCCCCCGTGGACCGGGCGGCGATCCGCGCCGCGCGGCGGATCAGCGTCTCACCTTCCTGGCCGCCGGTGAGCGCCACCACGACCCGCTCCCGGGCCTCCCAGGTGCTGTGGATGTCGTGCGCGGCCCGGTAACGCTGCAAGCCCTCGTCCACTTTGTCGGCCAGCCAGAGCAGCGCCAGCTCACGCAGCGCGGTCAGGTTCCCGGTACGGAAGTAGTTGGTCAGCGCCGCGTCGATCTTCTCCGGCGGGTAGATGTTCCCGTGCGCCATCCGGCGGCGCAGCGCCTCCGGTGTCATGTCGACCAGCTCGACCTGGTCGGCCGCCCGCACCATGGCGTCGGGGACCGTCTCCCGCTGCGGCACGCCGGTGATCTTCTCGACGACGTCGTTGAGCGATTCCAGGTGCTGGATATTGACCGTGGAGATCACGTCGATGCCGGCCGCCAGCAGTTCCTCGACATCCTCCCAGCGCTTCGCGTTGCGCGAGCCGGGCACGTTGGTGTGCGCGAACTCGTCGACCAGCGCGATCTCAGGCCTGCGGGCCAGCACCGCGCCGAGATCCATTTCCTCGAAGGTCGTGCCACGGTAGGGCAGCCGGGCCCGCGGCATGATCTCCAGGCCGTCGAGCAGGACCGCCGTGTGCGGCCGCCCGTGGGTCTCCACGAACGCCACGACCACATCGGCCCCGCGCTCGACGCGCCGGTGGCCTTCGCCGAGCATGGCGAAGGTCTTGCCGACTCCGGCCGCGGCCCCGAGATAAATCCGGAGCTGTCCCCGGTCCTGCTGGCTCATGATCTCCCTGTCAAAGAAAACTCCTGCTCAGTATCAAACTCCTGCTCAGTATCAGTGTGCCCACTCACCTGGTCAGGCCGCACGGCTGGTTCCGATCACCGGTCACGGCTGGTAGCGGTAGCCCATGGCGGGTTCGGTGAGCAGGTGGCGGGGGCGGGCTGGGTCTTCCTCCAGTTTCCGGCGCAGCCTGGCCATGTGGTAGCGCAGGTAGTTGGTGTTGTTCTCGAAACCTGGGCCCCACACCTCCTGGAGCAGTGCCCGGGATCCGACCAGCCGCCCGGGCGAGCGCAGCAGGATCTCCAGCAGCCGCCACTCGGTGGGAGTCAGCCGCACGGCCTCGATGCCGTTGGTGACCGTGTGCGCGGCGAGGTCGATCACGCACGGCCCGATCCTGACCCGCGACGTGTGCAGGGGAGACTCGTCCCGGCGCAGCACGGCCCGCAGCCGGGCCAGCAGTTCCTCCATGGAGAACGGCTTGGTGACGTAGTCGTCCGCACCCGCGTCCAGGGCGCCGATCTTGTCCCCTGACCCGGTGCGGCCCGACAGCACGATGACCGGCGCCCGTGACCAGCCGCGCAGTTCGCGGATCACCTCGACGCCCTCGACGTCGGGCAGGCCCAGGTCGAGGATGACGGCGTCCGGCGGCCGCTTGGCCGCCTCGGCCAGCGCCGCCCGTCCGGTCGGCGCGGTGGTGACGTCGTAGCTGCGGGCGCGCAGGTTGATGCGCAGGGCCCGGAGCAGGGCAGGTTCGTCTTCGACGATAAGGACGCGGGTCACTGGTGTCGGCGAGGGGGCCGGCGAGCCGTGGCCGGCGCCGGCGCCCTCGTCTGGAGCCACTGCAGTCATCCGTTCGGCTCAGGAGGTTGGGAACTTCTGGTTGAGCGCGATGTTGAGGGTGAGCACATCCACCCGCGGCTCGCCCAGGAATCCGAGGGCGCGGCCCTGGACGAACTGGCTGACCAGCGCGCGGACCGACGATGCGGATACGTGCCGGGCCGCGGCGACCCGGTTCACCTGGAGGTAGGCGTAGGCCGGGGAGATGTCCGGGTCCAGGCCGGACGCCGAGGCGGTCACCGCGTCAGGTGGCACGCTGGCCGGGCTGACTCCGTTGAACTTCGCCACCTGGGCCCGGCGGGTCTTGATGAGCTGGACCAGGTCCGGGTTGTTCGGGCCCAGGTTGGATGCGGCCGAGAAGCCCGGGTCGCAGCCGTAGTCGGTCTTGACCGTGGCGTTGACCGCGTTGGATGGCCGGGGCTGGAAGTACTGCGGCAGCGGGTTGCCCTTGGCGTCGGTGAACTCCTGGCAGAGCAGGCTGGAACCGACGACCTGGCCTTTGTAGCTGACCAGCGAGCCGTTGGCCTGGTGGTGGAAGGCCACCTGGGCGATGCCCAGCACCACCAGCGGGTAGCCGACCCCGCAGATGACGGTGAACACCAGGAGCCCCCGGAGCGCCGCGATGTGCTGGCGCAGCAGAGCTGGGAGACGTGACATGTCGATCAACCACCGAATCCTGGGATGAACTGGACGATGAGGTCAATGGCCTTGATCCCGATGAACGGGATGACCAGGCCGCCCGCGCCGTAGATCCACAGGTTCCGGCGCAGCAGCGCCGACGCGGAGGCGGGCCGGTACTTGACCCCGCGCAGCGCCAGCGGGATCAGCGCGATGATGATCAGCGCGTTGAAGATGATCGCCGAGGTGATCGCTGACTGCGGGCTGTGCAGGTGCATGATGTTGAGCAGCTTCAGGCCGGGGAAGACCCCGGCGAACATCGCCGGGATGATGGCGAAGTACTTGGCCACGTCGTTGGCGATGGAGAAGGTGGTCAGCGCCCCGCGGGTGATCAGCAACTGCTTGCCGATCTCCACGATCTCGATGAGCTTGGTCGGGTTGGAGTCGAGATCCACCATGTTCCCCGCCTCCTTGGCGGCGGAGGTCCCGGTGTTCATCGCCACCCCGACGTCGGCCTGGGCCAGCGCGGGGGCGTCGTTGGTGCCGTCCCCGGTCATCGCGACCAGCTTGCCGCCTTCCTGCTCCTTCTTGATCAGCGCCATCTTGTCTTCTGGCGTGGCCTCGGCGAGGAAGTCGTCCACGCCGGACTCATCGGCGATCGCCTTGGCGGTCAGCGGGTTGTCGCCGGTGATCATGATGGTGCGGATGCCCATCGTGCGCATCTCAGCGAACCGCTCGGCGATACCTTCCTTGACGATGTCCTTCAGGTGGATGACACCGAGCGCGCGGGCCGTGCCGTGTGCTCGCTCCGCCACCACCAGCGGGGTGCCGCCGGCCGAGGAGATGCCGTCCACGATCTCGCCCAGTTCCCCGGGGGGCGTACCGCCGTTAGCCCGGATCCACTCCCGGACCGAGCTCGAAGCACCCTTCCGGACTTCACGGCCGTCGGCCAGATTCACGCCGCTCATCCGGGTCTGCGCGGTGAACTCGACGAACTCCGCGCCCTGCAGTTCACCCTCGTGCCGCTCGCGCAGGCCGTACTGGTCCTTGGCCAGCACCACGATGGACCGGCCTTCCGGTGTGTAGTCGGCCATGCTGGACAGCTGGGCCGCGTCGGCCAGTTCCGCCGGGGTGACCCCGCCGACCGGGAGGAACTCGCTGGCCTGGCGGTTGCCGATGGTGATGGTGCCGGTCTTGTCCAGCAGCAGGGTGTTCACGTCGCCCGCGGCCTCGACCGCGCGGCCGGACATGGCCAGCACGTTCCGCTGCACCAGCCGGTCCATGCCCGCGATGCCGATCGCCGACAGCAGCGCCCCGATCGTCGTCGGGATCAGCGCGACCAGCAGGGCGACCAGGATGACCAGGCTCTGCGGCGCGCCGGAGTAGAACGCCATGGGCTGCAGCGTGATGACGGCCAGCAGGAAGATGACCGTCAGCGACGCGAGCAGGATGTTGAGGGCGATCTCGTTCGGCGTCTTCTGCCGTGAGGCGCCTTCGACCAGGGCGATCATCCGGTCGATGAAGGTCTCGCCGGGCTTGGAGGTGATCTTCACGACGATCCGGTCGGACAGCACCTTGGTGCCGCCGGTGACCGCGGACCGGTCGCCGCCGGACTCCCGGATGACCGGCGCGGACTCACCGGTGATGGCCGACTCGTCCACCGAGGCCACGCCCTCGACGACGTCGCCGTCACCGGGGATGATCTGGCCCGCCTCGATCACGACGAAGTCGCCGAGCGTGAGCTGGGTACCCGGTACTTCGGTCTCGCGGGTGTCGGCGGCGGGCTGGCCCGGCTGCCAGCCGGTGAGGCGGCGCGCCACGGTTTCCCGCTTGGTCCGGCGCAGCGTCTCGGCCTGGGCCTTGCCCCGGCCCTCGGCCACGGCCTCGGCGAGGTTGGCGAAGACCACGGTCAGCCAGAGCCAGACGGTGATCGTCCAGGCGAAGACCGAGGGGCTGGTGATGGCCGAGTAGGTGGTCAGCGCCGCGCCGACCTCGACCACGAACATGACCGGGTTCTTGAGCTGGACCCGGGGGTCGAGCTTCTTGAATGCGTCCGGCAGCGAGTGCCAGAGCATGGCCGGGTCGAGCAGGCCGCCGCCGATCCGGCGCCGCGGCTCGGGGGCCTGCTCCGGGCGGGGGCCCGGGCTGGCCTGCTGGGTAGTTGTCACAGACATATCAGTGCAGCCCTTCGGCGAACGGTCCGAGTGCGAGCGCGGGGAAGTAGGTCAGGCCGACCAGGATGAGGATGACGCCGACGAGCATTCCCACAAACAGCGGTTTGTGCGTGTCCATGGTGCCGACGCTCGCGGGTACCGGTTGCTGCCGGGCCAGCGAGCCGGCCAGGCCGAGCGCGAAGATTTCCGGCGCGAACCGGCCGAGCAGCATCACGATGCCGCCGACCGTGTTGTACCAGGGAGTGTTCGTGGTCAGGCCCGCGAACGCCGACCCGTTGTTGTTGGCCTCGGAGGCGAACGCGTACATGATCTCGGTCAGGCCGTGCGGCCCGGCATTGAGGATGGATGCTCTCGGGACCTTGAGGGCGAGCGACAGGCCCGCCGCGCCCAGGACCAGGGTGGGGATGGTCAGGAAGTACAGGGCCGCGTACTTCATCTCGGCGGGCCGGATCTTCTTGCCGATGTACTCCGGAGTGCGGCCCACCATGAGCCCGCCCACGAACACGGTCACGATGGCGAGGATCAGGATGCCGTACATGCCGGCCCCGACCCCGCCGGGAGCGATCTCGCCGAGCGCGATGTCGAACAGGGCGATCCCGCCGCCGAACGGGGTGAACGAGTCGTGGAAGGAGTTCACCGCGCCGGTCGACGTCACCGTGGTCGAGGCGGCGAACAGGGATGAGGCGGGGGTGCCGAACCTGACTTCCTTGCCTTCCATGGCGGAATGCGCCAACTGGGGCGCCAGGCCGGCGTGCTGGGCCTCGAAGAAGCTGATCCCGCCGACCGCGGCGAGCCAGATGATGGCCATGACCGCGACGAGGGCGTAGCCCTGGCGGTTGTCGCCGACCATCTTGCCGAAGGTGCGGGGCAGCGCGAACGGGATGACCAGCAGCAGGAAGATCTCGAACCAGTCGGTGAACGGGTTCGGGTTCTCGAACGGGTGCGCGGAGTTGGCGTTGAAGAAGCCGCCGCCGTTGTTGCCGAGTTCCTTGATGACCTCCTGGGAGGCCACCGGGCCGCCGACCATGCTCTGGTGGCTGCCGGCCAGCGTGGAGATGGTGTGCGTGGTGGTCAGGTTGTCGATCACGCCGCTCGCGGCCAGGATCAGGCCGCCGACGATGGCCAGCGGGATGAGCAGCCGCAGGGTGACCCGGGTCAGGTCCACCCAGAAGTTGCCGAGCTTGTCGGTCTTGGACCTGATGAACCCGCGGATCATGGCGATGGCGACGACGATGCCGACGCCCGCGGACAGGAAGTTCTGCACCGCGAGGCCGCTCATCTGGACCAGGTAGCCCATGGTGGACTCGCCCGAGTAGTTCTGCCAGTTCGTGTTGGTCACGAACGACGCCGCGGTGTTCCAGGCCAGGGCAGGCGGAACGTTCGCCATGCCGAGCGACAGCAGCAGGAAGTGCTGCAACCGCTCCAGACCATAAAGGAACAGCACGCTAACCGCCGAGAACGCCAGCATGCTCCGCAGATAGGCACTCCACCGCTGGTCGGCGGTGGGGTCGATGCCGATCAGCTTGTAGATCCGCTGCTCCGGCCGCCAGTGCTTGGCGCCCGTGAAGATCTTCGCCATGTAGTCGCCGAGCGGCTTGTAGCAGGCGGCCAGGGCGAGCACGAGCAGGCCGACTTGGAGCCAGCCCGCGAGGGTGCTGCTCATCAGAACTTCTCCGGTGAGATCAGGGCCACCACCAGGTAGCCGACAAGCAGGATGCCGACGATGAGGCCGATGATGTTCTCAGCGCTCAAAGCGCTCGACCCCCTTGATGAGAAGGAAGAGCGCGGCGAAGACGACGATCGTCAGCCCGATGTAGATGAGGTCGAGCACGGGACCCTCCTGGCATTCCGGGTGCGGACGCACCCCGATGGCAATCAGTGAACCCCCGCAAACCGGCCTGAAGCCCCGTCCATGCGCGACCCATGCAGGGCCGGGGTGATCCCTAACAGAACTCATGCGGCGATCGGTCCGCTGGCGGCGGTCTGCTGGTCCGCCGTCCCGGGGCATGCGCTCGGCCCAGTGGCCGGAAAACAGGAAATGAATCCCCTATGTTGAAGGTAGAAAATCACGTCGCTATAGCGGTGCGCAGGCAAGGAGCGGCAATGAGCGAGCAATTCCCGAATCCGGGCAATTCGTCATTCTTTGGCCGGGCAAGAAACAGATACAACAGTTGGGATCGTTGGGCGCAGATTGCTACTATTGCGAGTCCCGTGGTCGCGTTGATCGCCGCTGTTGCGCCGATCGAGCTGAGTCATAGTGGTTCCGGAGCTAGTTCCGGTACGGGCCAGGCCGCACGCGGGGACCATATCTCGCTTCCCTCGTCGACTCCGGCCGCCGCGATCCCCGGTAGCACGCCCCTGACCGACTCACCCCCGGCGGCGGCGACCGCCGGGCCAGGCGGCATACCAGCCGCCGACCTCGGTACCTGGGGTGGCCAGGTCGCGCAGGTCAATGGCATTAATGATCGTTTCTTCCTGAATCTGAACGAGCCTGGCACGCCGGGGAGCCCCGACGCCGTCGGCACGTTCAACAACCAGACCGGCGACTGCCAGGGGAACGTCTTCCTGGACGGCGTCAGCGGGGGAACGCTCGTTGACCTGCGCCTGGAAACGACTCAGGACCCGGGCAACGACTGCACGACGTCGGTCGAGGCTGACGTCGAGCTGGCCCCAGGTGGGTCAGCCCTCGACTACGAAGTCATCACTGCGGGCACCGCGCAAGGCTCGCTGCAAAGCCCGCTGGCCGAAGGCTCATTGTTCCACTGAGGTGCGCGGGGACAGGCTAGGGCATCTCCTCCTTTCGGCCTGCCTGAAAGCCCGGTGAAAGACTCTCGTGTTTAAGGTAGCGACAGTAGCTCACTTGAAAGGAGTGATAATGAGAGGCAAACATTCGCGTTCGAGGAATTCGTCAGTATTCGTCCGCGCTAAAAACAGATACGACGGATGGAGTCGCTGGGCGCAGATCACCGCTGTCGCCGGTCCCGTCGCGGTGCTGGGGATGTCGGCCGGCGGCGCGTTCTCAATCGTGCTGAACGGCGGCTCCGATTCCGCCCGCGCCTCATCAGTGGAACATTTCTCACTGCCGTCGGGAACATCCAGCCTCTCGTCCCTGGCCGCCAGCAGCGCGGGCCGGGGCGGACTTCCCTCCGCGGCCCCCGGCCCCTCGTCTCCGGCAGCAAGCGCTGCTGGCCAGCACGTTCTCCCCTCCGCACCGTCCAGCCCTTCGTCCGCGGCCGCGAGCAGTGCCTCTCCGGTAGCAAGCAGCGCCGAACCAAGCGGCATACCCTCGGCTGACCTGGGCACGTGGGGTGGCCAGATCACCCTGGTCGCGGGCATCACCGATCACTTTTCGTTGAGCCTGAGCACGCCCGGCTCGCCGGGGAGTTCCGTAGGCGCGTTCACCAACCAGACCGGCCATTGCTACGGAAACGTCCTGCTGGGCGGCGTGAGCGGGGGAAGGGTCGTCGACCTGCGCCTGGTCACGACCGAGGACCCGGACCATGGCTGCCCGGCTTCGATGGAAGCTGACGTCCAACTCGCCCAGGGCGGCGCGGCCCTCGATTATGAGGTCGTTGCCGTGGACACCGTGCACAGCGCGCCGCAAAACCCACTAGCCGAAGGCTCGTTGTTCCGTTGACGGGCGCCCTGTGAGTCAACCCCGCGATGGGTCTTTACGATGTGTGGCATTGCTGGCGCTTTCGATGTGGTGGCAGGCCGCGCAGCAGTGCAGGTCAGCATGCTCAACGATTTGCAGGGGCATCGTGGCCCCGACCACAGCGTTGTGGCGAGAGTCGGTGAATTCACCATTGGGAACACGCGGCTCGGTATTCGGGATCCCGGTCCGGCCGGAAACCAGCCATTCGTGTCAGCTGACGGGCGCTATCATTGCGTGTTTAACGGTGAGATATACAACTACCGCCGTCTCATAGAACGCTACCAGCTGCCGGTGCATACCGCGTGCGACGGCGAGGTTATCCCCGAGTTGTGGGCGAAGTTCGGGGTGGCTTCGCTGGCCGAGTTGCGCGGGATGTTCGCTATTGCCTTGGTTGACTCTCGTGAGGAGTGTCTCTACCTGGCCCGTGATTCCTTCGGGATCAAGCCCCTCCACTGGAGGATGCTACCGGGTGGACGGCTCGTTTTCGCCTCTGAGATACGGCCCCTTGTGCGCATTGCCGCTGGCGTGCGGATCGATGGTGAAGCAATCGCGCAATATCTCAGCTTCGGAGCCGTGGCGGCAGACCGGGCTCCGTTCCTGGAGATAACTGCTCTTCCGCCCAATACCGTCGCCACCATCGTCAGGGGCGCCCGGGTAACCGTACGGCCGATCTTGCCTGACGGGCCGCTCCGGGTCACCAGGCCGTCGGCGGACCTCGGAGCAGCGCTGGCGGATTCCATAGAACTGCATCTGGGTGCCGACGTGCCCACGGCGCTCCTATTGTCCGCCGGCGTTGATTCGGCGGCAATCGGCGCTGTGGGGAGCCGCCTCGGTCGCAGTCTCCACTGCGTCACGGTGGCCGCCCAAGGTAATGCCGATGAGAGCGTCGGGGCTGCAGAGACTGCCCGTCATTATGGGCATGGCTTCCAGCGGATACCCGTCGCGCTTGAGAACAGCGACGTGGCGAGGTTCTTCGGGGCGATGCAGCGCCCGAGCATCGACGGCCTCAATACCTACCTTGTCTGCAAGGCTGTGCACGAAGCTGGCTTCAAGGTGGCGTTGTCAGGCCTTGGCGGAGACGAGGCGGTGGGTGGTTACGCTCACTTTCGCATGCTGAGATACCTGTCCGCCCTTCGAGCCACGGATAAGATACCTGATGCTGTGACCCGTGCGGCCGCGCGTGTTGCTGCCCGAATGGGCCTGGCCAGCGAGACAAAGGCGAGGAGACTGCTGGGTAGAGGGGGCCCACGCGACGGATGGGGGCTCTCCCTCCTCCAACGGGAGGTACTGCCAGCGCCGTTGGTGAGCGATCTCACCGGTATCGCCCGCCCTGGGACGGTGGATTTTTTCGCGTTGCGAGCGGTGTCCTCCCCGAGATCATTCGGCGCGATGATGGCGGCCGAAGTCGCCGTCTACCTCCAGTCCACATTGCTTCCAGATGCCGATGCCTTCTCCATGGCTTCGTCAGTTGAGTTGCGTGTGCCCTTCGTGGACAGCCGCGTGTTCACGGCAGCGCTGGGCCTTGCGGCCGGCCGGAGCGTGGCGCCAGGCAAGGCGGCGATTGGGATAGCACTTGATGATCCGTATCTCAGTCGGCTCACGACCCGCCCCAAACTTGGCTTCAGCGTTCCTATGCGACATTGGATGACAGGCCCCTTGGCACCGGTGCTCGAGGCGGCTGAGGAGCCAGATGCGGCTGTGTGGTCGGTCGTGGACCGTACGGTGGCCGAGCGCGCGGGGTTGGTACCTTTGCGGCCTTGCGAACGCTGGGCCGAAACGTGGGCGCTGGCTGCGCTGAATGCCTGGCTCGGCTCGGCACAGGTGGGTCAGTAGCCGACTTCACCCGACGCGCCGCAGGCGTCTAGTCCGCGAGGCTCCTGCCGGGCGCAAGTAGGTCGCGGACGCCGAGTTCGTCGGCGCGGGCCAGCATGTCGGCGGGGTCGGCGTAGACGCGGTAGGCGCCGGCCCGTTCGAGTTCCTCGCGGCCGTATCCGCCCGACATGAGGCCGATGCCAATCGATCCGGCCCGTCGGGCGGCAAGCAGGTCCCAGACGCTGTCTCCGACCACATACGCATGCTTGGGATCAACGTCCAGCAACGCGGCGGCGGCCAAGAACAGGTCCGGGTCGGGCTTCGCGTGCCGCACCATGTCACGGGTGATCATCGGGGCGTCCTCGGCCAGGCCCAGCATGCCCAGGGCGTGGCCCGCCGTGGCCCGGTAACCACTGGTCGCGATCGCCCACTGCACGCCGCGGTCGGTGAGGGCGGCCAGCAGTTCGGCGGCCCCGGGCAGTGGGCGGACGGAGTCGGCCTGGGCGAGGTACTCCTCCTGATGAGCTTTCTGCAGCATGGCGATGTCGGCCTCGGACAGGGTCAGGCCGGTCTCCCGGAGCAGGGCCGACACG
>CAYPQM010000020.1:0-51810 GCA_964412845.1 uncultured Streptosporangiaceae bacterium
CGCGATACAGCTCCCCGCCCAGCACCAGTCCGGCGCCGATGCCGGTGCCCACCGCGATGAGCACCACGTGCCGCTGGCCACGGGCCGCGCCGAACTTGAGCTCGGCCCAGACGCTGGCGTTGGCGTCATTCTCGACCACCACCGGGAGCCCGACCAGGTCAGCGATCTTCTTGCGCACCGGCTCGTCACGCCAGGCGAGGTTGGGCGCGAACAGCACGCTGCCACGTTCCTCGTCAATGAAGCCGGCGGCGCCCAGGCCGACCGCCTCCACCTGGTGGCGCGCCTGGAGCGTCTGGACCACCTCAACGATCACCCGGGCGGTCTGCGCCGGGCTCGCCGACGGAGTGGACCGCTTCACCTTCTCGATGATCCGGCCCGCGGCGTCGACAACCCCGCCCGCGACCTTGGTCCCCCCGATATCAACCCCGATCGTCAGGCTCACGCGGTGGTCCTTCTGGGGCGGCCGGCGAAGCCGCCTCCTCCCATACCCCGCGACCAGTGCCGGGCGGCTCCGGCTCGTCCGCCGCAGCAGGCCCGGCCGACGGCCCAGCAGGCCCGGTGGGCGACGACGCGGCAGGCCCGGCCGACGACGGGGCAGGCCGGGCCGGCGACGGCGCTGGGGGCCGGGCCGCCGCCATGGCTGACCCGAGGACTGACATCGCGTCCTGCACCACTGAGGCCAGCGCGTCGCTCGCGGCCGCGACATGCGACGCCATCCCGGGCCCTGACTCACCCATCAGGCGGGCGGCCCGGCACACCGGGCACCAGGCGCACTCGGGTGCCTCCTCGGACGGCGGCGCGGTGGCGGTCTCCCACACGTCAGTGGACCCGCCACGGCCGAACGCGGACCGGAACTGGCCGCTCAGCTCCCGGGTCACCCCGCGTGTCCCGGAGCGGAACAGCCATCGCTGGACTTCGCCGATCAGGTCGGCGCCCGGCTGCTTGGGCTGCTGCGTCACGTCGTGTCCTCTCCACTGCCATCGGCCCTGCCCTCGACCCGGGCTTTGAGCCCCTTCAGCGCGGTGTCGATGATCATCTTCTCTGCTCTCCGCTTCAGCATGCCCAGCATCGGTACCCGGACGTCCACGGTGAGCTCATAGGTCACCATGGTCCGCCCGCCGTCCTCAGCCAGGAAGTACCCGCCGCTCATCGCTGAAACGACCGAACCGGATTCGGCGAGGTCCCACCGCACGGCCGCGTCGCCGTCCCAGCCGTAGCGCAGGACGTAGCTGTCCTTGATGATCCCGGCATCCAGCTGGAACCGCACCTGGGCAGGCCGGCCCTCGCCGTCGCGCTCGATCACGTCCGCCGACCGCACCGCGCCCGCCCACTCCGGGTAGGCCGCGAAGTCGGCGACAACGGCCATGATGGCCGCGCTCGGCGCGGCGATGGCGATGCTCGACGCGGTCCGGTCCGCCATGCTCGGAGCGTACCGCCACCGCCGGCCGGGCAGCGCCGCCGTGCCCCACTCCATGATCGCTACCACTCCAGGGCGAAGGGTGTCCCGGTGGCCCGGAAATGGCCCACGTTGATGCACTCCGTGCGCCCGATGCGGACCCGGTGGGCCAGCGGCTGGTGCACGTGGCCGAAGAGGGCGTACCGCGGCTGGCTGCGCTCGATCTCCTGGAGCAGCGCCTCGGAACCGCGCTCCAGCCGCCGGGCGACCGTGTCGTACAGCAACTGGGGCACGGCCGGCGGGATGTGCGTGCACAGCACATCGACCTCACCGATGGCGCTCACCTTGGCCGCGTAGGCGTCCTCGTCGATCTCGTTGGGCGTCCGGTAGGCCGAGCGCAGCCCGCCACCGACGAACCCGAACCGCCACCCGTCGAGCTCGACCCGCTGGCCGTCCAGCACATGGTGCCCAGGCCGCAGGTGCGCCTGCCACATGCGCGGGATGTCAACGTTGCCGTAGGTGAGGTAGGCGGGCTCGGGAAGCGCCGCGAACAGCTCCGCGTACTGGCGCGACGCGGCCGTCTCCACGTGCCCCGACGGATCGCCGTCCAGCCCGTCCCACAGCCGCATCGACATCTCCCGCGCCTCATCGAAGCGTTTCGCGGTGCGCAGGGCAACGAAGCGCTGCGTTGCCTCCGCGCCGAACAGGTCGGCGAAGATGCCCTGGCCGTGATCGGCGTAATCGATGAACAGGAGCATGTCGCCCAGGCACAGCAGCGCGTCCGCGCCGTCCGCGGCGCTCCTGAGCGCATCCGTCCGGCCGTGCACGTCGCTGACCACGTGAACCCGCATTCCCACACATTAGGGTGTCCGTGCCGCAGCGCCGGGGCACAGACCCTTGACGGGGCGCGCCGCGCGGCGGCCGCCGCTACCTGCTGGTAGCTTGCGAGCAGCCCCACGCGGCAGCGTCAGAGCAGTCGCCGCGGACGTAACCAGCAGGAGCTGTCATGCCCGAACACAGCACTCCCGCTCTCGTGGAGATCCCCGCCTCGGCCAACCTCACGGATGTCGTGTTCGAACGCGCCCAGCGCGAGCCGACCAGGGTCGTGCTCCGGCGCGCGGCCGCCGACGCCCCCGCGGCCTGGCGGGACGTGACCGCCGGCGCGTTCCGCGACGAGGTGGCCGCGCTCGCCAAGGGGCTCATCGCGGCCGGGATCGAGGCGGGCGACCGGGTCGCCCTGATGTCGAAGACCCGCTATGAGTGGACTCTCGCCGATTACGCCATCTGGGCGGCCGGCGCGGTCACCGTGCCGATCTACGAGACCTCCTCGGCCGAGCAGGTGGAATGGATCCTGGGCGACTCGGGCGCCCGGGCGCTGATCGTGGAGACGCCAGCGCACGAGCAGGCGATCGCCGAGTTGCTCGGCAGGCTGCCCGCGGTGGAACGGATCTGGCTGATCGAGGGCGCCGCCGCGGCCACGACCGCCAAGCCGCTGGACGCACTGCCCGCCGAGGGAACCGCCATCAGTGACGCACAGCTGGAGCAGCGCCGGACCAGCCGGGGCGCCGCCGATCTGGCCACGATCATCTACACCTCGGGGACCACCGGGCGGCCGAAGGGATGCCGGCTCACCCACGGCAACCTGCTCGCCGACGTGCGCAACGTGGTCAGCGCGATTCCGGAGATCTTCGATGCGCCCGGCCACTCGGCGCTGCTGTTCCTGCCGCTGGCCCATTCCTATGCCCGCATCATCCAGATCGGCTGCGTGGAGTCGGCCACCGTGCTCGGCCACACCGCGGACGTCGCCCAGCTGCTGGCCGACCTGGCATCGTTCCGGCCGGCGTTCATCCTCGCCGTTCCCCGGGTGTTCGAGAAGGTCTATAACGGCGCCGAACTGCAGGCCTCCGACAGCAAGCTCAAGAGCCGGATCTTCCGTGCCGCCGCGCAGACCGCCATCGAGTGGAGTAAGACCCTGGGCAGCGAGGGCCAGCCCGGCCCAGGCGGCCAGGGCCTGCGGCTCCGCCTCGCGCATGGGCTCTTTGATCGCCTCGTCTACAGCAAGCTGCGGGCGGCAGTGGGCGGGCAGGTCCGTTATGCGGTCTCTGGCGGTGGGCCGCTCGGGGAGCGCCTCGGGCACTTCTTCCGCGGCACCGGCATCACCATCCTGGAGGGGTACGGGCTGACCGAGACCAGCGCCGCCGCCACGGTGAACAGGCCGGCCTGCAACAAGATCGGCACGGTCGGCCTGCCCCTGCCCGGCGTGACCATCCGGACGGCCGAGGACGGCGAGATCCTCATCAAGGGGCCCAACGTCTTCGCCGGCTACCTGCACAACGACGCGGCCACCGCCGAGACGTTCCAGGACGGCTGGCTGCTGACCGGCGACATAGGCGAACTCGACGACGCGGGCTATCTGCGGGTGACCGGCCGGAAGAAGGAACTGATCGTCACCGCGGGCGGCAAGAACGTCGCGCCTGCGGTCCTTGAGGACCGCCTCCGGGCCCACCCGCTGGTCAGCCAGTGCATGGTGGTGGGCGACGGCAAGCCCTACATCGCCTGCCTGGTGACTCTCGACATAGAGGCACTCGACGCCTGGAAGTCGCGCCGCCCCCGGATCGCCAACGCCACGACCGCTGACCTGATCAGCGACCCGGAGGTGATCGCCGAGATCCAGCAGGCGGTGGATGAGGCCAACAAGGCCGTGTCACGGGCCGAATCGATCCGGCGGTTCCGCATTCTCGGCGTGGACTTCACCGAGCCGGGCGGCCATCTCACCCCCTCGCTCAAGGTGAAGCGGAGCGCCGTGATCAAGGACTTCGCCAGCGACATCGAGGCGCTGTATTCCTGACGGGGCCTGGCCCCAGCCCGGCCTGCTCTTCGTCGCAGTCCGGGCGGCCGTTTCGTCCTGGTGTTCCTGGCCGTCCCCGTATTCCTAGCCGTCCGCAGGGGCCAGGATCTGCCCCAGCCGCCGGGCCACCAGGTCCCACCGCCACTCCCTGTCCACCCAGGCCAGGCCCTTCTCGCCCATCGCCCGGGCGGCGGCCGGATCAGCGATCAGCCCGGTGATCCGGGCGGCCACCGCGGCGACATCGCCGCCGGGCACCACGTAACCGGTCTCGCCGTCCAGGATGGCGTCAGGCGCGCCGCCAGAATCCCCGCCGACCACCGGCAGCCCGGTCGCGGACGCCTCCAGGTAGACGATGCCGAGGCCCTCGACGTCCAGGCCGCCCCGGCGGGTGCGGCACGGCATCGCGAAGAGGTCACCCGCGTCGTAGTAGGCGGGGAGTTCCGCCCACGGCACCGCACCGGTGAACACCACCGAGCCTGCTACGCCGAGCTGGCCGGCCAGCCGCTTCAGGTGGCTCTCCGCCGGCCCGCCGCCCACCAGCAGCAGTACCGCACCGCAGGCCGCCCGGACCTGCGGCCAGGCGCGGATCAGGGTGTCCTGGCCCTTCCGGGTGACCAGCCGGGAAACGCACACGACGACGGGCCGGCCGGTCAGGCCGAGCTGCTCCCGGAGGGCGGCGCCGCCTGCCCCCGGGTGGAAGGCATCGGTGTCCACGCCCGGGGCGAGCCGCGCCAGGCGGCCCGCTGCCTGCGGCGACAGCGCCACGGCCAGTCGTGACCGGGTGTAGTCGCCGAGATAGGTCATGACATCCACCGAGTCGCCGATGCGGCGCAGCAGGCTGCGCGCGACGGGCAGCATGGCCCAGCCTGCCTCGTGGCCGTGGGTGAGGGCGACGATCCGCTTCGCCCCCGCCCGGCGCAGGGTGGGGGCCAGCAGGCCCAGCGGGGCCGCCGCGCCGAACAGCACCGTGTCACAGTCGGCCGACTTCAGCAGCCCGACGGCACGCCTGGCCACGGAGGGCACCGGCAGCATCAGCGAGGTCGGGTGGCGCAGTACGGGAAAGGGCGCCCGCTCGTCATAACCGGCCGCGCCTTCCCAGGCGGGTGCGTACACGACGACCTGGCCGGGCGGCAGCCGCACCGCGAGCGCGTGCACGAACGACTGGATCCCGCCGGCCCGCGGCGGGAAATCGTTGGTGACGATCAGGACCTTCGGCATCTGGCTCCCCGGGCCACCGGCGCTGCCTGCCGCGCTGGCGTCCCGGCGACGGTAACCCCAATGATCCTAGGTCCTGGCTGGCGCAGGGGGCGTGTCCCGGGATGTTAAGTCCTTCCGGGACATGCCCCCTGCTCGTCTTCAGGGTGCGGCTCGATGCCACCGCCGCGCGCGGGTGGTTACGGCCGCACGATGGTTACGGCCGCACAGCGCCGTCGTAGTTCGCCGAATACCACGAACTCGACAGGCTGAGCTTCTCGACGAACTCGCCGGTGGTCGGGGCGTCGATGATGTCTCCGCCGCCCACGTAGATAGCCACATGACTGTCGCCGGCAAAGAAGACCAGGTCGCCCGGCTGGAGCAGGGACCTGGCCACACTGGGGAATTCAACCGCCTGCGAGGTGGTCACCCGGGCGATGGAAACTCCGGCCGACGCCCAGGCGGCCTGGACCAGCCCGGAACAGTCGAACGAATTCGGGCCGGTGCCACCGTAGAGATAAGGGTCGCCGAGCTTGGAATACGCGTAGGCGACGGCCTTCCCAGCCTGCGTCGCAGTCGTCCCGGTGTAGGTCGCCGACGTCGAGCCGCCGCTGCCGACCGTCGTGACCGCGGCCGCCTGCTGCGCCGTCAGGGTGGCCAGCACGGCCTTCTGCTTGGCGAGGGCCTTGCGGATGGACCGCTCGCGCCCCAGCCGCTGCTTGCTGAGGGCGAGGATCGCGTTGTCGGTGCGGGTCGCCATCTGCGCCGACTCGCTGAGCTGGCGGGCCGCCGTGATGAACTGCTTCACCTGGGACGACCTGTCGTTCGAGAGCTGCAGCAGGACCGACGCCTGAGACAGCACGGCCTGCGGGTTGTTCGAGGTCAGCAGTGCGCCGACCGAGGTCATGTTGCCGCTCTCGTAGGCGGTCGTCGCGATCTGGGAGATTTCGGCGCGCATCTGCTGGAACTTGGCGCGTTGGACCGTCACTTCGTGCTTGATCATGAGGAGCCGCCGCTTGGCACTGCGCAGTTCCTGCGTGACCTGGTCGAGCTGCTGGACGGCCACGTCTTCCTGCGTGGTCAGCTTGTCGACCTTCGCCTGGACCTGGGTGACCGTCGGCTGCGGCGCGGCTCCTGCCGCGACAGCGAAGGTGATCAGTCCCCCGAAGGCCAGCATGCTCGTGGCGACGACAGCGCATCGGCGCAGTACGGACGGTTGAACAGTCGGACGCGTAACCACGTGCGTGACACGCTCCTTCTCCCACTCCGCCTACCGGGTGAGCTGACGGGTTCGGGCTGTGGAAGGTGCCCTACGGTCCCGGCCGCTCGGCGGCTAGGCCCGATTCACCCCTGGAGGGCCCCTCCCAGATTCACCTGGGCTGGTCCTCCGGTGGGTCCCCGGCTTTCCGCTGGCTTGACTGCGCCAGCATCGGAAACTCGGCGGAGGCCGGTCGCCGTCACCGTCATGGCGACTGCGGAGCGAGCCGACCCGGGCCTGACACTAGCGAAACGCGGAAGGTGAATTCCACCACTTCGCGAACTCTCGCAGTGATCTTGACCGTGCTAAGACCAGGCGGTGCCGCCCCGATGACCCGGCGCCGCCTCCGGAGAAAGTCGCTCTGACCAGTCACGATGCCTGTGCGGTGGGCCCTTGCAGGCGCAGCGGCGAGACCAGCCGGGCGTCCGCGAGTATTTGCAGGGCGCGTCGCTCATCCTCGCCAATCTCAGCGTGGCTGTTGCCGCCCATCAGGGCGGTAACCACGCAATCCGGGCACGCGATGTCACGCATCTCGCACCGGTCGCATTCGATCAGCATGTGTCCTCCTGTCCTGGCTGCCGCCCGGGCATCCCCGGCGGGTCTGGTCGGCACGGTGCACACGCTAGGCGGAGGTGCTGACACTTCTTCCGGCGGCGGCACTCCCCCGGCCGGGCCGGGGCCGGGGGCCGGCGCGCCTGGCGCGAGAGTGTCGGTACCGCGGCCTACGGTGACAGGGTGATCACGTGCGAGACGGCTGCGGCATTCGACGAGATTGACTTCGCCATCGTGGATGTGGAGACCACCGGCTGGTCGCCGGAGGAGGCCAGCATCACCGAGATCGGCGCGGTCCGGGTGAGCGGCGGCACGGTGCGGGCGGAGTTCACCGCGCTGGTCAATCCGGGCGTTGCCATACCGCCGGACATCACGGCGCTCACCGGCATCAGTGACGCCATGGTGGCCATCGCCCCGCCGATCGCGGCGGTGCTGCCCGGCTTCCTCCAGTTCACCCGCGGCTGCGTGCTCACCGCGCACAACGCGCCGTTCGACATCGGCTTCCTCAGCGCGGCCTGCGGGGCTTGCGGCATCCCGTGGCCGACCTGCCAGGTGCTCGACACGGTCATCCTGGCCGGGCAGGTACTCGCCGAAGGCGAGGTGCCCAACCGCAAGCTGAGCACGCTGGCCAGCTTCTTCGGGGCACGGACCCCGCCGTGCCACCGTGCCCTGGCCGACGCCCGGGCCACCGCTGACGTGCTGACCGGGCTGCTGCGCCGGCTGGCCGCGTGCGGGGTGCGCACCCTCGCCGAGATCTGCGATCAGGGCGAGGGCGCCACAGCAGATGCTCTGGCAGGCGGTACGCTACGCCCGATGGCTGGCGGAACCAGCACCGAAGGAGGCAGCACGTGGTCACCGCAATCGTTCTGGTGAGGGCCGACGTTGCGCGCATCCCGCAGACCGCCGAAGCCATCGCGCAGATCCCGCAGGTCAGTGAGGTGTACTCGGTAACCGGTGACTTTGACCTGGTGGCGCTGATCCGGGTGCGGGCCCATGACGAACTTGCTGAGGTCATTCCCGGCACCTTGAACCGGGTGCCCGGGGTCACCCACACCGAGACCCATATCGCGTTCCGCGCGTATTCGCGGCATGACCTCGAAGCTGCCTTCGCCCTCGGGTACCCCGAGCCCAGCTAACCCCGTCGCTCCAGCTAGCCCCGTCGCTCCAGCTAGGCCCGTCGCTTCAGCTAAACGCCAAGCCGGTCAGCGTCCAGGGTCGCTGGCGGCGAGGCGCTGGCTCGCGGCGACCCACCGGCGCAGCAGGTCGCCCGCTGCCCCAGAGTCCACGGCCGCCGCCGCCCGCACGCAGCCATCCGCCAGCGCCTGGTCAAGCTCCGCTGGGCTGGGTACCCCGGCCTCGGCCGCCAGCGCCGCGGCGGCATTCAGCACGACGGTGTCGCGCACCGCGCCTGGCGCGCCGTCGAGCACGGCGCGCACCACGGCCGCGTTGTATGCCGCGTCACCCCCGCGCAGGTCCCCGGGTTTGGCCCGGTCCAGCCCCAGGGCGGCCGGGTCGACCGTCGTCGCGGTCACCACCCCGCCATGTACCAGCCAGACGGTGGACGTGTCGGCGGTGGTCAGCTCGTCGAGGCCGTCGTCGCCGTGGAACACCAGGGCGCTTGAGCCGCGCCCGGCGAGGACGCCGGCGAGGACCGCGCCCATCCGCGGGTCGGACACCCCCACCGCCTGGGCGCCGGGACGCGCTGGGTTCGCCACCGGCCCGAGGGAATTGAACACCGTGGGGACGCCGAGTTCACTTCGCGCGGGCCCCGCATGCCGGAGCGCCGGGTGGTAGAGCGGCGCGAACAGGAACGCGATGCCGAGTTCGTCCACCAGCCGCGCGCTCGCCTCCGGTGACAAGGTGATAGCCACCCCGAGCGCCTCAAGGACGTCGGCGGCGCCGCACGCGGACGAGGCGGCCCGGTTCCCGTGCTTGACCACCCGGGCTCCCGCCGCCGCCGCGACGATCGCGCCCATCGTGGAGATGTTCACCGTGTGCGCGCCGTCGCCACCAGTACCGACCAGGTCAACCAGCGGGCCGGGCACGCTGATCGGCGTGGCATGCGCCAGCATCGCCTGGGCCAGCCCGGTAACTTCGCCGACCGTCTCGCCCTTCATCCGGAGCGCCACGCCGAACCCGGCGATCTGGACGGATGTCGCGGCACCGTCCATGATCTCGTTCATCGCCCACGCCGCCTCGTCGGAGGTCAGCTCCTCCCCCCTGATCAGCGCACTGATCAGGGCGGGCCAGGTGGCACGGGAATCCATGGCGGCCCCCTCGGGGCAGGGTGACGGACTGGGCGGCGGAAGTCGGGCTCGCTGACAGCCGGATCAGCGTGCGGAGGCGGGACTGTGGTCAGGGATGGTTCGGCGTCCCGGGATGTGACCGGGCGACTGGCTGCCGCCGGTCAGGCCTGGGCCGCCAGATGCTCGGCGCGCTGGCGCATCAGGCCGGCCAGGCCTTCGGCCAGCGCCACCGGGTCGATCGGGTGGCTGGTCACGGCGTCCGCCCCGGACCAGGTCGCCAGCCATCCATCATCCACCCGGCCGACGATCAGCAGCACCGGCGGGCAGTCATGGATCTCATCCTTGGCCTGGCGGCAGATGCCCATCCCGCCGGCCGGCTGAGCCTCACCGTCAAGCACCATGACGTCCGCACCGCCGGCATCGAGCAGGCGGAACAGCGCAGGCTCGGTGGCCACCTCGATGACTTCGGCGTCTGGAACATCTGGTGCGGGACGGCGCCCGATAGCCCGGCGCACCCGCGCGCGCGTGTCCGCGTCATGGCTGTACACAACGACCTTCATGAAACAGGATGGTACCGACCCGGGGGGTCGGCTGACGTCCGCCTACGTGGTGTCGTAATAATGACCCTCGTGGCCACCGCAACCGTGACCGAGACGACGCCCCGCACGCCGGCCAGTCGGCCGAACCTCGTCAGCGTGGGAACCATCGTCTGGCTGTCCTCGGAACTCATGTTCTTCGCGGCCTTGTTCGCGATGTATTTCACCATCCGCTCAGTCGACAAGGGCGAAGGCCTCCGCTGGCCGGGGGCGCACCTGGACCTGGCCCTGGGATCCACCAACACGATCGTGCTCCTGCTCTCCAGCGTCACCTGCCAGCTGGGGGTGTTCGCGGTCGAGCGCGGCCAGATCAGGCGGGTCGGCCGGATCTGGCAGGTGAGCAAGTGGGGCCTGCGCGAGTGGTACGTCCTCTCCTTCCTGATGGGCCTGTATTTCGTGTCCGGCCAGGGATATGAGTACCTCGGCCTGATCCACGACGGGCTGACCCTGTCGTCCAGCGCCTATGGCTCGGTGTTCTACATCCCCACGGGCTTCCACGGGCTGCACGTGACCGGCGGGCTTGTCGCGTTCCTGTTCGTGCTCGGCCGCACCTACGCGGCGAAGACGTTCACCCACGAACAGCAGGTGAGCGCGATCGTCGTCTCCTACTACTGGCATTTCGTGGATGTCGTGTGGATCGGCCTGTTCACGACCATCTACCTGATCCACTAGATGCCCGCACGGCCAACTGAATCCGCTAACGAGATGCACCACATCCCCTGACCGGAAACCGAGGACAGCAGTGAGCTGGATCACCGCGCGGCGAAGGCACCCGGCCGCCGGGTACGCCGTCGTCCTGCTGGGGCTGATCGCTATCGGCATCGTCTACGCGGCATTCACCGCGCCAGGCAGCCCGGCGTCCGCGGCGGCCCCGGCTGCGGCCCGGCAGGACATCGCCGAGGGCCAGGCGCTGTTCGCCCGGACCTGCGCGACCTGTCATGGCATGAACGCTCAGGGCACATCGGCGGGGCCGAGCCTGATCGGGGTGGGGGCCGCAGCGGTGGACTTCCAGGTGAGCACAGGCCGGATGCCGGCCGCGGAGATCGGTGCCGAGATGGACCGCAAGCCGCCGCGGTTCGGCGCCAAGCAGACCCATGAACTGGCGGCCTACATCGCCTCGCTCGGCGGCGGCCCGGCCATCCCGGCGCCTGAGCAGGTCGCCGCGGCCGGCGCCAACGTCGCGCTCGGCCAGCAGCTGTTCATCACCAACTGTGCCCAGTGCCACAACTTCGTGGGCGCGGGCGGGGCGCTGACCTACGGGAAGTACGCGCCCCCGCTCACGGCCTCCACGCCGACGCAGATTTACGAGGCCATGCTCACCGGCCCCGAGGCTATGCCGCTGTTCAATGACTCCACGATTACTCCCAGTGAGAAGCGCGACATCGCCGCGTATGTCACCGAGACGCGAGCCGAGCCGAACCCCGGCGGGTTCAGCCTGGGCCGGGTCGGGCCGGTGACCGAGGGGATTGTGGTCTGGCTTGGAGGTATCGGCTTGCTGGTGGCGTCCGCCTGGTGGATCGCGGCGAAGCGGCGGGAGCAGGCATGAGCGAGACAGGCGAATACCCCGACGACCTGCAGCACGGCAGCGGCGGCCTCGCCGAAGCTGAGGACCAGGCAGGACAGACGCGCGCTCCGCACCGGGTGATCGGCACCCCGTCGCCCGCCGAGGCCCATATCCTGCTCGCCACCGAGCACCCCGACGCGGCTCCCCCGGTCCCGCGGGAACTGCCTGCAGACCCCCCTGACCTGGTTAAAGCCAAGCGGGCCGAACGGGTCGTGGCGACGCTGTTCATCCTGGCCATGCTGTCCGGCTTCGCGTTTATCGCGTCCTACGTGGGCTTTCCGGTGCATACCGTCGACCGGGTTCTGCGTTCCAACCTGGCCCTCGGCACCTCCCTGACCCTCTCGCTCCTCTTCCTCGGGGCGGGCACGGTGATCTGGGTCCGGCAGCTGATGCCGGACGTCGAGCTCACTGAGCAGCGCAAGCCGCTGGCTTCGCCCGAGAATGACCGGCAGGCGTTCGCCCAGACGTTCAAGGAGGGCGCGGACGCCAGCCAGTTCATCAAGCGGCCGGTGCTGCGGCGGACCCTCATCGCGGCCACCGTGCCGCTGGGGCTGGCGCCCGTGCTCCTGCTGCGCGACATGGGGCCGCTGCCGAGGACCAGCCTGCGGCACACCGCCTGGCGCAAGGGGACGCGCCTGGTCATCTCCGGCACGAACCGGCCACTGCGGCCTGCCGACTTCGATTCGCCGGGCGGGATGATCACCGTGATTCCCGAGGGGTATCAGGACAACGATGTGGAACTGGCCAAGGCCGCGACGATCATCATCAAGTTCGCCCCGGGCCAGCTTCAGCCGCCGACGGTGATGAACTGGACGGTGGACAACATCGTCGCCTACTCGAAGATATGCACGCATGTGGGCTGCCCGGTCGCGCTGTACGAGCAGACCACGCATCACATCCTCTGCCCGTGCCACCAGTCCACCTTTGATGCCACCAAGGGCGCGACGGTGCTCTTCGGCCCGGCCAGCAGGCCGCTACCGCAGCTGCCGATCACCACCGACGCGGCGGGCTACCTCGTCGCGCAGAGTGACTACCATGAACCGGTCGGCCCGAGCTTCTGGGAGCGGGGATGAACATGGCCAACCAGCCCGCGGGCGACGCGGGCGGCGGTCCGGTCGAGAAGGCGCTGGCCAGCACCGGAACGTTCCTCGATGACCGGTTCCGGGCCGCGAAGTCGACGCGCACCTTCCTGCGGAAGATCTTCCCGGACCACTGGTCGTTCCTGCTGGGCGAGATCGCCCTCTACTCGTTTATCATCCTGCTGCTGACCGGCACCTTCCTGACCTTCTTCTTCAAGCCGAGCATGACCTCCGTGGTCTACCACGGCTCGTACGTCCACCTGGATGGCGTGCGGATGAGCGAGGCGTACTCCTCGACGCTGAACATCAGCTTCGATGTCCGCGGCGGCCTGCTCATGCGGCAGATCCACCACTGGGCGGCGGACCTGTTCATGGGCGCGATCATGGCGCACATGATCCGGATCTTTTTTACCGGCGCCTACCGCAAGCCCCGCGAGTTCAACTGGCTGATCGGCATCGTCCTGTTCACCCTGGGGATGCTGGAAGGCCTGTTCGGCTACTCACTGCCTGATGACCTGCTGTCCGGAGCCGGGCTGCGCATCCTCGAAGGCGTGATCCAGTCGCTGCCGATCGTCGGCACCTACGTGGCGTTCTTCCTGTTCGGCGGGCAGTTCCCCGGTGACGTGATCATCCCGCGGCTGTACATCCTGCACGTGCTGCTGATCCCGGGGCTGCTGCTCGCCCTGATCACCGCGCACCTGTTCTTCATGTTCCACCAGAAGCACACCCAGATGCCGGGCAAGGGGCACACCGACCAGAACGTCGTCGGCCAGCCCATGTACCCGTACTTCATGGCGAAGACCGGGGCGTTCTTCTTCTTCACGTTCGGCGTGACCGCCCTGCTGGCCACGTTCGCGCAGATCAACCCGATCTGGCTGTACGGGCCCTTCACGCCGGTAGCGATCTCGGCGGGCTCGCAGCCTGACTTCTACATGGGCATGCTGGAAGGCGCCCTGCGGATGTTCCCGAGCTGGTCGTGGAACGTGCTGGGGCACACGTTTGCCTTCAACGTGTTCATACCTGGGCTGCTCCCGCTCGGCCTGCTGTTCACCGGCGCGGCCCTGTGGCCGTTCATCGAACGCTGGATCCTCCGGGATCAGCGCGAGCACCATGTCAATGACCGGCCCCGCAACGCGCCGACGCGGACGGCGATCGGCATCGCCGTGATAGCGGCCTACGGCGTGTTCTGGCTGGAAGGCGCCAACGACGTCATCGCGGCGCACTTCGCCATACCGCTTTACACCACGACCGTGATCGCCCGCTACGCGATCTTCATCGTGCCAGCCATCGCGTACACCGTGACCAAGCGGATCTGCCTCGGCCTGCAGCGCAAGGATGCCCACCTGCTCGAGCACGGGGTGGAGACCGGCATCATCCGGCAGCTGCCTGACGGCGAGTACATCGAGGTGACCCGGCCGGTCGATGAGGAGGCGTACGCCGTGCTCACCGCCAGGGCGACCGAGCCGCAGGCGCTGCCGCAGCCCACGGAGGACGACGAGAACGGCGTTCCCGACCCGGCGGCCCGGGGCAGCATCGGCAAGCTTCGGCTCAGGCTCAACCGGGTGCTCACCGAGAATGTCCCGCTGCCGATAGGCAACGGGCACAGCAACGGCCACGGCGAGCCCGAGCGGGCCGCTGTCACCACCGGGGATCCGGCCCGGCCCGCTGTCGGGCCCGGCGGCGACAGCCCGTCAGAAAGCGCCTGAGCCCCGCCGGAGCGGCAGCGGCGCTACGCTGGCCGGCCCGGGGCTGGGCCGGATGGGCGCTAGCAGGACCCGCCCGGGCGCAGGGCCCGCATGATGGTGGCCGCCGTGCCAGCACCTTGGGCACTGGCACGGCGGCCGGTTCAGGACACCGCACCTCAGCACGGCGAGGCATTCCTCAGTTGGCCGCGAGCCGCTGCCCCGTCTGGCGGCTGCCGGGCGCGAGTGTCGTGGCGGAGACGAACTCGCTGCCGGCGGCGTCCGCGACGACCGCGTCCCCGGTAGCGCTCCCCGCCAGCAGCTTCGGCCAGGACAGGAACCAGATCGTCCAGCCGTCACCCCAGGTGCCAGCGAGTGGGCTGCCCACGATCGTGATCGGGTCGCCGAGCACGGAGTGGTCGTAGTACCAGGCAGCGTTGCCTGGGGCCACGTTGACGCAGCCGTGACTCACGTTGACGTATCCCTGCTCCCCCACCGACCACGGCGCGCTGTGCACGTAATCGCCGCTGAAGGTGAACTTCACGGAGTCATAGACCTCGACGTTGTAGTAGCCGGGGCTGCCGGGCATCACCCCGAATGAGGCCGAGTCCATATCCACCGGATTGCCCATGTCGAAGGACAGGTAGTGCCCGTTCGGCGTGTCGTCGCCGGGCGTCCCGGTGCTGATCGGCCAGCTGCCCTTGAACTTCCCGCCGGACCAGACCTTCATGTAGTGCGTGGCGGCGCTGGCGATGACCACCAGCGAATTGCCGATCCTGAAATGCTGGGAGAGATCCTGGGTGCCGTACACCCCGGGCGCGGCCTGCACACCGTCAAGATGGGCGGTGAAGCTCACCTTCGTATGCGCTGGCCAGTACTTCTTCGTCCGGAACCACATGGTGTCGTTGCCCGCCCAGTACCAGGCGCCGGTCACCGCCTTGCTGGAGTGGATCTCGAACGCCCGCTCGACCGCTGCCTTGTTCACGATCGGCTGGCTGAACGTCACGATGATCGGCATGCCCACGCCATACGTTGCCCCCGCGGCCAGGGCCACCGTCGCGCTGAAGGTGCGGGCCGGCTTCCCGGTGCGGAAGGATCCGGTGGTAACCGTCCGCTTGCCCTGCGAGTTAACCGCGGTCGCGGTGACCTGGTAGGCCTGCGACGGCGCCAGGGCCCAGGTGGTGTGCCAGGCGGTCACGCCGCTGGTGAAGGAGCCCTGCTCGGTCGTGCCTGCCGCGTTGGTGACCAGCACATCGGACAACCCACCATGCCGGGCGATCACGCTGACGCCCAGGTCAGGGCGGGCGTCAATGGGCATGTTCGCGGCCGGCCGGGCCAGCCCGGTGCGGCCGCTCGCCGCCCGGGCCGCCTGGTCCGCTTCGTGGTTGTTGCCCGCCGCGCTGGTGAAGGTGAGGTTCCCGGTCGTGATGATCACCGTCGCCACCGGCCGGATGGCCGCTACCTGTGACGCCACTATCCCGCCCTGGCAGGCCGCGACGAGCAGCAGGCCGGACGCGGCGACCAGGGCCGCGGCCCAGCGGGCCGCCCGGGCCATCCGCGGCCCAGGATGGGCAGGGTCATCGCCGGATCCAGAAATGGCATCATGCGCACTGATATGCCTGTTCACGGTCCACCTGGCTGAGTGGCCCGCACGCGTCAGCGCGTGGGCCATGGCCAGGCTCCGTTGCCTTATCCGCCCGCACTGAGCGTGCGCACGAAAAGCAGTTACGATGACGTTCCCCGACACGTCGGCAACCCCCTTTGGAGCCTTCTGGCAACCAACTCATTCCCATGGCGGCCCAGGAATACTCGCCCAAAGGTAATTTTTAGCTATCTTGTAATTACTCTACGTAGCCTCGACAGGTAAAGCAATACGCCCGCCACGGGGGGCAACGAGCAAGAGGAAATTATCGGGGCACACCGCCGGCAGGCCGGCTGGCCAGGATGCCGGGGCTGCTCAGGTCACGAGTTTCTCAGTGCGCGTAGTGCCCTCGGTAGTACTCGAAGACAAAGCCAATCGTCGCGAATACCAACGAAAGCAGCCCTATCAGGAAAAGCCACCATCCGATCGCCGCGCCGAGCGCCGCCGTGGCTGCGGCCATGCCTACGAACAGCGGCCACCAGCTATTCGGGCTGAAGAAACCAAGCTCGCCGGTACCCTCGCTGATCTCACCCCGCGCGTTGTCCTCCGGTCGCGGCGGCAGCCGCCGGCCGGTGAAAAGAACATAGAACCCGGTGAGGAAGGCGAGCCCGACAGCCAGCGCCAGCGCGGTCGTGCCGGTGGGATCTTTCGAGAAGTACCAGTACACGATGTCGACGCAGCCGAAGAACACCGCGCAGCCGATGAACAGAGATCCTTCAATCTTCATGTCACACCTCTCTGCCGCCGCGCCGCCGGTCACCCAGTCCGCGGGCACCCCATCCGCTCATGCCGCAGCCAGGCTGCCGCCCGGCCCCGCTCCGCGGCATCATTTGCGTGTCTCAAGGCGCTGGCGGGACGTCCGCCCCGACTGGACGTGCGGGTAATGCAGGTCGAAGGCGGGCCGCTCGGAACGGATGCGCGGTATCCGGGTGAAGTTGTGCCGCGGCGGCGGGCAGGACGTCGCCCACTCCAGGGAATTCCCGTACCCCCACGGGTCGTCCACGGTCACCTGCTCGCCGAACTTCCAGGTCTTGTAGACGTTGTAAAGGAAGATGAACGTGGACGCGCCCAGGATCCACGAGCCGATGCTGGAGATCTGGTTCAGCATGGTCACGTTGGCCGGGAGGAACGGGTAGTTGGCGACCCGTCGCGGCATGCCCTCGATGCCAATCCAGTGCTGCACCAGGAACGTCATGTGGAAGCCGATGAACAGCGTCCAGAAATGCCATTTGCCCAGCGTGTTGTCCAGCATCTTCCCGGTGAACTTGGGCCACCAGAAGTAGAAGCCGCCGAACATGCAGAACACCACGGTCCCGAAAAGCACATAGTGGAAGTGGGCGACGACGAAATAGGAGTCGCTGACGTGGAAGTCCAGCGGCGGCGAGGCCAGGATGATCCCGGTCAGTCCGCCGAACAGGAATGACACCAGGAACCCGATGATGAAGAGCATGGCGGGCTCGAACGTCAGCTGGCCCCGCCACATCGTGCCGACCCAGTTGAAGAATTTGACCCCGGTCGGGACCGCGATAAGGAAGGTCATGAAAGAGAAGAACGGCAGCAGCACGGCACCCGTGGTGAACATGTGGTGCGCCCACACGGTCATCGACAACCCAGCGATCGCGATCGTCGCGGCGACCAGCCCCTTGTAACCGAAACAGGGCTTGCGGCTGAACACCGGCAGGATCTCTGTGGCGATGCCGAAGAATGGCAATGCGACGATATAGACCTCGGGATGGCCGAAGAACCAGAACAGGTGCTGCCACATGACAGCGCCGCCACTGCTCGAATTGAACACCTGCGCGCCGAGCTTGCGGTCGATCTCCAGCACCAGCAGCGCCGCGGCCAGCACCGGGAACGCCATCAGCACCAGCATGCTGGTCAGCAGGATGTTCCAGGTGAAGATCGGCATCCGGAACATCGTCATCCCCGGCGCGCGCATGCAGATGATCGTGGTGACGAAGTTCACCCCGCCCAGGATGGTGCCGAGCCCGGACAGGGTCAGGCCCATGATCCACATGTCACCGCCGATGCCCGGTGAGTACACCGGGCTGGTCAGCGGGGAGTAGGCATACCAGCCGAACGACGCCGCCCCGCCCGGAGTCAGGAAACTGATCATCAGGATCAGCCCGCCGAACAGGAACATGTAGTAACTCAGCAGGTTCAGCCGGGGGAACGCCACGTCAGGCGCGCCGATCTGCAGCGGCATGATCTCGTTCGCGAAGCCGACGAACAGCGGGGTGGCGAAGAGCAGCAGCATGATCGTGCCGTGGATGGTGAACAGCTCGTTGTACTGCTGGTCAGACACCACGTGGTTGTCCGGCCCGAACAGCTGGATCCGCATGATCATCGCCATCAGGCCAGCGATCATGAAGAACGCGAACGATGTGATCAGGTACAGGTGGCCGATGACCTTGTGGTCCGTCGAGGACAGCCAGTCAGCGAGGAGCGAACCCTTGCGGTAGCGATTCGGCGGCGCGGCCGTCGTCTGGATCGGCTGTTCGATCGTGGTCACTGCTACGCGCCCCCTGCCGACTTCTGCTGCGCCTGCTGCTGCGCGGCAATCCACTGATGGAACTGGGCCGCGGTCACGATCTTCACCGTGAACAGCATCCGGCTGTGGTAGACGCCGCACAGTTCGGTGCAGTGGCCGATGAAAGTCCCGGTCCTGATCGGAGTCACCTCGAAGTGGTTCGGGTGGCCGGGGATGACGTCCCGCTTGAACTCGAACGGGACGATCCAGAACGAGTGGATGACGTCCGTCGAGACGAGGTTGAACCGGACGGTCTCATTCGTCGGGATCTCCAGCACCGGCAGCCGCCCCGGCCAGGGCTCGCCGTTCTCCGTCACCACCCCGGTCGGCGAGTTCGGCACCTTGTACTGCGGGTACTGGAACTGCCAGCTCCACTGGTAGCCGACCACGGTGACCACGACGTCCGGATGCGCCGGCAGCTTGTCGATGTAGTTCTCGTCCCGGGCCGTGAAGAAGAACAGGACGCCGACCATGATGAAGGGCACGACCGTGTAGAGCATCTCGATCGGCAGGTTGTAACGCACCTGGCGGGGCGGCCGGTCCGTGCGCTTGCGGTGGAAGATCACCGCCCACAAGATCAGGCCCCAGACCAGGAAGCCGACGGCGAGAGCCGCAACCCACGATCCCTGCCAGAGGCTGACCACGGCCTTGCCCTGCTGGGTGACGGGCACCGGCATGCCGAGCCGGGTGAACGTGGTGGACTTGCAGCCGGCCGTGGCCGCGGCCACGGCGACGAGCATGGCGGCGCGCGGCGCCAGGCGGCACAGCCGCCGGGCCTGCCGGCGGCCAGGCATGGCTGCCGTTTCCTGTCCGGGCGCCTCGCCCGGAACGTGCGCGCCCCCATGGCGTGGGGCGCTCGGGGTGGGACTCACAGATTGCCTTCCCAGCGGATGACTCCCGGCTGCACGGGCTGGTCATGGCTCGTCCTACAGGCTGTCGTGGAAAACAGTATCGTGCACGATTACGGCCCAAGCGGGGGACCCCATAACTTCTGGGGCGTGTCCTGAGCCTGGTGCCGGATGACGTGCCGGCGGCCGGGTGCTTACCTGTGGCAACGTGCGGGTATCGCTTCCGCGTGGCACCATTCAGGAGGAGGTCCCCCGGTACCGCGGCACAGAGAGGCACGAGCATGATCCCCCCGACGCGCCCCGCCCCGGCGCTGACGATAGACGCGCTCGGCCGCAAGTGCCCGATCCCGATCATCATGCTCGCCGAGCGGATCAGGGAGATCCCTATCGGGGAGACCGTCGCGGTGCTCGCCGATGACCCAGCCGCCCGGCCTGACATCCCGGCGTGGTGCATGATGAAGCGCCAGGAATTCGTGACGGAGACGGCGCTTCCGCAGGGCTGGGCCTTCCTCATCAGGCGCACCTACTGATCAGGCCGGATGGTCCCCGGCTGACCGGAACCGGTCGGCGAAACGTGGGTCGCTCTCCCACCACGGCACACTCCCGGCGGCAGGCTTCCCCTGATCCGCATGATCCGCGCCCGGCCCGGCCAGCGTCTCCACAGGCCCGGCACCCACCGCAGGCTCAGCACCCACCGCGTGCCCGGCCGGCCGGGCACGCGCTGCCTCCTCCGCGTCGAGTTCCGCGTCGATCACTTCGGCCTCGGCCTCGTCTTCCCTGATCATCTGGATCAACTGGGCGGCCAGGAACGGCAGGCCGACGATGTCACCGAGCACCCACAGCGCTCCGCCGCCCAGCACCTGATCGGTGGCCGGGCCTGGTCCCCACGGCCGGGCCAGCGCATGATAATAAGCCCCGGCGATCAGGTGCTGGTCAGCGATGACGGCCAGGCCGAGGATGGCATCGCCGACGACCTCCGCCCCGGTGACCCACAGCGTCACCAGGTAGGGGTAGGCCTTGGGCACCGGGTCGACCCGCAGCAGGGTCCAGAAGAACACGAACCCGGGCGCCATCAGCGCCAGGTACGTCAGTTCGCGGACCACGTCACTGTGCAGCCCCGCCGCGTACCACGGCGAGAAGTACAGCACGAACGGCACGACGACCAGCACCAGCGTGCTGATCGCCGGAAACGTGAGCACCCGGGCCGACCGGCTGCGCACTGCGGCCGCCAGCCGCGGCCCGAGCTTCGGCCGGGTGGCCATCACCAGCGACAGCGGCCGCCCGAGGGCCAGGAACAGCGGCGCCACGAGCAGCAGCAGGATGGTCTGCACGGCCCGGGCGTAGAACAGCGTGCTCTGGTACACGCCGACGAAGGACATGGTCGCGACGGCCACTGCGGCCAGTCCCCCAGCGCAGAAGGCGACGGCCCGGCGGGCCGGCCACGGCGGGCCGGAACGGCCGGCCGTCCGCATCCCGGCCAGGTAGAGCCCGCCTGCCAGCAGCACCACGAGGAGCACCGGAAGGTCCAGCGTCCACGAGGTGAACGCCCGCGCCGCAGTCAGTTCCGGCGGGCCGTGGTAGGCGGATGCGAGGACGGCAGCCATGGCAGCCACGCTACCGCCGGGCCACCCGGTGATGGGCACCCCATGGCGACCCATGCGCCAGCCCATGAAAACCAAAAGAAATGCATAGAGCTGCCCACCCGGGCTCAATTCAGCCCAGGCGCATGTTTGCTTAACGCGCACAAAGGCCAGGAATGTATTGCGAGTAGCGGTGGCCGGACACTTGGGTCGCAACGACCAAGCGCAATGGCATGTGTCAGGGGGAATGTGCATGTCCGGCCTATCCATGTGCGGCTCATGGCCCAGCCAGCCTGGCTTACTGCCCGCAGCCTGACCGGGACCCTCCAGGTGGCTGACCGCGACGTGGCGGCCCGCTGACCGTGGCCGGCCGGTGGCACCGCCGCGGCCCGCATCGCCGCGCGGACGCCGCAATCACGCCAGACATTCGCATCAATCGCCATATCCCGGCAACTCCGGCGACGCGGAAATGACAAACCACCGTTATTACGGTTTACGCCCAGATCATGACGATACGGCCGCACGATCAGCCCATCAGGAGGGGAATGCCATGCCGCACATCACACGACTGCGTGTGGTCAGCGCCGCGGTGGCCGCCGGAGCACTTGTCCTCGGCGTGCTCAGCACCGCGAACGCCACGGCCGCGCAGGCCGCGAACCGGCGGTCGGTCATCGCAGGCACCCACCCCGCATGGGCCGTCGCGTCACGGCGCGTCAACGGCCCGGCCAGCGCGGCCGTCGCGGGCGCCGCGGTGACCGCGCGGGTCTACCTGGCCGGCCGCGACCGGGCGGGGCTGACCGCCTACGCCACGGCGGTCTCCAGCCCGCGGAGCGCGCTGTACCGGCACTACCTGACCCCGGCCCAGGTGATGACCCGGTTCGGTGCCAGCCGCGGGCAGGTCGCCGCGGTGCGGTCCTGGCTCACCGCGGCGGGGCTCACCGTCATCGCCGTTAACGACAAGCACCTCGCGGGCGGGTACATCGAAGCCCGCGGGCCGGTGGCCGCGGCCAGCAAGGCTTTCGAGGTGGCTTTCGGCATCTACCGGGGCCCCGACGGCCGCGACGACCGCGCCCCCGCGCAGGCTGCGACCGTGCCGGCGGCACTGGGCCGCGCGGTCCTGGCGGTGTCCGGCCTGGACACGGCCCGCCACATGATGAAGCCGGCCCTGCCGCCACCGGACCCGAACTACTGGGTCGCGCCGCCCTGCTCCACGTACTACGGCCAGAAGATCGCCACGGGCAAGCCGGCCGCCTACGGCAAGCACCAGCCGTGGACCAACTGCGGCTACACGCCGAGCCAGATCCGCGGTGCCTACGGGGTCACCGCCTCCGGGATGACCGGCAAGGGCCAGACCGTCGCCATCATCGACGCCTACCGCTCCCCGACCATGCTGGCCGACGCCAACGCCTACGCGAAGGCCACCGGCGACCAGCCGTTCCGCTCCGGCCAGTACCAGCAGTACCAGCCAGATCCCTTCACCTTCGCCGGGCCGGATGAGTGTGACGCGCCCGGCTGGTACGGCGAGGAGGCGCTGGACGTCGAATCCGTGCACGGGCAGGCGCCCGACGCTCATGTCCGCTACATCGCCGCCGGCAGTTGCCTGGACACCGACCTCGCCGATGCTGCGTCCCTGGTCGTGAACCAGGATCTGGCCAGCATCGTGAGCAACTCCTACGGCGAGCCGGCCCAGTACTCCACCACGAACGCCGTCTTCGACCAGATCTTCCAGGCCGCCGCGGCCGAGGGAATCGGCTTCTTTTTCTCCTCCGGCGACAGCGGCTACGAGAGCCCGGGCGAGGACCCGGCCTCCTCGTTCAACCAGGTTGACTACCCCACGTCGAGCCCCTGGGTCACGTCGGTGGGCGGCACCAGCCTGGCCATCGGGAAGAGCAAGAACTACCAGTTCGAGACCTCCTGGGGCACCCTCCTCGACCCGCTGGCCGGCAGCGGCCGCCACTGGCAGTTCACCCCGCCGGGCAGATTCCCCGAGTTCTACGGCGGGTCCGGCGGCGGCGGCGTGAGCACCGAGTACCCGCAGCCCTTCTACCAGCAAGGCGTGGTGCCCACCGGCCTGGCCCGGCACCTGCCGGATGGCAGCATCGCCAGCACGCTGATGCGGGTGGTGCCGGACGTGTCCGCGCTGGCCGACCCGAGCACCGGCTTCCTGGTCGGCCAGACCACCCTCCAGCCGAACGGCAGGACCTACGCGTTCTCGCTCAGCAGGATCGGCGGGACCAGCCTGGCCTGCCCGACCTTCGCCGGCATCGAGGCCGACGCCCAGCAGGCCGCGGGATCCCGGCTCGGCTTCGCCAACCCGGTGATCTACGCCAGGTACGGCACCCGCGCCTACCGCGACGTGACCGACCACCCGGCCGGCCAGCCGGACAACCTGGCCGAGGTCCGCAGCAACTACAGCGACCCATCCACCAGGACCGGCCCGCTCATCAGCTACCTGCGGACCCTGGGCATCAACGGAGAGGGCAGCGCCGCGCTCAAGGCCGTCAGGGGATACGACGACGCCACCGGGGTCGGCTCACCCCGGGACTACATCCAGTCCTTCATGCCTTAGGCACGGGAAGCGCAGCCGCGGCAGGGACAGCTCACCCGGGCGGTCCCTGCCGTCGTGCTGCGCCTCAGGCATGCACTGCCGCCACCGCGGTCACCGTATCGGGGCAATGACCAGAGGTTACCGTGTGGTTTCTTAAAGTCATTTGCCGGACATAGCGCACTCGGTTGCGCGCTTTCCCTTGCGCGGCACGGCCCGGAAGGCAGAACCTACCGGATGTGACCTGACCCTCCGGGTCACCAGCGCCTGATGACCCGGACCCGGGTCAGATCGACAGAGCGCATCATCAGTCCATCAGGAAGGAATGTGCATGCCGCAAGTCACACGGCTGCGTGTGGTCTGTGCCGCGGTGGCCACCGGGGCGCTCACGCTCGGCGGGCTGGCCACAGCCACGGCCGCGCAGGCGTCGAACCCCCGGTCGGCCATCGCCGGCACCCATCCCGCCTGGGCCGTCTCGGCCAAGCGGGTCGCCGCGGTCACTACCGGGACCGTGACCGCGCGGGTCTACCTGGCCGGCCACGACCGGGCCGGCCTGGCCAGCTACGCCGCTGCCGTCTCCACCCCCGGCAACGCGCTGTACCATCACTACCTCTCGCCGGCCCAAGCCAGGGCGCAGTTCGCGCCCAGCAGTGCGCAGGTCACCGCCGTGCGGTCCTGGCTCACGTCAGCCGGGCTGAGCGTCACCGCCGTCAGCGACAGCGGCGTGGTGGGCGGTTACATCGCCGTGCGGGGGTCGGTCGCCGCGGCCAGCAAGGCGTTCGGCGTGACCTTCGGCACCTACCGGGCCCCGGGCGGCCGGCATGACCGCGCACCCGGTCAGGTTGCGACCACGCCAGCGTCGCTGGGCAACGCCGTGCTGGCGGTTTCCGGCCTGGACACCGGCAGCCACCTGATGAAGCCGGCCCTGCCGCCGCCCGACCCGAACTACTGGGTCGCGCCGCCCTGCTCCACCTACTATGCCCAGAAGATCGCCACCACCGAGCCGACCGCCTACGGCAAGCACCAGCCGTGGACGAACTGCGGCTACACCCCCAGACAGATCCGGGGTGCTTACGGGGTCACCGCATCGGGCATGACCGGCAAGGGCCAGAGCGTCGCGATCGTCGACGCCTACCGCTCCCCGACCATGCTGGCCGACGCCAACTCGTACGCGAAGGCCACCGGCGACAAGCCGTTCCGGGCCGGCCAGTACAAGCAGTACCTGCCATCGACCTTCACCGAGGCGGACGTGTGCGGCGCGTCGGGCTGGTATGGCGAGGAGACGCTGGATGTCGAGTCCGTGCACGGGCAGGCGCCCGACGCCAATGTTCGCTACGTCGGCGCGGCCAGCTGTGAGGACACCGACCTCGCCGCAGCACTGGCACTCATCGTCAACAAGCACCTGGCCAGTATCGTGAGCAACTCCTACGGCGAGCCGGCCCAGTACTCCACGACGAACGCTCTCTACGACACCATTTTCATGGTCGGCGCGGCCGAGGGGATCGGCTTCTACTTCTCCTCCGGCGACAGCGGCTACGAAGGTCCCGGTGAAGACCCGGCCTCGTCCGGGGACCAGGTTGACTACCCCACGTCCAGCCCATGGGTCACCGGGGTCGGCGGCACCAGCCTGGCCATCGGGAAGACCAATAACTACGAGTTCGAGACCTCCTGGGGCACCATGAACGACCCCCTGGCCGCGAACGGCACGTCCTGGACCGCCGCGCCGCCTGGCACCTATCCGGATGACTACGACGGTTCCGGCGGCGGCGGCGTGAGCACCGAGTACCCGCAGCCCTTCTACCAGAAGGGTGTCGTGCCCAATAGCCTGTCCCAGAACCCGCCCACCGGGCCATCCAGCACGAAGTACCGCGTGGTTCCGGATGTGTCGGCGCTCGCGGACCCGAGCACCGGGTTCCTGGTCGGGCAGACCACCTTGCAGCCGAACGGGACGACGTACGCCTTCTCGCTCAGCAGGATCGGCGGGACCAGCCTGGCCAGCCCGACCTTCGCCGGCATCGAGGCCGACGCCCAGCAGGCCGCCGGGCACCCGCTCGGCTTCGCCAACCCGGTGATCTACGCCAGGTACGGCACCCGCGCCTACCGCGACGTGACCGACCACCCGGCCGGCCAGCCGCACAACCTGGCCGAGGTCCGCAACAACTACACCGACCCATCCACCAAGACGGGCCCGCTTCTCACCTACCTGCGGACCTTGGGCATCAACGGCGAGGGCGCTGACGCCCTGCCGGCCGTCAAGGGCTACGACGACGCCACCGGCGTCGGCTCACCCCGGGACTACATCCAGTCCTTCGAGCACTAGCCGCAGCATGCGACGGCGGGGACGGCCCACACCAGGGCCGTCCCCGCCGTCTTGGCCCGGCCCGAGATGTCCCGGACCGTCAGGTTCGGGCCGAGCCGCCAGGCGTCAGCCGTAGCAGGCGGCCACCTCGGCCGCGGCGGTCTCCCCGTAGGTGGTGGCCAGCCGCTCGGCCAGCGATCCCGGCTTGAGCTCGTACTCCTGCGTGCCCACGGTCTCCAGCACGTGCACCGCGAGCATGTTGCCAAGCTGCGCCGCGCGCTCCAGGGACAGGCCCCAGCCCACCGCGGCGAGAAAACCGGCCCGAAACGCGTCCCCGGTGCCGGTCGGGTCCGCCATCCGGATCTCCGGCACCGGGCCGATCGCCTGCAGCGGCTCGCCGCGGCGCTCCACCCTGGCTCCCGCGGGGCCAAGCGTGGTCACCCGGACCCCCACCCGGTCCAGGATCTGCGCGCCGCTCCACCCGCTCTTGCGCTCGATCAGCGCTTCCTCGTACTCGTTGCAGAACAGGTACGCCGCCCCCGCTACCAGCGCGCGCACCTCCTGGTCGCCGAGCCGCGGCAACTGCTGGGACAGGTCGGCGGCGAACGGGATGCCCAGGGCCTGGCACTCCGCGGTGCGCGAGATCATCGCGGCCGGGTCACTCGCCCCGATCAGGACCAGGTCCAGCCCGCCCGCCCGCCCGGCGAGCGGCGCGAGCTCGATCTCGGCATCCTCGCTCATCGCGCCCGGGTAGAACGAGGCGATCTGGTTGCCGTCCGAGTCGGTGGTGCAGATGAAGCGCGCGGTGTGCGCGGTAGTGGACACACGGACGCCGCCGCAGTCCACCCCATGTGCCGCCAGCCACTCGCGGTACGGGGCGAAGTCGGCCCCCACGGCACCGATGAGCAGCGGGCTGAGCCCGAGCACGCCGAGCCCGAAGGCGATGTTCGCGGCGACCCCGCCACGCCGGATGTCCAGCCGGTCCACCAGGAAGGACAGCGAGACCCGGTCCATTTTTTCCGGTATGAAGTGCTCGACGAAACGGCCGGGGAACGTCATCAGGTGGTCGGTCGCTATGGACCCGGTGATGGCTATGCGCACGGCGGCACTCTAGGCCATGACAGCGGGCAGCCGTACATCGCGGCCGGGGACTGGCCCAGCCCCCGGCCGCCCGGGTACCTGCGCCCGGCGCTCCTGCTCAGTGGAAGGAGTCGCCGCACGCGCAGGAACCTGACGCGTTCGGGTTGTCGATCGTGAAGCCCTGCTTCTCGATCGTGTCCACGAAGTCGATGGACGCACCTGACAGGTACGGAGCGCTCATCTTGTCGGTCACCACGTGCACGCCGCTGAAGTCGGTGTCGACGTCGCCGTCCATCTCGCGCTCGTCGAAGTACAGCTGGTAGCGCAGCCCCGAGCAGCCACCCGGCTGCACCGCGATGCGCAGCCGCAGATCGTCGCGGCCTTCCTGCTCCAGCAGGGCCGCCACCTTGGTCGCCGCGGCGTCGGTGAGGATGACACCCTGGGCTGTTGACTGGTCCTGAACCGTCATAAGTGCTAGCTCCCACGTCGGATTACCGCCGCCTGCGCGGCGCTTACTGGTCCTGCGCTGACAAACTCTCCAGTCACAACCATAAGCTGTCCGCGGTCATTCCGGGGCGGGCCGGCGGCCGGTAACCTCGCTGGCCGATGCCTGGCCGGTCGGCACGAAGGCGAAGCCGCCGGTGCTGGTCTCGCTGCCATCGGGCCGGATGAGGTAGCCATCGTAGGACTCCAGGGCAGCGATCGCCTCCAGCGCGGCGTCCCCGCCCACGGCCAGGGCAGTGGCCAGGGCGTCAGCCAGCGCGAGGCTGGGCCCGGTGACGGTGGCCGACACGGCCCGGCGGCCAGGCAGGCCGGTGCGGGGATCAATGAGGTGAGCCCCGCGCTCGTAAGTCCCTGACGTGGCGACCGCGGCGCGCACCTCCACGATCGCGGCGAGCGCGGCCGCCCGCCACGGGTGGCGGATGCCGGCCCGCCACCGCTGTCCCGGGGCCGGGGCGCCGAACGCGGCCAGGTCACCGCCGCCGTTCACCATGGCGGCGGGCAGGCCGGCCTGGCGTAGCACGGCCAGCGCCCCATCCACCGCCCATCCCTTCACCAGCCCGGTCGGGTCGTAGCCGCCGGGCATGGCCCACGGATCGAACCACCCGCCGGACGCTTCCCGGGCGGCCCGGCACAGCGCCGCCACCTCGGCCACGGCTGCTGGCAGCGGCCCGGGCTGCGCTGCGCCGCGGCGCAGCCGGCTCACCGGGCTCCGCGGGTCCCAGGTGCTGAACACCGCGTTGGCGCGGTGCAGGACAGCCCGGGCCGCGTCCAGCGCGGACCACAGCTCCGCCTCCGGCAGATCACCCGGCAGGACCGCGAACGAAACGACCGTGCCCATGACCGGCTCGGCGTGCGCCAGCACGGGCCGCACCGGCAGGCCCGCCCGGGATGGTGCCGCGCCGCTGCCGCTCACTTGAAGTGCAGCTTGTCCAGGGCCGCCTGGACGGACAGGGCGTAGGCCTGGCTGGTGTAGGTCGCCCCGGACACGGCGTTGATATTTGCGCTTTGCGCCGCGAGCACCTCACGGCGGAGCAGGGGGATGACCTGGCTGGCGAGCTGCTGGGAGTACTGCTCGGCGGTCCTGATGACCGGCAGCTGGACATCCGTGATGCGGCCCGCGCTGACCGTGACCCGGGCCGTCAGCTCGCCGTAGCCGTACTGCTCGATGGGCCCCGTGGCGCGGCCGGCCGCCGCGGTGGCCGGCGCCCGGGAGCTGGCGGCCGGGGTGGCCGCGGACCGGGCCCCCGGCGCGGAGGCGGCGGGACCTGCCGCGGGGACACTGGCCCGGGCGGCGGCGGTCGGGCCCGCCGCCGCGCCCAGCGCGTTCGCCGAGGCCGGCCGGTGGAAACCGAGCACCCCCAGGAAACCAGCCACAGCCCCGGCCAGGACCAGCCACGGTGCCGTCTTCATGCGTGTTCTCCCCGGATCAGAGGGCGAATGCCTCATGGTGGATAGCGTCGGGCGGAACGCCCAGGTTCGCGGCGACGTCGACGATGGCAGCGACGAACCCTTCCGGCCCGCACACGTACACGTCGCGGTGCTTCAGGTCAGGGACGAGCCGGGGCAGCGAAACCTCGTCGATGGCGGCCTGCTCCCGGGAGCCGATCAGCTCGTGGATCTGGCCACGGCGCTGCCGCACCAGCTCGGTGACCTCAGCGTGCAGCACGAGGTCCTCGGGCCGGCCCGCCCGGAGCAGGACGACCGGCGCCGCGCTGCGCGGCAGGTCTTCCAGCAGCGCCCGCAGCGCGGTCACGCCGATCCCCGCCGCGACCAGCAGCGCCCTGGGCCGCTGCTGGGCGTACCGGGTGAAAGTCCCGTACGGGCCTTCGATGGCAACCCTGGTGCCGGGCCGGAGGCGGGCCAGGGATCTCGAATGATCTCCCCGCCCTTTGACCGTCAGCCGCAGGTACGGCGGCTGGGGCAGCGCGGACAGCGAGTACGGATGCGCCTGCCACCACATGCCCGGGGCGAGGAATCTCCAGCAGAAGAACTGGCCGCCCGATACCGCCAGCCGGTCGAGATGGCGGCCGGTGCAGATCACCGACACCACGCCCGGTCCTTCCGGCTGTACCTCGGTGACCGTGAGACGGTGGCGCACGCTCCTGACCGCAGGCAGGCCGACCCGGTAGCAGAGCACCAGCCCGGCACTGCCCGCCCACGCCGCCGACCACACGACCTGGGTGAGCGGGTGCCCGACGAACGACGGGCCGAGCACGATGACGTGGGCGAAGGAGATGGCGAGGGCGAGGTACATCCAGAGGTGAATCAGCCACCAGGTTTCCCGGCGGAGACGCCGCCGCAGGGCGCGGTAGGAGATGACGCCAATCAGGCACATCAAGGCGAGCCCGGCCGTAGCGGTAAGCATGTCCGGGTACTTGGTGAGCAGCGTGCCTGTCTCATGCCAGACGCCCGTCCTGGCCGCCTGCGCGTAACCCACCGTGAGCAGCAGGGCATGGGCGGCCAGCAGGCTGATCGGCCAGGGCGCGATCGCCCGGTGCCAGCGCAGCAGGCCGTCCTGGCCCGCGACGCGCTCGATGAACGGGATGCGGCTCACCAACAGGACCATCATCAGGGCCAGGTATGTGCCGACCAGCCCGGTGAGGCTGCCCGCGAAGGTGAGCAGGCCGCCGGGCGCCGAGAGCTGGCTGGCGGTTTCGCTGGTGACCGCGAGGGCCGTCGTGGCCCCGAGGCCGGCCCCCGCCACGACGAGGGCCGCCCGGGCCAGGGCAGGCCGCGGCCGGGGGCTGGCCGGTGCCCGGACCGCCTTCCGCTTCCGGTTGCGGGCGGCTGACGATGGCGGGACGCCGAAGCTGACCGGCGGGGAACTCATGGCCGAAGCCTGACGCCGGAAACTGCTCGTTCGGTGAAGAGTTCCGCTGCGTTTCGTATGGATAGCCGGCCAACAAGCTGAAGGGGCCGGCTACCAGCGGGCGGTAAGCCCGCAGGCCGGGATGGGAGCCCCGCAGGCCGGGATGGGAGCCCTTAAAGGCCGGGGTGGGAGCCTTAGGCCGGGGGGCCCTTACAGGCCGGGCGCGCCCCAGACCGGGAACCAGCGGCTGAGGTCAGGCTCGATCTTCAGGTCCGAGCCGAGCTGGCCGCGCACCTGGAGCTCAAGCGCGTTGTCCCGGTGCTCTCCCTCCAGGGGCGCGAAGGGGTAGAACGTGCCGCGCTTGAAGAGGTAGACGATGGCGAGCCGCCGGCCGGAGTCGTCGCGGAAGCCGACCAGCGTGCACAGCAACTGCGGGCCGAAACCGCCGTCCACCAGCGACGAGTTCACCGCGTGCAGGTCGGTGACCAGCGCCTCGACGTCATCGTCGGAGTGACGGCAGACCAGCCAGGTGTAGGAGTAGGAGTCCGTGGTGACCTCGACCGGGGAGGTTCCCGAGCCCATGTCGAGCAGGGCCCGGACATCCTTCTCGATGTCGCTGAACGCCCGGCCCTCGGCGGCCCGGAAGCAGACCGAGCCGGCCCCGGTCGGCCGGAACGAGGCAGCGGCATCCAGCGTGATAGCCGCGGTCGGCAATGCGAACAGCGCGTCCAGCTTGGGCTGGGCCGGCTTGGTCCGGCCCAGCAGCGTGTCCAGGAATCCCACCGGCTACCTGGCCAGCTGCTCGGAGATCTTCGCCAGTTCGGCGAGCCTGCGCTCCAGTGACGGGTGCGTGGAGAACAGCGCCGAGAGGCTTGCTCCGGCCCCCCGCTTGGCGAAGGCCGGGGCGAAGTAGAAGGCGTTCAGCGGCTCGGCCTTGCGCAGGTCCTGGGTGGGGATCCGGGCCATCTCGCCGGTTACCTTCTGCAGCGCGCTGGCCAGTGCCGATGGCTGGCCGGTGAGCAGCGCGCCGGACCGGTCGGCGGACAGCTCACGGTACCGGGACAGCATCCGGATCAGCAGGAAGCTGATCGCGTAGACCACGATGCCGACCACCATGACGATCAGCACGACCGGCAGGGCACCGCCATTGCTGTTGTTGTTCCCGCCGCGGCCCCGGCCGCCGCCACCGCCGAACAGTTCCGAGTAGAAAGCGAACCTGACCAGCAGGGCCGCGACGATGCCGATGAACGAGGCGATTGTCATGACGGCCACGTCCTTGTGCGCCACATGTGACATCTCATGCGCGAGCACGCCCTCAAGCTCGCGGTCGTCCAGCCGGTCCATCAGACTGGTGGTGACGCAGATCACGGCCTTCTTGCTGCTGCGGCCGGTGGCAAAGGCGTTCGGCATGCTGGAGCGGGCGATGGCCACCCGCGGCTTGGGCATGTCGGCGAGCGCGCAGATCCGGTCGATGATGCCGTGCAGTTCCGGCGCCTGCTCCGGGGACACCTCGACGGCACCCGCGGTACGCAGCGCGATCTTGTCGGACCAGTAGAAAGAACCGAACCCGAGCCCCACGGCCAGCAGGACGGGGAAGAAGACGATCGCCCCGTTCGACGCATGGTGGCTTGCTTCCAGCACGAAGACCAGGGCCAGGATGAAGGCCACGAAGACGACGCCGAGCAGGAACATCGTCAGGCCCATCCGCGCGATGAGTCCCCTGTCAGGCGCATAGCGGGTCTTCGCCATCGCGCCGCCTCCGTTCTGCCGGCTGAACCCGGTTCAGCCAGACTCTTCCGGCTTCGCTGTCGGAGCCGTCTCTTTCCCCATTATCAGGCAGTACCCGAGCGGACCATCCGTACCAGCAAGGCGGTGTCGTCCCTCCGGCTCGCGGCCCGGATGACCAGCCGGCTCCGGTCCGGCCACCCGCGTCGCGTAGCAGATTCAGCTGCCAGTGTCGCTGCGCAACCTGGGAGCTTGCTGAGGGTTTCCGCTGAGCCAGGGCAGGCAGCCCCGCTGAGCGCCAGCGAAGGCCGCTCTCAGCCCGGGATGAGCCCTTCGCCGTTCAGCAGCTCGCGGACGCTGTCCATGGTCGCCTCCGCGTCCGGGAGGATCAGCGCCGAAGGCTCCAGCGCGTCGACGGGCAGCGGCGCGCCCAGCGACCGGATCCGCCCCAGCAGCGCGTCCAGGGCGGACCGGAACGCCTGCTCGTCATCAGCGTTCACCGCCGCTTCGAGCCTGGCGTCCAGAGCGTTCAGCTCGTCGCTGGCCGCGTCGTCGACCTCAAGCTGGCCCTCGCCGAGAATCCGGACGATCATGATCCGTCACCGGCCTGCGGCTGGTCTACCGGCTCGGCCGCCTGCTGGGCCGGGCTGACCGCCCCGCCGGCGGAACCCGCGATCTCGCGCGGCGCCTCGGCGCCGGACAGCTCGCCCTTGAGCCGCGCCAGCTCCAGATCGACATCGTGGCCGCCGCCCATCTGGTCGAGTTCGGCCTGGATGTCGTCGCGCGGTGCGGTGCCGGTCACATCGTCCAGGGCACCTGAGGCCATCAGCTCGTCGATGGCACCGGCCCGGGCCTGCATCTGCGCGGTCTTGTCCTGGGCTCGCTGGACCGCCATGCCGACATCGCCCATCTCCTCGGAGATGCCGGAGACGGCCTCGCCGATCCTGCTCTGCGCCTCGGCGGCGGTATACGTCGCCTTGATGGTTTCCTTCTGCGTGCGGAAGGCCTCCACCTTGGACTGGAGCCGCTGGGACGCCATGGTCAGCTTCTCTTCGTCCGCCTGCAGCGAGTGATACTGCGTCTGCAGGTCGTTGAGCTGGTTCTGCACGCCCTGCTTGCGGGTCAGCGCCTCGCGAGCCAGGTCCTCGCGCCCGGCGCCCAGCGCCTGCTTGGCCTGAGTTTCCAGCTTGTTCTGCGACTGGGTGAGCGTATTCATCTGCAGCTCGACACGCTTGCGCGAGGTGGCCACGTCAGCGACGCCGCGGCGGACCTGTGTCAGCATCTCCAGCTGCCGCTGGTAGGAGTAATCCAGGGTCTCGCGCGGATCTTCATACTTGTCCAAGGCTTTATTGGCCTTGGCCTTGAAGATCAGCGAAACCCGCTTCATCACGCTCATGGGCGCGACCATCCCCTCATCGTGTACACCGTTTGGCGCTCTCCGCCCACAGCGCCGCGCCGGTCCCCCCATGATGCAACGGCTGCCTTGCCGCAGACTGGACCACCCAAGCCTACGCGGAGATCCGCACGCCAGTCATTACGACAGCGCGGCAGCACGGCCTGCTGCTCATCCTGGTAATCCGCGCCCTTCGTCCCGGTAAGCTGACCAGGTGTTCCGACGACGCAGCGCCACCACCACGGATACCCCGGGCCAGGGATCCAGCACCGGGCCGTCCAACGGCACGGCTGACCGCCCCGGGGTGACCGTTGGCAAGGGCAGGCCCACCCCGAAGCGCAGCGAGGCTGAGAAGCGGCGGCGCTTCGGCAGCGCGCCGGCCGACCGGAAGGCGGCCATGGGCCAGAGCAAGGCCAGGCAGCGCGCGGAGCGCATCCGCAGGAGCGAGGCCATGCGGCGGGGCGAGGAGTGGGCGCTCCCGGCGAAGGACAAGGGCCCGGTCAAGACGCTGGCCCGGGACTATGTGGACGCCAAGCGCAGGATCAGCGAGTTCTACATGTACGGCCTGCTCGTGCTGCTGGTCCTGCTTTTCTTCCGCAGCCCGGTGGTGCAGACCTACCTGCCTCCCCTGCTCCTGCTGATGGTCGCGGTCATGGTGATCGAGGGCTACCTCATCGGCCGGAAGCTGAAGGCCCTCGCCGCGCAGCGTTATCCCGGCGAGAGCACCCGCGGCGTCAGGATGTACGCGGCCATGCGCGCGCTGCAGATCCGCAAGTTCCGGTTCCCCAAGCCGAGGGTCAAGCCCGGCGACACCATCTGAGCCGGCCGCATGAGCCGGCCGGCGGCGGTCAAGCCTGCCTGCGCCGCCCGGCCAGCCGGGCGTTAAGGTCAACCGCATGGAGCACCGTCATCTCGGCCGGAGCGGCCTGAAGATCAGCGAGATCGCCTACGGCAACTGGATCACCCACGGATCACAGGTCGAGGAGGACGCGGCCAAGCAGTGCGTGGCGGCCGCGCTGGACGAGGGCATCGACGCGTTCGACACGGCCGACGTCTACGCCGGAACCCGCGCGGAGGAAGTGCTCGGGCGGGCTCTGCACGGGATACGCCGGGAGTCCGTGGAGATCTTCACCAAGGTCTTCTGGCCCACCGGGCCGGGCAGCAACGACCGCGGGCTGTCCCGCAAGCACATCATGGAATCCGCGCACGCCTCGCTGCGCCGCCTGCAGACCGACTACCTCGATCTGTACCAGGCCCACCGGTACGACTACGGGACCCCCCTCGCTGAGACCATGCGCGCCTTCGACGACCTGGTCCGGCAGGGGAAGGTGCTGTATGTCGGGGTCTCGGAGTGGCGGGCCGATCAGATCGCGGACGCGCTGAAGATCGCCGACGAGATGGGGTTCGACCGGCTCATCTCCAACCAGCCGCAGTACAACATGGTCTGGCGGGTTATCGAGTCCGAGGTCGTCCCGCTCTGCGAGCAGGAGGGGGTCGGCCAGATCGTCTTCTCGCCAATCGCCCAGGGCGTGCTCACCGGCAAGTACCTGCCGGGCAGCGAGCCGCCGGCCGGGTCGCGGGCGACAGACCCGAGCGGGTCCGGGTTCATCCAGAGATCTCTCAGCGAGGGACTGCTGGCCCGGGTGCAGAAACTGCGGCCGCTCGCGGACGAGGCAGGCCTCTCGCTCGCGCAGCTCGCGGTCGCCTGGGTACTGCAGAACCCCAACGTGTCCGCGGCGATCGTCGGCGCCACCCGGCCCGAGCAGGTCCGGGAGAATGTGAAGGCGTCCGGCGTGCGCCTGGATCCCGGGCTACTAGGCCGGGTCGACGAGGTGCTCGGGCCCGAGATCCAGCGGGATCCGGCCTTGACGCAGAGCCCGCCCGCCTGAGCCCGGGCCAGCCGGCCCCGGCTCGGCGCACAGGCCGGCGCGCAGGCTGCCGGTCAGCCAGTGCGGCGTCAGTCTGGCGGGCGCAGGCTCATCGGGCCGTATTCGACCCTGTCCTCTTCGAGCAGCCGCACCTGATCGACCCCGCCGTCCAGCAGCTCCCGCCAGTTCTCACCGAGCCAGCTCTCTGCGTCACCCTGGCTGCTGAACGTCTCCTTGGGCAGCCCCCGCGACGCCGCCGCGGTGCCATCCTCCTTCTCGAACTGCCAGCTCCAGGCCATGCCCTACCGCCTCCTTGGTCCGCGGTAAGCGACAGTAGCCCACCGCGGGCGGCGGCTGTGCGCCCCGGCCGCGTGGCATGTGATGAAGATCCTAATAACCGTCATATGCCTTAAAGCTCCACATTCCCGACATGATGATCTTGTGGTCATTTACCTTCCGCAGCAGAACAGCGGCAGCGACACCTAGGAAACTGTTAAGTTCTATTGCGCTAGCCCTGAGTCTGGCGCGGCGGGAGCAGCGCGTAGGCTCAGCCCCGGGACCAAGCGGGACCAAGGTGGTGACGACATGGCACGCGTTGTCGTCGTTGGTGATCTGATGACCGACACGGTCGCTCACGCCGCTCTTCCTCTCGCGAAGGGCAGCGATACCCCGGCCACGGTAAGCATGCACGGCGGTGGTTCCGGTGCGAACATCGCCGCGTGGCTGGCCGTGGACGGCTCCGAAGTGGCCTTCGTCGGGCGGCGCGGTGCCGACATCGCGGGCCGGAACCGGGACATGGAGCTCATGGGCTACGGCGTGGACGCCCGGCTCGTGATGGATCCGGAGCGGCCGACCGGGACGTGCGTCGTGATGGTCACCCACCGGGGTGATCACACCATGATGTCCGACCCGGGCGCCAATGCCGCCCTGTCCCCCGATGACCTGCCCAAGGACCTGTTCGCGCCCGGTACCCACCTGCACTTGTCCGGCTACACGCTGCTGAACGAGGGCTCACGCCCGGCCGCACTCGCCGCGTTCCAGCTCGCCAGCCGGGCCGGCATGACCGTCTCGGTCGACGGCGCCTCGGCGGCCCCGCTGGAGCGGGTCGGGGCTGAGCCGTTCCTTGACCTGACCAACGGGGTGACGCTGCTGCTGCTCAACGCGGCCCAGGCCGCGGTGCTCACCGGCCGCGACGACCCTGAGGCGGCCGCGAGAGTGCTCACCGCCTGGTACCCCCAGGTCGTGGTCAAGCTCGGCCCGGACGGGGCACTGCACGCGAACGGGCGTCCCGATCCGGTGCGGGTGCCGGCCCAGCCCGTCGAGCGCTTCCTGGACGGTACCGGCGGCGGGGATGCGTTCGCGGCCGGCTTCCTGCCGTCCTGGCTGGATAAGAAGCCACCACACGAGGCGCTCACCAGCGGCTGCAGACTCGCCGCGCGTGCCCTGGGCCTGGTCGGTGCCCGGCCCATCCTCTGACAGTCCCGCCGCGGCAGCCTTCCTGCACGAGCTCTACTCACTCGAAGGCCGGGTGGCGCTGGTCACCGGAGGCAGTTCGGGTATCGGCCGCGGGATCGCGCGGGCGCTGGCGCTGGCCGGAGCACGTGTCGTCATCATGGCCCGCAGCGCCCGTGCGCTCGATGACACCGTCAGTGAACTGCGGGCAGCCGGCCGCCAGGCCGCGCGGGTGCGGGTGGATCTCGGTGACCGGGCGGCGGTGCAGCGGGGCGCTGAGCAGGCCGCAGCCGTGTACGGCGAACCTGACATCCTGCTCAATGCGGCCGGGCTGAATCTGCGCCCGCCCCTGGGCGAGCTGAGCATCACCCAGTGGGACGAACTGATGGCAGTGAACCTGACCGCACCATTCCTGCTGGGACAGCGGTTCGGCCCAGCCATGGCTGGGCGCGGCTGGGGCCGGATCATCAACGTCGTGTCGCAGCAGGCGATCAGGGCATTCGGCAACAGCGGCGGGTACGGCGCAGCCAAGGCCGGCCTCGCCGCGCTGACCCGGTCCCAGTCGGAGGCGTGGGCGCCGGCCGGCGTGTGCTGCAACGCCCTGGGCCCAGGTTTCGTGGCCACGCCGCTCACCGCCGAGGTAGCCAGCGATCCGGTGCGGTCCGCGGCCCTGGCCGCACGGACCATGGTCGGCCGCAACGGCGAACCGCAGGACTTCGCCGGCCCGGCCGTCTTCCTGGCCAGCCGGGCCAGCGACTATGTGACCGGGCAGGTCATCTTCGTGGACGGCGGCTTCTCCGCCGCCTGACCGCCACCGCGCAATGTCAGGTGACGCCACGCGGGTCCCGTTCGGCGTGCTCGGGCGACGCAGACGGCACAATGTCCGTCATGGCCCGACGCACCGCGACAACCCCGCCTCCGGACGACTTCGAGGAAAACATCGTCGACATCGATGTCACCGAGGAGATGCGAGGCAGCTACCTCGAGTACGCCTACTCCGTCATCTACCAGCGAGCGCTGCCGGACGCCCGGGACGGCCTGAAGCCGGTGCAGCGCCGGATCCTGTACCAGATGAACGAGATGGGCCTGCGGCCCGACCGCGCGCATGTCAAGTGCGCCCGGGTGGTCGGGGACGTGATGGGGCGGCTGCACCCGCACGGCGACAGCGCGATCTACGACACGCTGGTCCGGATGGCCCAGCCGTGGGCGATGCGGCTGCCGCTGATCGACGGGCACGGCAACTTCGGCTCGCTCGGCGGCGACGACTCGGCGGCCGCCTACCGCTACACCGAGGCCCGGCTGTCCGCGGCGGCCATGGAGATGGTGACCTCGATCGACGAGGACACCGTCGACTTCCAGCCGAACTACGACGGCCAGGACACCGAGCCCCAGGTGCTGCCCGCCGCGTTCCCGAACCTGCTGGTGAACGGCGCGGCCGGGATCGCGGTGGGGATGGCGACCAACATGGCGCCGCACAACCTGGGCGAAGTGGTCGCGGCGGCCCGGCACCTGATCGCCGATCCCGACGCCAGCCTGGATGAGCTGATGCGCTTCGTGCCCGGGCCGGACCTGCCGACCGGCGGGAAGATCGTCGGCCTGGACGGGATCAGGGAGGCCTACGAGACCGGGCGCGGCGTCTTCCGCACCCGCGCGGCGGCGCGGATCGAGCAGATCACCCCGCGGCGGACCGGGATCGTGGTCACCGAACTGCCCTACGGCGTCGGCCCGGAAAAGGTGATCGCCCGGATCAAGGACCTGGTCCAGGCCAAGAAGCTGACCGGCATCTCCGATCTGAAAGACCTCACCGACCGGCACCGCGGCCTGCACCTGGTGATCGAGGTCCGCAACGGGTTCCACGCCGAGGCGCTCCTCGATGAGCTGTACCGGCTGACGCCGATGGAGGAGACGTTCGGCATCAACAACGTAGCCCTCGTCGACGGGCAGCCCAAGGTGCTCGGCCTGCGTGAGCTGCTGCGGATCTACGTCGAGCACCGCCTGGAGGTCGTGCGGCGGCGCAGCGAGTTCCGGCGGCGCAAGCGTGCGGAACGGCTTCACCTCGTCGACGGCCTGGTCATCGCGCTGCTCAACATCGACGAGGTCATCCAGGTCATCCGGGCCAGCGACGACGCCGCGCAGGCCAAAGAGCGCCTCATCTCGGTCTTCGACCTCTCGGAGATCCAGGCTCAGTACATCCTGGACACCCCGCTGCGCAGGCTGACCCGCTACGACCGGCTGGAGCTGGAGCGCGAGCGGGACGGCCTGCAGCGCGAGATCGCGGAGCTGACCGCCATCCTGGAGTCGGAGGCCAGGCTCCGCGAGGTCGTCTCCACCGAGCTGGCCAGCGTCGCGGAGCGGTTCGCCACGCCGCGCCGGACCGTCCTGCTGGAAGGCAGCGGCGCAGCGCGGACCGCCGCGGTCCCGCTGGAAGTGGCGGACGACCCGTGCCTGGTGCTGCTCTCTTCCTCCGGGCTCCTCGCCCGTACCGCAACCACCATCGCTACTGAGCGGACCCCAGCCAGCTCTGAGCTGACCTCCCCGGACGGGGCCGGCTCCGGCAGCTCGGCGGGGCCGCGGGCCGCGCATGACGTGATCGTCTCGACGGTGCCGTCCACGGCTCGCGGCACCGTCGCCGTGGTGACCTCGCTCGGCCGGCTGGTCCGGCTGGGCGTGCTGGAGATCCCGGCCTTGCCGCCGAGCGCCCACTCCCCCGCGCTCGCGGGCGGCGCGCCGGTCACCGAATTCGTCGGGCTGGAGGCCGGTGAGGCAGTGGTCGGGCTGGCCGCGCCGGAGGCGTCGGCAGCGGGCCTGGCGCTGGGCACGGCCGCCGGGGTGGTCAAGCGGGTGGCACCTGACTACCCGCAGAGTGCGGCCGACTTCGAGGTGATCTCGCTCAAGGACGGCGACCGGGTGGTCGGCGCTGTCCAGTTGATGAGCGAGGACCAGGACCTGGTCTTCATCACCAGCGACGCCCAGTTGCTCCGGTTCGGCGCGGCGGCGGTGCGTCCGCAGGGCCGGGCGGCGGGCGGCATGGCCGGGGTCCGGCTGGCCACCGGGGCCTCGGTGATCTGGTTCGGCGCGGTGACCCCCGATGGCCCGGCGGTCACGGACGGGAACGGACCCGGCGGGGCCGGGCTGGGCGGGGCGGTCGTGGTCACGGCCGCGGGCAGTTCAGGAGCCCTGCCGGGGACGGCGGCGGCCACGGTGAAGGTCACCCCGTACGCCGAGTACCCGGCCAAGGGACGGGCCACGGGCGGCGTCCGCTGTCACCGGTTCCTCAAGGGGGAGGACACGCTGGTACTGGCCTGGGCCGGCCCGGCACCCGCACGCGGCGCGACCGACGCCGGGGTACCGGTGGACCTGCCCCCCGCCGAAGGCCGCCGGGACGGCTCCGGGGAGCGGGTGCGGCACCCCCTCGCCGCCCTGGGCGGCCTCGCGCCCGCCTGATCGGCCCGGGCATGTCCCGCAGATCTTCAGCGGGACATGCCCGGGCCGCTCCGGCCGTAGTCATCGTCCAGCCGGACGATGTCGTCCTCGCCGAAGTAGTCACCGCGCTGCACTTCGACGAAGACCAGCGGATCCGGCCCGCTGTTGTGGACCCGGTGCGCCACGCCCACGGGAACATCGACGGCCTCGCCCGCCCGGACTGTCACCACCTGGCCGTCGAGCGTGACGTCGCCGGCCCCGGAGACCACGAACCAGTGCTCAGAGCGCCGGGCATGCCGCTGGTAGCTCAGCCGGTGACCAGGCGTCACGGTGATCGTTTTTACCTTGTACCCGGGGTCGTCGGCCAGCACGTCGTAGCAGCCCCAGGGACGCACGCTCTCATCGGTCATCAGGACATCATTCCAGCCGCGGCCGCCGGGCATGTGCTCCGGCTGCGGCCCAGCCGCCTACCTGGCCACCGAGGCCAGCGCGGCGAGCGCCCTGATCAGGTCACGCGGACCCGCGTAGGGCGGATCACCGTACTGCCACGACCGGGCGATGGTGACTCCCGTGGCGCCGGGGTCGAAGACGCTTCCGCGGAAACAGCCGCCCCGGGTCAGGGCGGCCAGATCCTCGTCGTCCTCAGCTAAGGCCGCGGCGTAGGCGGCCGCGTCGAGAAGCGCCGCGGCGCATCGCGCGGCACGCACCGGGGCGCCATCCGCACGAGCGAGCCGCCAGGCTGCCTGAGCACGCAGGAACTCTGCCACGAGAATCTGTTTCGTCACGTCAGGTATCGTACTCATTACCCTGCGTAATAACTACGACGTCGCCGTCGGTGCGCCCGCGCGCGCTACGGCCGGGCAGACGTCCCCGATCAGGCCCGCGAACCGGTCCAGGCCGGTCTCGATCTGCTGGCGGGTGAGCTGGCTGAACGCCAGCCTGAGCTGGAACTCACCGCCGCCGTCAGCATAGAAGTGCCGCATCGGCGTCCAGAGCACCCCATGCGTGCGGGCCGAGTACTCCAGCAACTGGTCGTCGGCGGCGCACGGCAGGGTGAGCACCACGAAGAACCCGCCGCGCGGGGCGTTCCAGGTGACGCGGTCCGCCGCGGCCGCCGCCGGGGGGAACCGCCCGGTGAGGCCGTCGAGGACGTGGCGGAGATTGCGCACGTACACCGCGGTCTCCCGGGCATTGGCCCGGGCCAGGCAGCAGCCGTGGTCAAGCAGTTTCCCGCCCACCACCGCCTGGGCCAGCGGCGACGTGTTCACGGTGAGCATGCTCTTGATCTTTGACAGCTCATCGGCGAGCAGCCCGCTCCCGCCCCGCCCGCCGGTCACCCGCTGATCAGCCACCGCATAGCCGATCCGGGCGCCAGGGAATCCGGTCTTGGCATACGAGCCCAGGTATACGACCTGGCGGCGGGTGTCCAGGGCCTTCAGCGTGGGCACCGGCTCGCCGTCGTGGAACATGCCGTACGGGTTATCCTCCAGGAGCAGCAGCCCCTCCTGCGCGGCCCGGTCCAGCAGGCGCTGCCGGAACGGGACGGTCAGGCTCACCCCGGTGGGATTGGCGAAGTCCGGCATCACGTAACACGCCCTGGGCCGCAGCCCGGCCGCGCGCGCCCGGTCCGCCTGGGCGGAGAGGTCATCAAGGTCGATCCCGGCCGGGCCGCTGCGCACCGGCCAGACCGGCAGGTCGGCCAGCCGGGCGGCCCCGGTCAGCCCGACATAGGTCGGCGCGACCGCGAACAGCACATCCCGGTCATCACGCCGCAGCGCCCGCGCGACCAGGAACATCGCTTCCTGGCAGCCCACCGTCACCACGATCGACTCGGGATCGGCCTCGATCCCCTCATCGACAGCGAGCTGCCGGGCGATCAGCTCGTGCATGATCCCCTTGGTCCGGCCGTACTGGAACAGGACCCGGCGGACCTGCTCATCGTCGTACCCGAGCTCGCTTTTCAGATATCGGCAGAACGAGTCTAAGTACCTGTGGATCAGATCGACATCGAAGAACTCCTCGGCCGGCCGTCCCGACGCGAACGAGATGGCGTCGGGATAATGCAGCCCGATTTCGTTCAGGAAATTCATTGATTCGAGGGCTGGATCCTCCAGCGAGCCATGCAGGTCCCCGGTGTGCACAAGGGTGGCTAAAGTTTTATCCCGCATCGGATCCGCTCCTTCATGCCGCGACCACGAAGCGCGATGCTACCGGCGATCCCCCGGCCTGTCGCCGGCCTCATCCGGCCAGGTAGATGGGGACAACCGCGGCCGGCGCCCGGTCACCCGCGCTACCGCCTCCGGACACGGCTCCGGCCCGGCCGCGACGCCTATGCCGCCGATGCCGGCGGCGTGAAATTTTCAGGTGCCGGCTGCGTCGCCGGAGGCCTCGCGCAGGCGGGCCGCGGCAGCGGCGACCGCGATCCTGGCCGTGTCCAGGACGCCGATCATGGTAAAGAATCCGTGCGGCATGCCGTCATAACGGGTCAGTTCGACCGGCACTCCAGCCTGGGCGAGGCGGGCCGCGTAGCGCTCCCCCTCATCGCGCAGCGGGTCGTACTCCGCGGTGATCACGGTCGCGGGCGGCAGCCCGGTCAAGTCAGTGGCCCGCAGCGGCGAGGCCAGCGGGTCCGCGCCGTCGCGGGGGGCGGCGAGGTACATACCCCAGTACCATTCCACCGCCCTTCGATTGAAAAAGTGCTGGTCGCTCATGTCGCGCATGGAATCGGTGCCGGCCTGGTAATCCGTGTTCGGGTAGACGAGCAACTGGTGCACGAATGCCGGGCCGCCCCTGTCTTTTGCGAGCAGGGTTACCGCGGCCGCCAGATTGCCTCCTGAACTATCCCCGCCGACGGCCATCCGCCGTGCATCGCCGCCCAGTTCGGCCGCGTGCGCTGCCACCCAGGCGGCCCCGGCGTAACAGTCCTCGACAGCGGCCGGGAACTTGTGCTCGGGAGCCAGCCGGTAAGAAATCGCGACCGTCACGCACCGCGCCGCATTCGTGAGGCGGCGGCACACGCCGTCACAGGTGTCGAGGGTGCCCAGGCTCCATCCGCCACCGAAGAAGTACACCAGGACCGGCCACGGCCCGTCGCCGTCCGGCCGGTAGACACGGGCCGGCAATCTCCCAGCAGGGCCTGGGAAATTCAGGTCAGTCACCTGCGCGACGGCGTCCGCCGACCCGGCCGAGGTCACCGCTGAGGCCACGTCAGCGGCACGCGCCTCGCCGATCGACATTGTGTACAGCCGCGGAGCCGGATCACGCTCAAGCCGGTCGTGGATCTCCTGCACCTGCGGGTCAAACGGCATTGCATCCTCCTGGCTGCGACCTGAGGGACCATGCCGCCCCTCGCCCACTAAGACTGAAGCAAATCAGGATCAATCGATCAAATGCCAAGGCTTCCGCCGGGTACCTGGATCTCCCCGCGCCAGTACCCGAAATTGGGGCTGGTGGTAATGGCCTGGCACGCCTACGATAGACGCGCACCCTGGGGCGGGAGGGGCAACTAAATGGGCGGTCAGGAAAGGGCGGGGAAAGGGCATCAGGATGAGGCTGATGCCTTGCTGAGAGCCCTGTTTTCGGTGGAGGCCATCAGCGATCCGTACCCGCTGTACGCGCGATTGAGAGTGCTGGCGCCCGCGCACCAGGCCCCATCCGGTGCCGTCTTCGTGACCCGGTACGAGGATTGCGCGACCATCACCCGTGACCCCGCCTTCCGCGCGCAGAGTCCCGAGTGGCGGGACCGGGTCAGGCCCGGGTGGCGGGACCGGCCTGCCATGGTCACCACCGCCGGGGCGATGCAGTTCCGCGACCCACCTGACCACACCAGGCTGCGCCGCCTGGTCAGCGCCTCGTTCACGCCGCACCAGGTGAGCAATATGCGCGCCGATGTCGAGCGGCTGACCGGCCGGGTACTGGATCTCATCGCGGAAGGGGGCGCCGCGGGAAGCGCGGTCGACCTGCGGGAAGTGCTGGGCTCCTCGCTGCCGGTCTCCGTGATCGGGACGCTGGTGGGTGTTCCCTCCTCCGACTGGGTCGCGCTGCAGGCGTCCATGTCTGCCGTGCTCGCGGTGGCCGAGTTGTCAGCCGGCCCTGACCAGCTGGCCGCCGCCGACCGGGGAGCCGTCGACCTGCGCGAATATTTCACCGAGCTGGTCGCGGCGCGCAGGCGCGCACCACGCGACGATCTTGCCACCGCGCTGCTCGCAGCCCGCACCGCGAGCACCGGGCCAGCCGCCGACGCGCTCACCGAGGACGAGCTGCTTGAGACGCTGACGTTCGTTTTCATGGCCGGCGTGGACACGATGATCAATCTGCTGACCAACGGCACCGCTGCCCTGCTGGCCCATCCCGACCAGGCCCAAGCGCTCCGGGTCGACCCCCGGCTGCAGGCCGGCACGGTCGACGAAGTGCTCCGCTATGACGCGCCGGTCCAGTTCATCAGCCGGGTGGCCAGCACCGACACCACCATCGGCGGCGTGCCCGTGCCCAGAGATGGCCTGGTCATCGCGATGCTGGGGGCGGCCAACCGGGATCCCGCGCGCTTCCCCTCGGCCGACTCGTTCGATATCGGCAGAACCGGCACCACGGTGCTGTCGTTCGGCGGAGGCATCCACTACTGCCTCGGCGCGTTGCTCGCCCGGCTTGAGGCGGCCACGTTCTTCCCAGCGCTGCTTGAGCGGTTCCCGGCTCTCCGGCTGGCCGGCCCGCCGCGCCGCCGCGGCCTCGTCCACCGCGGCTTCAGCCACCTCCCCGTGGCCGCGTGGTGAGCGGCGCCGTCTTGACCGTCATCCCGGCGTGTGCGACCCTCTCGGCGAAAGCACCAGGACCGAAGAAAAGCCGGGCTCAGCCAATGATGACGGATGACTGACCGCCTCCTCACCGGGACCTCCGAAGCCATATCCGCCCCGCCCGCGGAATGGGTCGACGAAGCCCTTCTCGCTGGCGATGATGCCGGGGTGTGCCTGAGCATGGGCCGCCCGGTTACCCGGCGGGAACTGCGCGGGCTGGTCGGCCAGCAGCAGGACATGCTGGCCGGCGCCGGGCTGGCGGCCGGCCGGACCGCCTTATTGGCGCTGCCCCCCTCCCTCGGCTATGTGGCCGCGTTGCTTGCCGCGTGGCGGCTGGGGGCCCAGGTCACCCTGCTCGATCACCGGCTGGCCCGCGGTGAGGTCGACCGGGCGCTGAGCCGTCTGGCGCCACAGGTCACCGTCACGGCAGCGCAGCTCAGCGGGCCGCCCATGAGCGGATACGCGGAGGTGGTGACCGAGGTGGCCCGGCAGCCTGGCGGACGGCCCGCGAGCACGCCGCACGCTCTCATCCAGCTCAGCTCCGGGTCGACGGGGCCGTCCAAGGTGATCGCACGGACCGCCGCCGACCTGCTGTCGGAGCTTGACCGGTACGCGCAGCTCAGCGAGTATCCGGGGCGCGGTGAGCGGATCGTCCTGCTCGCCTCGATTGTGCATGTGCTCGGCCTGGTCGGGGGGTTGCTGCACAGCCTGCACGCTGGCGTGCAGCTCGCCTTCGCGAGCCGGCTCACCGCGGACGGCATCCGTACCGCTGTCGCCGAAGCCACCGAGCCGACCATGATCCTCGGAGTGCCATTCCACGCCGAGCTACTGACCGCCGCGGCCGGCGGCCCGCCGCTCCCTCAGCTGACCCGGATGGTAGTCGCGGGCGAGCTGACCAGGCCCGGCGTGCCGGAGGCCTTCACCCGGGCTTACCAGGTGCCGCTTGGCTCCATGTACGGGATGACGGAGCTCGGGGTGATCGCCACCGACCTGTCCGGGCTGCACCGTCCGGCGGTCGCTCCCGCGCCGGGGATCGCCGTGGCGGTGCGCGACGGTGAGCTGCTGGTCAAGATGGCCGCATCGCCCTATGTCGGGCTGGTCGATCCCGCCCGCTGGAGCAGCGGCTGGCTGCATACCAGGGACGCGGCGGCCATCGATCCCGCGACCGGGCTGGTCACGATTCTCGGCCGGCTCGATTCGCAGGTGTCCATCGGCGGCCTCAAGGTGGACCTCACCGAGGTCGAGCAGGCACTGTGCCTGGCACCCGGCGTGGCCAGCGCGGTCGTGGTGTTCGGCGACGCGATTGAGGCGTACCTGGTACTGGATGAGGGTGGCTCGGTCGCCGGGGTGGAAGCGGCGCTGACCGAGCAGCTCGCCGCCTACAAGCGGCCCCGGATCATGCGGGTGCTCCGCCAGCTGCCCCGGACAGCCACCGGCAAGATCGTCCGTGATCGGGCCGTCCTGCGCGCCCAGGCGGGCACCAGATGACGCTGCGGAAAGGAGCCCGCCACATGCCGGACGCACCCGGCCGCGCTGAGGTCATCGCCATGCTGGCCACGCTCGGTGACCGCCAGGCCGAGGAGGTCGGCGAGCGGATCGGTTCCCTGGAGCTGACCTGGCTCCTCACGCAGGTTGAGCAGCGATACGACATCACCATCGACCTCAGCGATGAGGAACTGGACCGGATGATGACGGTGTCCGGGGCCGTGGCGGCGCTCCACAACGTGCTGGCCGGCCCGGGACGCGGCTAGCCCGCGAAGCGCGCCCCGGCGTCGATGCGGGAAATATCCAGCTCCGCCGCGCCGCCGACAATGCTCGGCCAGCCCGGGGGCAACCCCCGGACCCCCGGCCAGCCCCTCACGCGTCGATGCGGGAAATATCCAGCTCCGCCGCGCCGCCGACAATGAAGTCGCGGCGGGGGGCTACTTCGGTGCCCATCAGGAGGTCGAATATGGTCACGGCTGCGGCGGCGTCCTCGATCCGGATCCGACGCAGGGTGCGATGAAGCGGGTCCATGGTGGTCTCCGCGAGCTGGGACGCGTCCATCTCGCCCAGGCCCTTGTAGCGCTGCAGGGGCTCTTTCCAGCGCTGCCCCTTGCGTTCCAGCTCCAGCAGCGTGCGGTGCAGTTCGCTGTCGGAGTAGGTGTACCGGTACTTCTCCTGCCCCTTGCGGGGCTTGGACAGCTCGATCCGGTGCAGCGGCGGCACCGCCGCGAATACCCGGCCAGCGTCCAGCATCGGGCGCAGGTAGCGGTGGAACAGGGTGAGCAGCAGGCACCTGATGTGCGCGCCATCCACGTCAGCGTCGGACATGAAGATGATCCGCTGGTACCTGGCCGAATCCAGGTCGAACGACCCGCCCGAGCCTGCCCCGATGACCTGGATGATGGCCGCGCACTCGGCATTCTTGAGCATGTCCGCCAGCGATGCCTTCTGCACGTTGAGGATCTTGCCGCGGATCGGCAGCAGCGCCTGGAACTCGGAATCCCTGGCCATCTTGGCCGTGCCGAGAGCGGAATCGCCCTCGACGATGAACAGCTCGCTGCGGTCATCCGCGCTGCGGCAGTCCACCAGTTTGGCGGGCAGCGCGGAGTTGGCGATCGCTGATTTCCGGCGCTGGTTGTCCCGGTGCTCACGGGCCGCGATCCGCGTTTTCGCGGCCGAGGCCACCTTCTCCAGCAGGGCCCGCGTCTGCTGCTTGGTGCCGCGCTTCGGCGCCTCGAACACGGCCCGCAGTTCCGCGGCGACCACCTCCGCCACGATCCTGGAGGCGGCCGGGGTGCCGAGGATCTCCTTGGTCTGCCCCTCGAACTGAGGTTCCGCCAGCCGCACGCCGATGACTGCGGTCAGTCCTTCCAGCACGTCTTCCTTGGTCACCGGCTCGTCGCCGTTCTTCAGCAGCCGGGCCGCTCGCAATTGCTCATTCAGTGTCTTGCCCAGGGCCCGCTCGAAGCCGGCGACGTGCGTCCCGCCCTTCGGCGTGGCGATCACGTTCACGAACGACATGGTCACCGTCTCGTACCCGGTCCCCCACCGCAGCGCCACATCGACCGCGAGTTCCCGTTCCACCTCAGCCGGCGTCATGTGGCCCTGGTCGTCCAGAACCGGCACGGTCTCCTTGAAATGACCGGAGCCGGTCAGCCGGATCACCTCAGTCACAGGTTCCCCGGGAGCCAGGTGGGTGCAGAACTCGCTGATCCCGCCGTCGAACCTGAATTCCTCCTCGCGCGGGCCGCCGGGCTCGGCCGGCGCACCGTCATCCAGCTCCCCGGGCCGGTCCTCGGCCAGGCCTGGGCGGGCGGCGGTCAGCCGGTCGTCCTTGATCCGGATCGTCAGCCCGGGGACGAGGTAGGCGGTCTGCCGCGCGCGCTGCAGCAGCGCCTTGAAGCTCCAGTCGGCGTCCTGGACGAACACCTGGCGGTCAGGCCAGAACCGGGTCCTGGTGCCGGTCACCTTCCTGGCCACCTTGCGCGCCTTGCGCAGCCCGGGCCGGGCGATGAAGGAAGCCGCCGGGCCAGGTCCGGCGAACTCTCCCGGGACGCCCCGCCGGAAGGACGCGATCCACTCGTACCCTTCCCGGTCCACCTGCACGTCGAGCCGGGCGGACAGCGCGTTCACCACTGAGGCCCCGACACCGTGCAGGCCGCCCGAGGCGGTGTAGGACCCGCCGCCGAACTTCCCCCCGGCATGCAACCTGGTCATCACGAGCTCGATGCCGGTCAGGCCGGTCTTCGGCTCCACGTCCACCGGGATGCCCCGGCCGTTGTCGCGCACTTCCGCCGATGAGTCGGCATGAAGCACTATCTCGATCTCGGTACAGTGACCGGCCAGCGCCTCATCCACCGAGTTGTCGAAGATCTCCCACAGGCAGTGCATCAGGCCGCGGTCATCGGTGGACCCGATGTACATGCCTGGGCGCTTGCGGACCGCCTCCAGGCCCTCCAGCACGGACAGGTGGCGCGCGGTGTAGCCGTCCACCGCATGCGCCCGCTTGGCGGCTGCCGCACCCGCAATCGGCGCCGCAGGCGCTCGTAGCCCGGCAGTTTCGGCGCGGACGGCAGTCACGAAAGCTCTCCTCATTCTGGTCGTCATTCTGGTCGCGGGCGGCCCGCCCGCGGTCGGCCTGACCGCAGACTAGCCGCCCGCCGCGGGTGCTCGGCGGAGCCACGCCGGGGACATACCCGGCGACCTGGGACAACGTGCACGCTAGAGTAGGCGACAGGAGAAGATGCCTCGTAAGCAGGAGCGGCGTTCGCTCTCGGCGTACGCGGCATTGACACGGGAACGGATGCGCCTGGCACAGTGTTGTGTAACAGGAGAGAGTGAGCCAGCCGGACACATGAGCCGGTGGCACGACGCGAGGGAGGCGACATGGCCGGAGCTCTAGCGCCAAGTAAGCCGCTGACCGCCAGAGACGTATGCGACCGGTGCGGCGCCCAGGCGTACGTACGCGTTGTGCTCCCCGGTTCCGGGGAGTTGCTTTTCTGTGCTCACCACGGCCGGCAGCACGCCGAGGCGCTCGCCAAGATCGCCGTGGAGATCCAGGATGAGACAGAACGGCTTTCGCCAAGCGCAGGCGCGCAGCGCGAAGGCTGATCCGTCCGCCGGGTGCTCCCGGCAGGCGGCCGCCAGGGCTGCAGCGTCGCAGCGATAGGCAACCGAAGAGTTTTCTGCGGCCCAGGAACGGCTCAGCATCGCTTAACGGCAGCCCGGCCACGTCCTCAGGACGCGGCCGGGCTGCCTTAGCTTTCAAGGGTTTCAAGGGCTGACCCGCAGCGCTCAGCCCAGAGTGCTCTAGTCGAGGTAGTCGCGGAGCACCTGGGAGCGCGACGGGTGGCGGAGCTTGGACATGGTCTTCGACTCGATCTGGCGGATCCGCTCCCTGGTGACCCCGTAGACCTTGCCGATCTCGTCAAGCGTCTTAGGCTGCCCGTCGGTCAGGCCGAACCGCATGGAAACCACTCCGGCCTCGCGTTCGGACAGCGTGTCCAGCACCGAGTGCAGTTGCTCCTGCAGCAGGGTGAAGCTGACCGCCTCGCCGGGCTGGATCGCCTCGGAGTCCTCGATCAGGTCACCGAACTCGCTGTCGCCGTCCTCACCGAGCGGGGTGTGCAGCGAGATCGGCTCCCGGCCGTACTTCTGCACCTCGATGACCTTCTCCGGGGTCATGTCCAGCTCAGCGGCAAGTTCCTCCGGAGTAGGCTCCCGGCCGAGGTCCTGCAGCATCTGCCGCTGCACCCGGGCCAGCTTGTTGATGACCTCGACCATGTGCACCGGGATGCGGATCGTCCGGGCCTGGTCGGCCATGGCCCGGGTGATCGCCTGCCTGATCCACCAGGTGGCGTACGTGGAGAACTTGTAACCCTTGGTGTAGTCGAACTTCTCGACCGCCCGGATCAGGCCGAGGTTGCCTTCCTGGATGAGGTCGAGGAAAAGCATCCCGCGTCCGGTGTACCGCTTGGCCAGCGACACCACGAGCCGCAGGTTCGCCTCCAGCAGGTGGTTCTTGGCCCGCCGGCCGTCGTCGGCGATCCATTCCATGTCCTGACGGGCTTCGGCCCGCAGGCCGCCGGGGCCCTCGGCGAGCTTTTCCTCGGCGAACAGCCCGGCCTCGATCCGCTTCGCGAGCTCGACTTCCTGCTCCGCGTTGAGCAGCGGCACTTTGCCGATCTGCTTCAGGTAGTCCTTGACCGGGTCGGCCGTGGCCCCCGCGGACGCGACTTGCGCGGCCGGCAGGTCATCATCGTCGTCCCCGTAGACGAACGCCTCTTCCTCGCTGTCGCTGCCGCCTGCCTTGACCGAGCGGACACCCTGGCCGGCCGCCGCGGCTGGTTCTGCCGCCTGCGGTCCCTTTTCAGCCACGTCAGCACCCGGGCCAGCGGCGACGGCCACCTCCGGCTCGGCATCGTCGTCGTCGGCCAGGTCTTCGTCAGCCACGACGACGACATCCACCTCGACGTCCAACTCCACGGCGACGATGTCGACGAAGTCGTCCAACTCGGCCGCATCCAGGCCCTCGTCGGCCAGATCAGCATCGATTGGGCCAACCTCAGCGTCCAGGCCGACGTCGGCGTCCAGATCCGGCACACCGGCCAGGTCTGCCGTTTCACCGGCCACGACGGCCTCGCCCAGGTCCTCTGCGGACTGGGCATCCTGCGGGGACTTCACGTCACCTGAGCCCTTCTTCGGCCCGCCCGGGCCACCGGACTGCGCGCCCTGGCGGCCACCCGGCCTCGAGCCCTTGCGGCGCCCAGCCGACTGCTGCGCCTCGCGCCCACCTGATGTGGCATCTCCGTCCACGAGCGTCACCGCCCTGTCCGACCGAGGGCCACCCGTCTCCCCTGATCCCGCGCCCCCGGAGGCCTGCTGCGCTGGCACATGCCCGCCCCGGCCTTCCGGCCTTGGCTGCCTCCGCGCTGCGGAGCCTGCAGCGCTTGCCACCGCGGTCACCCCTTCCTTCGCTGAACGGCGGCCTGCCGAGCCGCAAACGACCGATGACTAGCCGAACTGGCAGGCGACACAGACACCTCTCCCTGCGTATGTGAGCGGGAAATGGACCCTACTGCGCATACCCCGCTGTTAGGACCGCGTCAGAAGCAGAGCCCGCACCGCGGTATGCCGCAGTCGCGAATGGCCTTACTCCCGTCCACCACCTTAGGCGGAGTCGACGGGTAGCTCGTACCGCTGACGGGCCCCGCGGTACCGCCGGGCCCCTCACCACCTGGCCCACTTTGGCATCGTTGTTGTCTCTCTCATGCCTTACCCCTCCGAGCCACGGGGATCACGGCACCGGCCGCGCGAGGCGGCGGCGGCCCATCACGCCGTGGTACGTGCACTACCAGTACGGTCACATCGTCATCCTGCTCATAACCGGTGAGCATCCGGTCTACCAGGTACTCCAGCAACC
>CAYPQM010000021.1:0-3984 GCA_964412845.1 uncultured Streptosporangiaceae bacterium
GATCCGTGCGTCGGTCGACGCGATCGGCCGCGCGGCCTCAGCGGGTGCTGCCGTGGTCTGCCTGCAGGAGCTGTTCTACGGCCCGTACTTCTGCCAGGTGCAGGACGCCGACTACTACTCCTACACCGAGGCGATACCTGACGGGCCGACCACCCAACTCATGTGCGAGCTGGCCAAACGGCACTCCGTGGTGCTCGTGGTGCCCATGTACGAAGAGGAGCAGCCAGGTCTCTACTACAACACGGCGGCGGTGATCGACGCCGACGGGCGTTACCTGGGCAAGTACCGGAAAACCCACTTGCCGCAGGTCAAGGGGTTCTGGGAGAAGTTCTACTTCCGGCCGGGGAATCTGGGCTACCCGGTGTTCGACACAGCCGTCGGCCGGATCGGCGTGTACATCTGCTACGACCGGCACTTCCCGGAGGGCTGGCGCGCGCTGGGCCTGGCCGGTGCGCGGATCGTGTTCAACCCGTCGGCCACCAGCCGGGGCCTGTCCCAGTACCTGTGGCGGCTGGAGCAGCCGGCGGCCGCGGTGGCCAACGAGTACTACGTGGGCGCGATCAACCGGGTCGGCGTGGAACCGCTGGGGGACAACGAGTTCTACGGGCAGTCCTACTTCGCGGATCCGCGCGGCCAGCTGGTCGGCGAGGCCGCGGCCGACACGCAGGACGCGGTGCTGGTCCGCGACCTGGACATGGGCGTGCTCCAGGAGGTCAGGGACCTGTGGCAGTTCTACCGGGACCGGCGGCCCGATCAGTACGGCACGCTCGCCCAGCCGTGAGGGGCGCTGGCGGGCCGGGCGCTGGCGGTGAGGGCGCTGGCGGTGAGGGCGCTGGCGGGCTGGGGCGGCCCTGCGCTGCGCCTGCGGCGCTTTTACGCGCTGGGCCGCCCCGGGCCCGCCAGCGCCTGGTGCAGGTCCGGACTTTGTCGGCCGTGAATTCTAAGAGGAGGACCCAGCGATGCGGATCGTGATCAGTGGCGGCACGGTTGTCACGGCCAGTGGCGGGGTGGCGGCGGATGTGCTGGTGGATGGGGAGCGGATCACCGGGCTGGCGGCGCCGGACACGGACGAGGCCAGGGACTGGGCCGCGTCGGCGGACCGGGGGTTCGACGCGTCGGGGCGCTATGTGCTGCCCGGCGGCATCGATGTGCATACCCATATGGAGATGCCGTTCGGCGGGACGTTCTCCGCGGACACGTTCGAGACCGGGACCCGGGCCGCGGCGTGGGGCGGCACAACGACGATCGTCGACTTCGCGGTGCAGGTCAAGGGGACGTCGCTGCTGGCCACACTGGACAAGTGGCACGCCAAGGCCGATGGCAACTGCGTGGTCGACTACGGCTTCCACATGATCGTTTCCGATGTCAACGACACGACCCTGAAGGAAATGGAATCCTGCATCGGCGCGGGCGTGAACAGCTTCAAGATGTTCATGGCCTATCCGGGCGTGTTCTACGCGACCGACGGGGAGATCCTGCGCGCCATGCACAAGGCGGCCGACACCGGCGCCCTGATCATGATGCACGCGGAGAACGGCATCGCGATCGACCAGCTCGTCGCCCGGGCGCTGGCGGAGGGCCGCACAGATCCCGTGCAGCACGGCCTGACCCGCCCGCCGGAGCTGGAAGCCGAGGCCACTGGCCGGGCCATCACGCTGGCCAAGGTGACTGGGGCACCGCTGTACGTTGTGCATCTATCGGCGGCGCAAGCACTGGACGCGGTCACCGCCGCCCGCGACACCGGCCAGAACGTGTTCGCCGAGACCTGCCCGCAGTACCTGTACCTGTCCCTGGATGATCTGGCCCGGCCGGATTTCGAGGGCGCCAAGTACGTGGCGTCGCCGCCACTGCGGCCACGGGAGCACCAGGGATCATTGTGGCGGGGGCTGCGGACCAACGACCTGTCCGTGGTCTCCACCGACCACTGCCCGTTCTGTTTTGCCGAGCAGAAGGAAATGGGCCGCGGCGACTTCTCGAAGATCCCCAACGGGATACCGGGCGTGGAGCACCGGATGGACCTGCTGCACCAGGGGGTGGCCGCCGGGGAACTGTCGCTGGCCCGCTGGGTGGAGGTGGCCGCCACCACGCCAGCCAGGATGTTCGGGCTCTACCCGCGCAAGGGCGTCATCGCGCCAGGCTCGGACGCCGACATCGTGATCTACGATCCGCATGCCACCCAGACGCTGTCCGCTGCCACGCACCACATGAACGTGGACTACTCGGCGTATGAGGGCCTGGCGATCACCGGCCAGGTGCAGACCGTGCTGTCCAGGGGACAGGTCGTGATCGACGCTGGCGAGTACCACGGAGTCACCGGCCACGGCCGCTTCCTGGACCGGCAGCTGTGCCAGTACCTGAGCTGATCCAGTATCTGAGCTGATCCACGACCTGAGCTGACCTGCGTGCCTGAGCTAGGGGGAAGCATGGATTTCGGCGTTGTCCTGCAGACCGATCCGCCCGCCCGCACCGTGATCGACCGGATGCGCGCGGCCGAGGATCTGGGGTTCCGGTATGGCTGGACCTTTGACTCGCACGTGCTGTGGCAGGAGCCGTACGTCATTTTCTCCCAGATCCTGGCGGCCACGTCGAACCTGACGGTGGGGACCATGGTCACCAATCCGGGTACCAGGGACTGGTCGGTGACCGCCTCGCTGTTTGCCACGCTGAACGACATGTTCGGCAACCGGACCGTGTGCGGGATCGGCCGCGGCGACTCGGCCAGGCGGGTGATCGGGCAGAAACCTGAGAGCCTGGCCACGATCTCCGGGGCGATGCACGTGATCAAGGAACTGGCCGAGGGGCGCGAGGTCATGCACCACGGCAGCCTGCTGCGCATCCCCTGGGTGCGCGACGGCAAGCTGGAGATCTGGATGGCGGCCTACGGCCCGAAAGCGCTGAAACTCGTCGGCGAGCAGGCCGACGGATTCATCCTGCAGACGGCCGATCCGGATATTGCCCGGTGGACCGTCGGCTCGGTCCGGGAGGCCGCGCGGGCCGCTGGCCGTGACCCGGCCGCGATCACGGTGTGCGTCGCGGCCCCCGCCTACGTCGGCACGGACCTGGCCCACCAGCGGGACCAGTTGCGCTGGTTCGGCGGAATGGTCGGCAATCATGTCGCCGACCTGGTCGCCCGGTACGGCGAGAACGGGCCCGTCCCGCACGCCCTCACTGACTACATCAGGGGGCGCGAAGGCTATGACTACTCGCACCACGGCCGGGCGGGCAACCCGTCCACCGACTTCGTGCCCGATGTAATCGTGGACCGGTTCTGCCTGCTCGGCCCGGCGGCCGCGCACATCGAGCGGCTGCACGAGCTGGCCGGGATCGGCGCCGACCAGTTCGCCATCTACCTGATGCACGACCAGCCAGCGGAAACCCTGGCCGCCTATGGCAGCGCGATCATCCCAGCGCTGGGCTGACCGGACCCGCCTGTCCGCAGCTCGGAAGCGAACCGGGGTTTCTCCCGAAAAATCCCGGACAACCCGCAAAGATGACTGTGCGCCCGTCCCTCGGCGGTGTCCTGCCGCTGGCTGTTTGCCCGGCTACGAGTGGGAGACCCGGCATACGGGGCAGCTCGCCACGGCACAATGCAGCAAATCAGGGCAGCAAATCAGGGCAGCAAAATCAGGGCAGCAAAATCAGGAAGGCTTGGGGCTACGCTCCGGCCACCCAGGAGGCGGACAGCATGACCTGTACTCAATGCGGTAACACCGTTCCCGAGGGGTCGGTGGCGTGTAACCGGTGCGGTGCGCCGCTGTCGCCCAATCCGGTCCCCGGCACCGGGACATCCGTCTGGGCCGGGGCCGACGCAACGGCCGATCCGGGCGGGCCGGCTGACCCGGGCGGACAGCCCGGGTGGGGCGGCCCGCCGGGTCCGGGCATGCAGGGTGGCCCGGGCGGGCCGGCTGATCCGGGCGGACAGCCGGGGTGGGGCGGCCCGGCTGGCCCAGGAATGCCGGCTGGCCCAGGAATGCCGGCTGGCCC
>CAYPQM010000021.1:4084-29949 GCA_964412845.1 uncultured Streptosporangiaceae bacterium
CCGGCTGGCCCAGGAATGCCGGCTGGCCCAGGAATGCCGGCTGGCCCGGGTGGGCAGCCCGGGTGGGGCGGGCCGCCGGGACCAGGCATGCCAGGTCCGGGTACCGGTGCGGGAGGTCCGTCGTTCAACCTTGACGCCAGCCGCTGGTCCCAGGCCGACCGGATCACCGGGATCGCCACGCTGGTGCTCTTCATCTCGCTGTTCCTGCCCTGGTTCAGCCTGAACACGGGCTTCGGCAACGTCTCCGCCGACGCGCTGAGCGCGCACGGCTACCTCTTCATCGTGCTCATCCTGGCCCTGGCGATCATCGCGTTCTTGGTCCTGGAGGCTGGTTTCGCGGAGCTGCCGTTCAGCCTCCCGCTCGCCCGTGAGCAGTTGCTGCTCGCGGCCACGGGCCTCAACCTGCTGCTCGTGCTCATCGCGTTCATCTTCATGCCCGGTGGTTTCGGCGGCGGGGTCGGCTGGAGCTTCGGGGCGTTCGTCGGGCTCATCGCCGCCGTCGTGGCCTGCGCGCCGGAGGCCCTGCCCGTCATCCGCAGCCGCTCCAGCAAGCGCTGACCTGGCCCGGGGCGGCCCGCGAGCAGGCCGCCCCGGTGTTCCATGGACGCCCGCGATGCACGGATTCGCACGATTAGCCCATAAACTGTACGTGTCTAAGGCGCTTAATACCTGAATATCCCTATTCGGGTCACCCAGCGGCCGGGCTCTCGGCATGGTGGGGAACTCAAGCACTCAGCGTGCATGACCGCTGCTCCCGCAGCCCGGCGCCTTGCCCCCGCGTCACGTCTGTACGCCGCTGCCTCCGTCCCCCTGCTGACTGGTGACCGGCACGCGCCCCTGAGTGAAAGCCGAGCGCGCACCCGCGCGCCCGACCGAAGGCTCATTTTGTCCCGTATCAGGACCCCCAATCGCACATCCCCCCGCTTCGCTGCCGCATTGGCCAGCTCGGCGATGACCCTGGCGGCGGTGACCGCCGGCACAGTTGCGGCCAGCACAGGCGGGGCTGCCCCCGTCGCCGCTGGCACAGCAGCGGGGCCAGCAGGCGCCCAAGCTCACCAGGCCGGCGCGCCGGCGGTGGCCGCGGCCAGTTCCGGCGGGCACGTCACCGTCGCCCTGGACGCCTTCGCCCAGCCACTGCAGGCGGCCGGAGCCATGACCGCCGCCAAGCCCCGCACACCGCGGCAGATCGCCCGGTCAATGCTCAAGTCGCACGGCTGGACGAACTGGCAGTTCAGCTACCTGAACCGACTGTGGATGCACGAGAGCGGCTGGAACCCGCGCGCGAGCAATCCCTACTCGGGTGCGTACGGAATTCCGCAGGCCGTGCCGGGCAGCAAGATGGCCAGCGCCGGCAGCAACTGGCGGACCAGCCCGCGGACCCAGATCCGGTGGGGCCTGCACTACATCAAGGTGCGGTACTACTCTCCGCACGGTGCCTGGCTGCACGAGGTTCGCTACGGCTGGTACTAACCCGGCCGACCCCCGACACTGAGCCCGGCTGGGCGGTCCCGACCGGGATCGCCCCGCCGGGCCCGGTGCTCACTCAGCGAGCTGTGCTCAGCTGTGCTGCCACCCGGCCAGGCTGACGGCGGCCTGGCAGGTGCAGTCCAGGAAGTCAAGCAGCCCCTGCGCCGGATCCGGCAGGCCGCGGATCGCGTCATAGGGCAGCAGGAACTCGCCCATCTCGTGCCACATGGCCCCTTCGGGCTGCAGCACGGTGTGCTCGATGCCGTCCGGCGGCGGGTAGGCGTAGCTGAAGAAGGCTGGTGCGGGGTACCGGTGATCGCCGGGCCAGAAGCCGATGGCGAACTGCTCAGCGTCCATCGCCTCGCGGCTGATCACTCCCGCGCCAGGCGGCGGATCGACGGCCCGGCCGGAGAACCGGACATAGTTCAGGTCGAAACTGCCCCAGAAGAACTGCACCCGGCTGTGCCGGCCGCGGTACCCGGCGCGGAACCGGGTGAACACCTGATCGACGCTGGTCAGCGTGTGATGGAAGCGGCGCACCCAGTGCGGGTCGTAGCCGCGCCGGCCATCCTCGGGGAACGGCACCGGGCCGGGGACCTCCTGCGGCTTCGGGTTGATCTCCACCTCGACGTGCAGCGAGCGCAACGCACTGCGCACGTCGGTGTAGAACTCAGCCACGCTCCGGCCGGGCAGCGGGAATCCCAGCACGGTCCCGTCGCCGTCGCGCAGGCGGCAGCGATGATCGACCAGATCCAGGTCGGCCTGGATGACCCGGCCGCGGTAGGGCATCGGGTCCGTGGTCAGGCCGCTGGCCGTGACATACAGCGGAACGTGCATCCACTCGGGCTCATGCGGCGCGAGGCCCAGCCGGAGCTTGCCGAGCACCTGGGTGAACATATGCAAGGTGGCCTTGCTGTCCCGCCAGGACTCGTAGGGCAGTTCGGGCCACGCGCGGCCGGCCTGCTCGGCCCCGGGCATGCCGCTTACCCCCGGCCCGCGATCGGCACGGTGGCGGCGACGTCGGGGTGGCGCTCCAGCCAGCCCGTGACGAACGGGCACAGGGGCACGATGGTCAGGCCCCGGCGCTTGGCCTCGTCGATCGCGGCGGCCGCCAGCCTGCTGCCCAGGCCGCGCCCTTCGAGCGCTTCGGGCACGCCGGTGTGGATGAGCACCAGCCGGTCACCATTCAGCTGATAGACGAGTTCCGCGACCTCGCCGTCAGCCTGCACGATGAAGCGGGAACCGGCCTGGTCGTTGACGACCTGCGGGATGTCGTTCACGACTCCCATCGTGGCACGCTCCTACGACCCGCCGAACCAGCCGGGAATGTCGAGCCGGAAGAGATCCGGCGGCGTGACGGCGCGCAGGTCGGCCTCCAGCGCGCGGAGCCTTTCCTCGCCCAGGATCGCGGCCCAGCCGGCCCGCAGCTCATCGAAGATGCGAACCGACCGCACCAGGCTGTCGGTGCCGCGTGCGGTGAGCCGGACGACCTTGCGCCTGGCGTCCCGCGGGTCAGCACTGCGCTCGACGTAGCCGAGGCGTTCCAGCGAGTCGATCGACTTGGCGGCGGCCTGCTTGGACACCCCCAGCCGTCGGCCCAGTTCGGCGGCGGTCGTCCCGTCCGGGCCGATTGCCTGGAAGACGAAGCCGTGCACGGGCCGCAGCTCCGGGTGGCCCTGCCGGGCCAGCTCGGCATGGACGCCGTCGATGAGCACCCGGAAGGCGAGCAGCAGGCGGAGCGGCAACTCGAAGCCGGGCGGGTCAGTTGACATAGTCGACAACCAGGTTCACTATATAGACAACCATATTGTCGATTGTAGGGGTTCAACCGATGCCTTACGTCAGCCACGCCGATACCCGCCGGACCGAGACTCCCAACGCGACGATGACCACGCTCGCCTCGCCATCGCAGGGCGGCGCCGCGCAGGCCCTCTGGCGGATCGACATGCGGGCCGGCGCGGCCGGGCCGGCGCACGCCTTCGACACCGAGCAGATCTGGACGCTGCTTGATGGCGCAGCGACCATCGAACTCGGCGGCGAGACGCTCACCATGACCCCGGGGGACACCGCGGTGCTGCCGGCCGGGGTTCTGCGCCGCGTGTTCGCCGACCCGGAAAAGGGCTGCGCCGCCCTGGCCACGGGGCCCGGCGGCGGGTGCGCCGTCACCCCCGACGGCACCAGGGTGGTGCCCGCGTGGGTGCGCTGAGCTGCCCGCCCGGCGCCCGCCGCCCGGGTCAGAAGCGGCCGCCGGAGACCCGGCGCTCGCGCTGGGTCTGGCCGGGCTCGCCGTAGGGGTAATCGGGCGCGCCGGGATCGCTGGCCTCATCCAGCAGGTGAGTTTCCTCCGGGCTGAGGCGCACGTCGGCAGCCGCCAGGTTGTCCGCCAGCTGCTCCATGGTGCGTGCGCCGAGGATGACCGACGCGACGGCCGGGCGGCCCGCCAGCCAGGCGATCGACACCTGCGCCATCGACACCCCGTGCCGCTCGGCGACCTTGCGGACGGCGTCAAGGACCTGCCAGTTCCGCTCAAGATGGCCGCGCTGATTCCAGATCCGCATGCCCTGATCGGCGTTGTCGGCCGCCCGGGTCCCCGCGGCGGGCGGCTGGTCGCGCCGGTACTTGCCGCTGAGCCAGCCACTGGCCAGCGGTGACCACGGCAGCAACCCGAGACCCTCGGACTGGCAGGCCGGGACCACTTCCCATTCGATCCCGCGGGCCAGCAGGTTGTACTGCGGCTGCACGGTGACCGGCCGGGCCAGGCCCAGCGCGTCCGCGGTGTCCACCGTCTTCTGCAGCTGCCAGCCGGTGAAGTTCGACAGCCCCACGTAGTGGATCTTCCCGGCCCTGACCGCGTTGTCCAGGAAGCGCAGCGTCTCATCCAGCGGCGTCAGCGGATCCCAGGCATGCAGCTGGTAGAGGTCGATCGTGTCCACCCCGAGCCGGCCCAGCGACGCGTCCAGCGCGGCGGCCAGGTGGCGGCGGGACAGTCCGTGCCCGTTCGGGCTGTCGTCGGTCGGGAAGCGGCCCTTGGTGGCCAGCACGACGCTCTCCCGGATGCCGGGTGTGCGGGCCAGCCAGCGCCCGATGATCTCCTCGGAGCGGCCGTCCGCGTAGACGTCTGCCGTGTCCACGAGCGTGCCCCCGTCCTCGGCAAAGCGGTCAAGCTGCGCGAAAGAGCCTGCCTCGTCGGTCTCGTTGCCGAAGGTCAAGGTGCCCAGGGCGAACGCCGAAACGGCGCATCCGCTCTTGCCGAGCAGGCGGTACTCCATCGGTTCTCCGTTCAGTCTGGCTGTCCCGGCTGGTGCCGGGCGCGGAAGAGCGCGGCGACCTGGTCGCGTGGCAGGGCCGGGCTGCGGTGGCCGTCCCGGCCGGCCATCTCCTCGTTGGCGACCAGCGCGTTGGCCACGGCTTCCTCGGTCCCTTGCACCACGGCGGCGAAGAAGGGGTTAAGGAAACCCCAGGGGACAAAGCGCAATGCGTCGTACCTGCCGTCCTCCCCGCCGGTGTAGGAGCTGAACCCGCCGGGGTTGGCGGTGGAGAAAGCCAGGAACAGGTCACCGGAGAAATGTGACCCGGTGGTGCCGGTCCTGGCCAGGCCGAGGGTGACCCGGCGGGCCAGTGCTTTGCACTGGTTCGGCAGCAGCGGCGCGTTGGTGGCGACGATCGCGATCACCGAGCCGGCTCCCGGGGGGACGTCGGAGTTGTCCGCCATGGGATTGTCGCCGTCCAGCATCTCGCCGAGCGGCAGGCCCGCCAGGGTGAGCTCCTCGCGGGAGCCGAAGTTCGCCTGCACGAACACGCCGACCGTATAGGTCTCGCCCGCGTAGTCGACCAGCCGGGACGCGGTCCCGGAGCCGCCTTTGAATTCGTAGCAGTTCATGCCGGTCCCGCCGCCGACGGACCCTTCCTCGATCGGGCCGCCCGCCGCGGCCGCCAGGGCGTCGATGCCGTCCTGCTCGGTAACGTGATGGCCGTTGACGTCGTTGAGGTAGCCGTCCCAGGTCTCCGCGGCCACCGGCAGTGACCAGTCATCGCCGAGTTCCGGGTGGTGGCGGATCGTCCAGGCGATGATCGCCGCGTGCGCGATCCCGACCGCGTGGGTGTTGGTGATGGCGATCGGCAGCGAGAACGTGCCTGACTCCTCGATCCACGAGACGCCGGTCATCTCGCCGTTGCCGTTCTGGGAGAAGAACCCCGCCGCCACCGGGTCGGCGGCCCCGGCCGCCCCGCGTGGGTGGATGGCGGTGACCCCGGTCCGGACTGAGTCGCCCCGGATGATGGTCGTGTAGCCGACTTCCAGGCCGGGCACGTCGGTGATCGCGTTCCACTGGCCCGGCGTCCCGCGGAAAGGGATACCCAGCGACCTGGCTCGCGGCTTGCCCGCAGGCGTCGCCGCGTGCGGGCCGGACAGGCTCTCGGGCGGCACCATGGGGCAGCAGCTTAGTGGCCGGGCCACGTCAGGGCCGCCGGCACTGGGTGCTGACGTTCGTCAAAGGTCAATCGGCGGCGGGGCCACGTCAGCGGCGGCCGGGACTTGGGTGGCTGATTTCGTTAGGTAACTAAAGATTTGACAACTGAATATCAGCTGCCTAATAATCTGAGCGTGGATGTCATAGACCTGGGCATGGGGGACCTGTCCGGCCTCGGGCCCATGCCGACCTGGCCCGTCGGCCGGCTCTTCATGGCGGCGACGCGCATGTCGGCGCCGGTGTGGGGGCGGCTGCTGGAGGAGTTCGAGATCAGCCCGGCCGGGTTCTTCATGCTGCGGATGCTGATGGGCGATGACGGGCTGCGGGCCGGCGAGCTGGCGAAGCGGCTCATGACGTCGCCCGCCACGGTGACCACGGTGGTGGACACCCTGGAACGCCGCGGCTATGTGGAGCGGCGGCGCGATGACCGCGACCGCCGCGCCGTCCGCCTGCACATCACCGACTCCGGACGCCAGATGCTCCAGCAGACCGGGCGGGCGCTGGCCGGCCAGATCTGGGGGATCTACGACGTGGCCGACGAGGCGGACGAGCCCGCCATCCGGCGATACCTGCTCGCGCTGATCGAGCGTTTCGACACCTTCCTGAAGGGAGAGGGGCCGTGACCGCGCCTGCCGAAGCCGCAGTTCGCACGGTGGACCTGCACAAGACGTACGCAAGCCCCCGGGGTGACGTGCCTGCGGTCCGCGGCATCGACCTGGAGATCAGCCGGGGCGAGTTCTTCGGCCTGCTCGGGCCGAACGGCGCGGGGAAGTCCACCACCATCGGCATGCTCACCACCCTGGTCATCCCGACCTCCGGGCAGGCCCAGGTATGCGGGCTGGATGTGGTCCGCCGCCCGGTCGAGGTGAAGCGGCGGATCGGGGTGGCCTCACAGAACAACACCCTGGACAGCGACCTGACCACGTTCGAGAACCTGGAGTTCCGCGGCCGCTACTTCGGGATGAGGGGCGCCGAGGCCCGCCGCCGCGCGGCTGAGCTGCTGGACATGTTCAACCTGACCGACCGCCGGGGGGCCAGCCCCTTCGAGCTGTCCGGCGGGCAGGCCAAGCGGCTGATGATCTGCCGGGCCCTGGTGCACCGCCCGGAGGTGCTGTTCCTGGACGAGCCGACCGCCGGCCTGGACCCGCAGACCCGGGTGAACCTCTGGGAAATGCTGCGCGAACTGCAGTCCGAGGGCCAGACGATCCTGCTCACCACGCACTACATGGAAGAGGCCGAGGAGCTGTGTGACCGGGTCGCCGTCATCGACCACGGCGAGGTGCTGGCCAGCGGCACCGTGGACGGCCTGCGCGGGGCCGCCGGGGCCGACACCGTGATCACGGTGACCTACGACGGCGCCGTCCCCTCGGGCGTTGATTCCCTCCGGGGGCGCGACGGTGTCAGCAAGGTCGAGGTCTCCGATGGCCAGGTCCGGGTCTTCGCCCGGGAGCCGGACGGCCTGGTCGGCGAGCTCGTCACCGTGGGCGCATCGGCCGGGCTGGGCGTCACGGATGTGTCCCAGTTGCGGCCCAGCCTGGAAACCGCCTTCCTCACCCTTACCGGACGGGAGTACCGCGAATGAGCACGACCACAGCCGTCACAGCGCGCGCGCTGCGGCCCACGGTGGCCCAGACCTTCGTCGCGATGATGGCCCGCGAGATCCGGGTGATGCGGCGGAACTTCGTGTCTATCTTCATCCGCGTGCTGCTCCAGCCGCTGCTGTTCGTCTTCGTGTTCGCCTACGTCATGCCGAAGATCGGCGCGGCGGGCGGCGGCGGGCTGTTCGCCGCCAGCCACGCCGGCCCCACGTTCTCCACCATCCTGGTGCCCGGTCTCGTCGCCTCCTCGATGATCATGCAAGGCATGATGGCGGTCATCTTCCCGCTGATGATGGAGCTGTCCTGGCAGCGTTCCATCACCGACCGGGCCCTGGCTCCGCTGCCCATCCCGCTGCTCGCGGTCGAGAAGATCGCCGCCGCCGGGCTGCAGGCGCTGATCGGCGGGCTGCTGGTCTTCCCGGCCGTGCTGCTCATCCATGCGAAGGGCCAGGCGCCCAGCGTGCACATCGGCAACTGGCCGATGTTCGTGGTGATCATGGTGGTCGGCTCGCTGCTCGCCGCGTCCGGCGGGCTGCTGCTCGGCACGCTCATCGACCCGCAGAAGATCCAGGTCCTGTTCGCGCTCGTGCTGCTGCCGATGACCATGCTCGGCTGCGTGTACTACCCGTGGTCCGCCCTGCACGCCGTTCGCTGGCTGCAGATCGCCGTGCTGCTCAATCCCATGGTGTATGCGAGCGAAGGGCTGCGCGCCGCGCTGACCCCGCAGGTGGGGCACATGCCCGCCTGGGCGTTCCTGACCGCGCTGATCGGCGGCACCGCGGTGCTGGCCTGGTTCGCCATGCGAAAATTCACCGACCGCGTGCTCACCTGAGCCCATGGAGGCCGCCATGACCCGCAGCGGCTCGCATTCGTGGACGAAGACGGCTGAGACCACAACGCCGGGCGTCCACGAACTCCGGACGCAGCGGCGAACCTTAGCTGGCGGCGGTCGGCGGGCCGAGGAAAGCGCTGCGCAGTTCGCTGAGCCAGTCCTCCAGCGGACGGCCGTTCTGCCCGGTCACCTCGCGCACGTCCGCCGTCACCGAGTCGGCGCCGCCGCGCCGGATCCAGTCGAACACCTCAAGGTTGCCCTCGACCAGCCACGGCGCCCGGCCGCTGGCCAGCATCTGCTCCCGGGCCCGCTCCCGCGGCAGGTCGGCGTAGCTGACCTCACGCGCGAAGACGGCGGACACCCGGTCGGCGACCTCGCGGTAGCTGAGCGACTCTGGTCCAGTCAGCACGTAGGTGGTGTCCTCGTGGCCGGGGCTGATCAGGACCTGTGCCGCGACGTCGGCGACATCACTGGCGGCGATGAAGCCGGCCGCGCCCTGGCCGGCCGGGGCGTAGATCGTTCCTTCATCGCGGATGGTGCCCGTCGCGGCCAGCAGGTTCTCCATATACGCGCTCGGTGCCAGGTAGGTGGCCGGCAGGCCGGTGGCGGCCAGGTGGGCAGCGACCTGCCGGTGGCTGCGCATGAAGCGCACCGGGCACGCTGGATCCTGGAACCCGTCGGCCGCGACCTTCACGACATGCGGCTGGTGGCCGGCGGCCAGCAGCGCGTCAATGAAGATGATCTCCAGCGCGGCCTGGGCCTCGTGCGCGGGGCTCAGCAGGAAGACCCGGTCAAAGGACCGCAGGACATCGGGGGGAGGTGGATCATCGAACGTCGCCACGATGTGCTTCGCCGACCCGGGCAGGTCAGCCCCCTTCGCTTCCACCCGGACCATCGCGGTGGCGTCGGCGCCGACATCAGCCAGCGCCTCCATCAGGTGGTAGCCGACCTTCCCGGTCGCTCCGGTCACCAGGATCATGTGTCTCATTCAAGCATTGCCCCGCGGCGGCTCAGGGCCGGGTAGCCGCCCCGGGTGCTTCGGGGGCGGCTGCCGGACCCCCCACCCGGCCCGGCCGTGGTAGCTGCCTAAGCCGGCCCACAGCGGCGGCGCCGGCGCCGGCGGACCGCCGGCCCGGGGCGCGTGGCCAGCCTGGGGCGCGCGGCCGGCCGGGGCGATCTCATAGACGTTCAGCTTCCACGGACCCCTGAACGTGCCGTGCGCACCGCTGGCCGTGGTGAAGCGGCCCCGCTGGAACTCGGTCACCCGGGTGTCGCTGGGGACCGGCGCTGGCCTGGCCGGTGCGGGCAAGGACCAGTCAGCCAGCGCTTCGGCCTGCGGATACGCCCTGCTCGGGGCGCTCATCGAGAAGTGGCTGGCGGGCACGGACGGCGGCCTGATCACGAAGCGCAGCACGTTGCGCGCATGGTCGAAATACACGGACACGAATACTCCGTCGCCCGGGGTCACCCCGGGCAGGCTGGCCCAGTCGGTCTGCGGGCCGTACAGCCGGCTGATCGAGCGTGCCGCGAAGGCCCACCAGGTGCCGGACAGGCAGGCGAGCCCCGTCCCCGCTGAGTCGCCAGCGGACCGCAGGGCCACGTACTCCGCGGGGGACGTGCCCGTGCAGGCCTCGGCCGGGACCGCGATGACGGCCTGCGCGAAGCGGAAGTCCCGTCCCGAGGCCACGTAGCCCGCCTGGGTGGCCGAGGACACGGGAGCGCCCCCCGGTGATCCGGAGCCGGTGGCGGCACTTGCCAGTTGTGCCGCGATGACGCCGAGGCCTGCTGTCAGGGCCAGCAGCCCGGCGAATTGGAGCATGCGTGTGCGCACGATGGTCCCTCCCCCCACCTCGTGGGCACGCAGAGTGCCTGCGAGGTTACAACTCCCCCTGCCTGGTAAGGGGACGCGCGGGATTCCCCGCCGGATTACTCAGCAGAGCCGGCTGCTTACCATCGGCCAGAACTGCTTATGCCGGGGGCGCGGTTGCGGACGATATGCCGGTTGTCGACGTGGACAGCGAGCGGGGATCGCGGCTCCGCCAGGCGCCGCGGCCGACAGCGGCGAGGAACCGGTCCACGGCGGCATTGAACATGTCCGGCTCCTCCAGGTTGGCGGTGTGGCCGGTCTGCGGCAATATCACCAGGCCCGATGTCGGGATGGTGCGCTTGAGCATGAGCGCGGTCTCCAGGCAGCCCTCGTCCTCGTCACCGGCCATGATCAGCACAGGGGTCGGTATCCCCGCGAGGTCGTCGCGCAGCGCGTACAGGGACGGCCGGGCCGCCTGGACACCGCGCATGGTCAGCGCGGCGCCGACCGGCGAGTGCTCGCCTAGGGCGGCCGCGAACTCCGCCCAGCCGCGCGGGTTCTTGTTCTGGAACTGCACCCGCGCCGGGCCGACCGCGTACCGCTGCGCGACCTGCCGCGCCCCGTCGGCCTCGAAGGCGGCCGCGATGGCCTCGGACTCCGCGCGGAACGCCTCCTGGCGTTCCGGCTGCGCGCCGTAACCGGCGCCCGCCGCCACCGTGGACAGCACGCGGCCAGGATGGCGCAGCGTCAAATGCAGCGCGGCGAATCCGCCCATCGACAGGCCGACGACGTGCGCAGCGGGTATGCCGAGCCCGTCGAGGACGGCGGCCGCGTCGTCGGCGGCCCGCTGCTGGGAGTAGGCGGCGAGGTCGCCGGGGACATCCGACGGCAGGTACCCGCGGGCGGCGTAGGTGATGCAGCGAAAACCGGCCGAGAAGAACCTGACCTGCGGCTCCCAGCTGCGATGGTCACCAGCGAACTCGTGGATGAACAGCAGCGGCTGGCCGGTCCCGGTGCTCTCGACATGCAGCGTGACGCCATCGTCGGTAGTGATCGTGGGCAAGGACGGCCTCCCGGAATCGAAGACGGGCCAGCCGGGCGCTGGGCTGGCCGGGCGCTGGGCCGGCCGGAGTGCGCGGCCGGCCGCCTGGTCAGTGGTCGGTGACGTGCTTGACGCCCATGATGTGCTGGTACGTCCCCGCGGCGGCGGCCGCCGCGTCCCCGGCGCGTAGCGCGTCGAGGATCGCGTCGTGCTGGCGGGCGGATTCGGCGTGCGTACGGGCGACCCGGGGACCGCCATGCAGTGATGCCCACAGCAGCCGCATCAGCGACAGCAGCAGCGGGCTGTGCGCGTACTCATACAGCGTGAAGTGAAACTCCCGGTTCAGGTCGGCGTAGCCAGGGTCGTCATCGTCGAGCGCTCGCATCTGATCGTTCAGGTCCTTCAGGCGGCTGATTCCGGCCGCGTCGATCTTGGGCGCGGCCAGTGACGCGCCCAGCGATTCCAGCGCGGCCCGGATCTGGAAGTTCTCCTCGATCCGGCCGCTGTCCGGCTCGACCACCGTGAACCCACGGTGGGTGTCACCGATGACCAGCCCTTCGGACTCCAGCCGCCGCATCGCTTCGCGTACGGGTGTCTGGCTGACCTGGAACCGCTGGGCCAGATCCCGCTGCCGGAGCTGCTCACCGGCGGTGAGCTGGCCGGTGATGATCAGCTCCCGGATCAGCGCGGCCACCATGTCCGTCTTGCTGACGTACCGGGGGCCGGCCGGGGCCGGGTCTCTTGCTCGCCCTGGGGCCGGGGCTTTGGCTCGCCCTATTGAGGCAGGTCGCACGTGTTGCCTCCCGCGCTCATGAGGGCCCGCACCCGGGCCGGGGTCAGCGGCAGCCGGCCGACGCCGCCCGCCAGGCCGAGCGCGTCGCGCACCGCGCTGGCGATGGCGCCGCCGGCGGCGCTCACCCCGCCCTCGCCCGCGCCCTTCACGCCCAGCGGGTTGCCCGGCGCGGGCGCCTGCTGCGTCACCAGGACGTCGATCGGCGGCACTTCGGCGGCGGTCGGCATCCGGTAGTCCATGAACGTGGCCGCCAGCGGCTGCCCGGCCTCGTCGTAGCAGAACTCCTCCAGCAGCGCCCCGCCGATGCCCTGTGCCACCCCGCCCCGCAGCTGTCCTTCGACCAGCATCGGGTTGATCGCCCGGCCCACTTCGTAGGCCACCAGGTAACGCAGGACCTGTACCCGGCCGGTGCCGGGATCGACCTCGACGACGGCGGCATGCACCCCATAGGGGTAGGTCATGTGCGCCACGTCGAAACGGCGCCGGGCAGAAAGCCCGGCCGGCTCGCCGGGCCGCAGGTACTGACTGGTAGGCGCGGTGGCCTGGGCGATCTCGGCCAGGGTGACCGCTGCCGCCGGATCGCCCCGCACATGGAAGCCGCCGCCTGCCGAATCGGGCTCGGCCAGATCGTCCGGCGACGCTTCGAGTATCCGGGCGGCGATCTGCCGGGCGCGGACCCGGACGGCGCAGGCCGCCGCGTGGACGGCGCTGCCGCCCACCACCGTGGACCGGGACGCCCAGGATCCGCCGCCGAACGGCTGCAGGTCGGTGTCGCCGTTGACGACGCGCACCACTGCCGGGTCGACGCCCAGGGCGTCCGCCGCGATCTGCCCGAGCACCGTCTCGATGCCCTGGCCCAGTGATGTCCCGCCGGAGAACACGTGCACCGCGCCGGTGCCGCTGACCGTCACGTCCGCGGTCTCCTGCGGCCCCAGCCCGCTCTTCTCCAGGAAGGCGGCGAGACCCAGCCCGCGCAGCCGGCCCGCTTTCCGGCCGCGGGCCACCTCGGCCGGGTAACCCAGCCGGCCTGCCTCCGCGACAGCGGCCGCCAGCAGCGCCGGATAGTCACCGGCGTCGAGCACCATCTCGGTGCCCAGCGTGCTCATCGGCCGCTGGCAGGGCAGTTCACCTGGGCCGAGCAGGTTACGCCGCCGCAGTTCGACACGGTCCAGGCCGAGCTGGTCGGCGGCCACGTCGAGCAGGTGCTCGCGCGCCGTGGTCCCCTCAAACCGGCCCGGCGCCCGGTACGTGCCGCACGGCGTCTTGCTGGTGAGCACGACCTGGACCCGGCCGCGGTAGGCCGGGATCCGGTACGGGCCGGGCAGCATGGCCACGGTCAGCTCCGGCACGATGATCCCGTGGGTGCGGCAGTAGGCGCCGTTGTCGTGCACGATCTCGGCGCGCAGGCCGGTGATCAGGCCCTCGGCGTCGAAGGCGGCGGCGATGCGATGCGACTGCTGCCGGGAGTGATTCACCGCGACCAGGTGCTCGGCGCGGTCCTCCACCCACTTGACCGGCCGCCGCAGTGTCCGGGCCAGCCAGGGCACCAGGAAGTCCTCCGGGTAGAACTCGCCGCGCACCCCGAACCCGCCGCCGGCGTCAACGGCAGGCACATGGATCAGGGTCTCGTCGATGCCGAGCAGTGCCGCGAGCACATCCCGGTTGAACACCGGAACTTTGGTCATGCCGAAGATCGACAGTGCGCCGGTACCCGGGTCGACGTCGGCCAGCAAGGTGCGCGGCTCCAGCGGCACTCCGCTGTGCCGCCCGATCTCGACGTCGATCTGCACCACCCGGGCCGCCCCGGCGAACGCCGCCTCGACGTCGCCGTAGCCGAGGGTGAAATCGGCCGCGACGTTGCCCGCGGCGTACAGCGCAGGTGAGCCGGGCGACGCGGCCGCGGCCGCGTCGAGTACCGCGGGCTCCTCCTCGATGTCGACGTCCACGAGTTCGGCGGCGTCCTCGGCCGCGTAGGGATCCTCAGCCAGTACCACAGCGAGCGGCTCGCCGACGTACCGCACCACGCCGGCCGCGAGGATCGGCTGGAGGTAATCGCTGAGGTCAATGTTCTGGACGTGGAGGCGGACCGGGATCGCGAGGCCGCCGGGCAGATCGGCGGCCGTGACCGCCGCGACCACGCCGTCGGCCCGGCGCGCGCGGGTCGTGTCCACCGACCGGATCCGGCCGTGCGCGATGGGGGAGCGGACCATCCGGGCCCAGACCTGGCCGCGCGCGGTGAAGTCGTCGCCGAACCGGCCGAGCCCGCGCAGCAGCCTCGGGTCCTCCTTGCGCGGCAGCCGCGCGCCGATCGCGGTCACCGGCCGCCTGCCGACCGGCGGGACCGCGCGGTGGCCAGGACCGCCTCGACGATCCCCTGGTAGCCGGTGCACCGGCACAGGTTCGAGGCGACCAGTTCGCGCACCTGCGCCTCGGTCGGCTCGTCGGCGGCCCCGGTCACGTCGTCGTCGGCGAGGTAGGCCTCGGCCAGCATGAGGAAGCCCGGCGTGCAGAACCCGCACTGCAGGCCGTGCTGATCGCTGAACGCCTGCTGCAGGTCAGATAGCTGCTCACCGTCGGCCAGCCCTTCGACGGTGCTGATCTCGCTGCCGTCCGCCTGTACGCCGAACATCAGGCAGGCGCGGGCCGGGCGGCCGTCGACCAGCACGGTGCACGCGCCGCAGATGCCGTGCTCGCAGCCCAGGTGGGTCCCGGTGTAGCCGAGGTCATGGCGGAGCATGTCAGCGAGCGTCCGCCGTGACTCCACCGCCAGCTCATGCTCCCGGCCGTTGACCCGCAGCCGGATGAGGTGGATGTCCTTCACGCGGCGCCTCCCCGGCTGAGCACGGCATGCAGGTCGGCGGGCAGCACCGGGATATGGCCGAAGCAGGCACCGGTGTCGGACAGGGCGTCGTTGATCGCGTTGATCACCGCGGCGGGGGCGCCGATGGTGCCGCCTTCGCCCATTCCCTTCGCGCCGCTCTCGCTGTGCGCCGACGGGGTTTCCAGGTGCACGATGTCGATGGGGCAGATCTCGGCCGCCGTCGGGGCCAGGTAGTCCATCAGGGTGGCGCTGCCCGGCTGCCCGTCGCTGTCGTAGCGGATCCGCTCGAACAGGGCCGCGGCGACACCCTGGGTGACGCCGCCGCGTACCTGCCCGTCCACCACCAGCGGGTTGATCACCACGCCGCAGTCCTCGACCACCAGGTAGCGGCGGAGCCGGATCTCGCAGGTGCCCGGGTCGATCGCGACCAGCACGGCATGACAGGAGTTGGAGAACGTGCCGGGCGGGTCGAACGAGTCCCGCGCCTCCAGCCCGTAGCGCAGCGGCTCGGGCAGGGTGTGCGCCTGGAAATGGACCACCCGGGCCAGCTCGCTGATCGGGATGGCCGCGTTCACGTCCCCCCGGACCCGCGCGGACCCCTCGGCGAGCTCGATGTCCGCGGGGCTGGCCTCCAGCAGGTGCGCCGCGACCTGCCGCAAGCTGTCCGCGACCTGCTGCGCGGCCCGGCCCGCGGCGCCGCCGCCGATCACGATGGAGCGGCTGCCGAAGGTGCCCCAGCCGTAGGAGGACAGATCGGTGTCGCCCTGCCGTAGTTGCACCTGGTCGGGGTGGATCCCCAGCCGGTCGGCGACGATCTGCGCGAACGTCGTCTCGTGGCCCTGGCCGTGCCCGCAGGTCCCGGTGGTCACGATGACCTCGCCGGACGGGTCCATCCGCACCTGCGCCGTGTCGTAACCAGGCGTCATCCGCATCCGGCGCTGCGACATGGTCGGGGTGCCATAGGCGGTGCGCTCGGAGAAGCAGGAGTAGCCGATCCCGGCGCGCAGCCCCGCCGCGCGGAGCCGGTCGCGTTCCGCGGGCCAGCCGCCGGCGGTGACCCGCTGCTCGGCCAGGTCCAGCGACTCGCGGTAACTGCCCTCGTCGTAACTGATGCCGGTGACGCCGGTATAGGGGAACTCGCCCGGGCTGATCATGTTGACCCGGCGCACCTGCAGCGGATCCATGCCGAGCGCGCGAGCAGCCCGCTCCATCAACTGCTCCATGACCAGCACGATCTGTGGCCGCGACACTCCCCGGTAAGGCGCGGTGGGCGCCTTGTTGCTCGCTATGCCCCGGCCGCGGGCCCGGTACGCAGGCACCTTGTACACGCCCGGCAGCTCGCTGGCCGCCATCAGCGGCTCGACCGCGCAGGTGAACGGGAACGCTGAGTAGGCGCCGACATCACAGTCGATCTCGGCGGCCAGCCCGAGGATGCGGCCGTCATCGGCGAACGCGGCGCGGATGTCGTAGCGCTGCTCGTGACCGTGGAACGAGGCGGTCAGGTTCTCCTGCCGGTCCTCGATCCAGCTCACCGGCTGCCGCAGCCGCATCGCGGCCCCGGCGATCACCACCTCTTCCCGGCCGACCACGCATTTGAGCCCGAAGCCGCCGCCGACGTCGGGCGCGATCACCCGGACGCTGCGCTCCGGGATACCGAGCGCCTGCGCGATTCCCGACCGGACCTGGTGCGGGACCTGGGTGGAGACGTGCACGACCACCTGCTGGTCCCGCTCATCCCAGTTGGCCAGGCAGGCCCGGCCCTCCATCGGCAGCGCCGTGACCCGTGCGCTGGTGAACACGGTGTCCACGACCACGGGCGCGGCCGCGAAGATCCGCTCCAGCCGGTCGTCGTCGTACATGAGCAGGTCCACCAGGCAGTTGCCGGACAGCTCCCCGTGCACCTGGCGGGCGTCGGCGGCCTGCGCCGCGTCGAGGTCGGTGATGGCCGGCAGCGGCGTCCACTCGACGTCGACCGCCTCGGCGGCGTCCTCCGCCAGGTAGGGATCATCGGCGATGACCACGGCGACCGGCTCGCCCACGAACCGGACCTGGTCGCCGGCCAGCAGCGGCATCCTGGTCGCGGTGAACTCGTCCCGCTCCAGCACGGCCAGCAGGTAGGGGTGGCCGAGTTCGGCGGCGGTGAACGCCGCGTGCACGCCTGGTGTGTTGAGCGCTCCGGACAGGTCGATGGTCCCGATCTGGGCGGCCGCGAACGGGCTGCGGGCGAAGGCGGCGTGCAAGGTGCGCGCGTCGGCGAGATCGGCGGTGAACCGGCCCCGGCCGAGGAGCATTCGGCGGTCCTCCTTGCGCGGCACTCGCGTGCCGACCCAGCGGATGGCGGCCTTCGGCGCGGGCTTGGGACCCAGGCCGGACCCGCTGATGTCAGCCAGCCGCATCATGTCGGACCCAGCCACTCGCGATCATGGAAGGCCCCCGCGCCGCTCATTGGCTGCTGGCTTCGGTGAGGGCGCGCGACACCAGGGTTGCCGCCAGGTGCTTGCGGTACTCGCTGCTGCCATGCCCGTCGGCGGGCGGGTCGATCTGCGCGGCGGCCAGTTCGCCCGCGGCGCGCCAGGTCTCCGCGGTGGCCGGCTGCCCGGCGAGAGACTGGGTGTCCACGGTGCAGGGCAGCGGGCCGACCCCGCCCAGCACGATCCGCGCCGACCGGCACGCGCCGTCATCAAGGTCAGCCGATACAGCCGCCGCGACCACCGCGAAGTCACCTTGGCGCTGGGAGAACTCGGTTACCGCGGCGTGCGGGGCCGGCCGGGGGAACCAGACCTCGGTGATCATCTCGTCCGGTCGCGCCGAGGTGGTGTAGAAGCCCTCGAAGAATTCAGTGGCCCGGACCACCCGCTGGCCGTCCGGGCTGTGCAAGACAACGTTGGCGTCGAGCAGCACCGCGAGCAGGCACCACTCGGCGGCCGGATCGGCATGCGCGATGCTGCCCCCGAACGTGCCGCGGGCCCTGATCGGGTAGTGCCCGATCCACCGGGCTGACCGCGGCAGGACCGCGAATCCGGCCAGCACGGCGGGGTCGCGGGTGGTCTCGACGCTCCGGTGCCGGGTCAGGGCGCCGATATGCAGGCCGTCGTCGGCGGCCCGCAGGTAGTCCAGTCCCGGGATGCGGGTCACATCGACCAGCGCGCTGGGCCGGGCGAGCCGGAAGTTCATCATCGGGACCAGGCTCTGCCCGCCCGCCAGGATTTTCGCTTCATCACCGAGTTCGGCCAGCAAGGCGACGGTTTCCGCGACGTCGCGAGTCCGGTGATACGTGAAAGGGGCTGGCTTCACCGGCGTCCTCTCGGTGTCCGCGTCGCCGCGCCTGCCACATCGGCAGCTCCTCGATTTGGTATACCATATTTCACGGAACATGGCGGGTGGCCCTTTCGATGGACCGGTGGTCTTTCGATGGACCGGTGGCCTTTCGATGGAGTTGTGCATGCCGCATCCGCACGTCGTGCTGGAGCGCAGCGCAGCCGGCTACCTCCGGCTGCTCCTGGCCCGCCCGGACCGGCGCAACGCGCTGGATCCCGGCATGGTCCGCGCCGTCATGGACGCTCTCCGCGCTGACCCTGCGGCGCTGGTGGTCCTCGGCAGCACCGATCCGCGGTCCTTCTGCGCAGGCGCGGACCTGGCCATCTCGGACGCCCAGCGGTCGGAAGTCTCTGACCTGCTCTACGAGTGTTATGAGGTGATGATCACCCGGCCCGGCCCGGTGATCGCGGTGATCGGTGGCCCGGCGGTCGGCGGCGGCGCGCAACTGGCCACCGCCGCCGATCTGCGCATCGGCGGCCGGGCGGCCCGGCTGCGGTGGGCCGGCCCACCCGGCCGGGACCTGTCGGTCGGCGCGTGGCTGCTGCCCGACCTCGTCGGCCGGGGGGCCGCGATGGAACTGACGCTGACCGGCCGCTGGGTGGACGCCGCCGAGGCGCTTCGGCTTGGCCTGCTGCACCGGGTAGCAGACGATCCCGGGCAGGTCGCGGCGGACCTCGCTGAGACCCTGCTGGCCCGCAGCGCTGGCTCTCTGGCCAGCGTCAAGGCCGTGACCTCGGCCGGGGATCTGCTCGACCGGCTGCACGCCGAGCGGGACGCGAACCGCGCCGCGTGGACCCGTGGGCCGATCCAGCCGGACCCGGGATGAGCGGCTGGCCGCTGGCGGTGCGGGACGCTGGTTCGTGCCCGCCGGGTGCTGCTGCCGGGGCGGGTTCCCCCACAAACTGGGCCATCAGTCACATCCGCTGCCGGGCTCCTGATGAATGCTGAGGAGTGGAGCCGGGCTGGCTGGCGAGCGCACCTCGCCAACGCCGCGGACACCGGCGGCGGGGACACCCGCGCCGGGACCAGCCGCGGCGGACGCACGCGCAGCGACAGAGAACCCGCTGACAGAGAACCCGCTGACAGGGACCTCGACGATCTGGTCGAACGGCTGGGAGCGGCGACAATCCCCGAGCTCGCCGCCGCCTCGGCGGCGCGGGTCCCTGACCGGGTCGCGGTCACCGTCGACGGCCAGCCCATCACGCATGCCGAGCTGGATGACGGCGCCGGCCGGATGGCGGGCTGGCTGGCCCGGCGGCTGGAACCCGGCGACCGGGTGCTGCTCGCCGCCGGGTCGAGTCCCGGTTTCCTGCGCTGCTACCTCGGGGCGCTCCGGGCGGGCGCGGTCGTCGTCCTGGCCAATCCTGGCTACACCGCCGCGGAACTCGGGCATCTGGTGTCCGACTCCGGTGCCGCGATCGCCTTCGCTGATCCCGGCCCGGCGGGACACCTCGCCGAACTGGCCAGCCCGCCGCTGACGATCGCCCCGGCCGATCTGCCGCCCGCGCGGGCCGCTGGCCCGGCGCGGGCGATCCGCCCGCGGCCGCAGGACACGGCGGTGCTCGCGTACACCTCCGGCACGACGGGCCGGCCCAAGGGCGTGCCGCTGTCTCATCGGCAGCTGGTGGTATCCATCCGTGCGGCCATGGTGGCCTGGGGGTGGAGTGCGGATGATGTGCTCGTGCATGCGCTGCCGCTGTTTCATCAGCACGGCCTGGGGGGCGTGCACGCCACGCTCATCGCCGGCTCAACGGCACACATCCGGTCGAGATTCGACGCCGCCGACCTGATCGACACGGGACGGGCGTGCGGCGCCACCGTGCTGTTCGCCGTCCCGACTATCTACCGCGCGCTGCTGGACACCGCAACCCCAGGCCGCTGGCCGGGCCCGGCGCTGGGCGGGCTGCGGCTGGCCGGGTGCGGATCGGCGCCGCTGAGCCCGGCGCTGGCCGGGCGGCTGCCGGAACTGCTGGGCCGGCCGCCGGTGATCCGGTACGGCACCACCGAGAGCGGCCTGGACGTCTCGAACCCCGGCCGCGACCCGCACGGCGACACGGTAGGCCTGCCGCTGCCCGGTGTGCTGGCCCGGATCTGGTCCGGGGACAGCGAGGCGGCGCCCGGCACGGATGGCGAGATCCAGCTCCGGGGTCCGCAGGTCTTCGGCGGCTACTGGGGTGACCCGGCCGCCTCCGAGGCGGCCTTCACCGAGGACGGCTGGTTTCGCAGCGGAGACATCGGCTGCGTCGACGAGGTCAGCGGGCATCTGGTGATCCGCGGCCGGATCAAGGAGCTCATCATCACCGGCGGGCTGAACGTGTACCCCCGGGAGGTCGAGGTCGCGCTGGAGAGCCACCCCTCCGTCGCCGAGGCCGTGGTGGCCGGGGTCCCGGACCGGCGCTGGGGCGAGCAGGTCACGGCCTGGGTGGTCGCCCGGCCCGGCCGCCATGTCGATGAGGACGCGCTGATCGCGCACGCGCGCATGGCCCTGGCCGGGTACAAGTGCCCGAAGCAGATCTTCGAGGTTCCGGCCGTGCCGCGCAATCACCTGGGCAAAGCCAACCGCGCCGCGCTGATCGAAGAGCGGGGCCGATGACGCGAATCGTCCCGTGAGCAGTTGGGGGCGTGGCGTAGTGCGGTGCGCTGTGCGCGCCGGGGGAGCACAGCGGACCGCGCTAATTGCGCTGCCCAACAACGCGGTTCATTGTGCGCGCTTGACGGGCCTAATGCGCCGCGCTCACTAGGGAGCCGGCGGTGCGGCCGGCCGGCACGCGGGCAGTCCGGGGAGGAGCTGGTGTCGTATCAGGTAGTAGGAGGAACCGGCCGATTCTGGGCCGGACCTGCACTCTTCCACCGGACTGATATTTGGTATACCATCCTGCTCACGTACCATCCAGCTCAGGGCGGGAGGGATCTGCGGTGGATCTGCGGCTGGACGGGAAAGTGGCCTTGGTCACTGGCGCCAGCAAGGGCATCGGCCGGCAGGTCGCCCAGCACCTCGCCAGCGAAGGCGCCGATGTCGCCATCACCGCGCGCACCGCGGAGCCGCTGGAGGTCACCGCCAAGGAGATCGCCGCCACCACGGGCCGGGCGGTCGTGCCGCTGGCCGGCGACATGAGCGTCACTGCCGATGTGCAGCGCTGCGTGGATGCTGTGCTGGAGCGGTTCGGCGTCATCGACATCCTGGTCACCTGCGCCGGCAGCTCACCCGGCGGCTTGCTGGAGAACCTGACCGAAGAGCAGTGGATGATGAGCCTGAACCTGAAGTTCATGGGCTACGTCCGCTCGGTGCGCGCGGTCATCGGGCACATGCGCGAGCGGGGCGAAGGCGCCATCGTGCTCGTGGTGGGTAATGACGGGCTGAAGCCGAGTTACTGGGAGATGACCGCCGGGGTGGCGAACGCGGCCGACATCAACTTCGCCTCGTCCGTGGCCGAGCAGTACGGCCGGTACGGGGTGCGGATCAACACCGTCAACCCGGGCCCGGTGAACACCGACCGGTGGGACACCCTGGAGAAGGCATTCGCCCGCGACAAGGGCGTGACCCAGGACCGGGCGCACGAACTGGCTGAGGCATCGATACCGTTCGGCCGGATCTGCGAGCCGGAGGAGGTCGCCGCGCTGGTCACATTCCTCGCCTCGCCCCGGGCCAGCTTCATCAACGGCGCGCACATCCCGGTGGACGGGGCGCAGCGCAAAGCGATCATGGACAGCTAGGGCACCGGGTGGAACTCACCAGTGCACTGCGCATCGGCCGCCCAGCTCCCGAGGTGTTCGACGCCTTGCTGGACGCCGGGAAGGTCGCCGCGTGCCTGCCGGGAAGCCGGCTGATCGGCGAGGTGGCCGATGGCACCTACGCGGGCCAGATCCAGCTCAGGATCGGCCCGATCGATGCCGTGTACGCGGGCACCGTCCGCCTTGACGCCGCCGACCGGGCGGCCGGCACCGCCACGCTGCGCGCGTCCGCGCGGGAACGGGCCGGTCACGGCACCGCTGACGCGCATGTGGCGGTCCGCGTGGAACCAGACGGCACCAGCGCGCGGGTGCTGATCAGCGCCGATCTGCTGATCCGGGGCACGGTCGCCCAGTACGCCCCCGGCGCGATCGGCGAGGTGAGCCAGCGGCTGATGGAGCAGTTCGCCGGCAATGTCGAGCGGCTGCTCGCCAGCCAGGCCGGCCCCAGCGCCGCACGGCCGCCGCAGCCATTGGCGAAACGGGCCGCCGCGACAGTGGCTGTCCTGGTCGGTGCCGGGTTGCTCACCGCACTGGTCCTGCGGCACCTACGGTCCCGCGCCCTTTTCATCCCGCACGGCCCGCACCAGCATCACCCGCATGAAGGGGTTAGCCATGGCTGACAGTCACAGCGCGCCGGGCACCATCGCGCCCGGTGCGGCGGAATTGCGTCCGCTGCAGATCGAAGCGAACGGGATCAATGTGATCACCGACGCCGAGCGCAAGGGCCATCCACGCGACCTGTTCTGGCCGTGGTTCGCGGCCAACGTCTCCGTCCTGGGCATCAGTTACGGCTCGTTCGAGCTGGGCTTCGGCATCTCGTTCTGGCAGGCCGTCGCCGCGGGACTGGTCGGCATCATCGGCTCCTTCCTGCTCTGCGGGTTCATCGCGGTGGCCGGCAAGCGCGGCTCGGCACCGACCATGGTGCTCAGCCGGGCCGCCTTCGGGGTACGCGGCAACAAGCTGCCCGCGGCGATCTCCTGGCTGCTCACGGTCGGCTGGGAGACCGTCCTGATCATCCTGGCCACCCTGGCCACCGCCACCGTGTTCGAGCGCCTGGGCTGGGGCGGCGGCAACGTCACCAAGGTCATCGCGCTGATCGTGGTGAGCGCGCTGACCGTCATTGGCGGTGTCATGGGCTTCGACCTGATCATGCGAATGCAGAGCGTGATCACCGTGGTGACCGCGATTCTGACCGTGGGGTTCATCATCCTGGTCGCCGGCAAGATCCACTGGCACACGGTGTCGGCCATCCCGTCCGGTTCAGCGGAGAAGTTTATCGGTGCTCTGGTGTTCACGATGACCGGCTTCGGGCTGGGCTGGGTGAACGCGGCCGCGGATTACTCGCGCTACCTGCCGCGGCGTTCGTCGGGCCGCGGCGTGACCGGATGGACGACGTTCGGCTCCTCGGTGGCGCCGATCTTCCTGCTCCTGTTCGGCCTGCTGCTGGCCGGCTCCTCAGCCAAGCTGAGCAGTGCGATCGCCGTCGACCCGATCGGGGCGCTGACCACGCTGCTGCCCACCTGGTACCTGGTGCCGTTCGTCATCGTCGCGGTGCTCGGGCTGGTCGGCGGGTCGGTGCTGGACATCTACTCCTCCGGCCTGGCCCTGCTGACTCTCGGCCTGCGGACGCCCCGGTACGTCGCCGCGCTGATCGACGGCACGGTCATGGTGCTGGGCACGATCTATGTCGTGTTCGTCGCCAAGAACTTCCTGGCCCAGTTCGAGGGGTTCCTGATCACGCTCGGCGTGCCGATCGCGGCGTGGTGCGGCGTGATGCTGGCTGACATCGCGTTGCGCCGGAAAGACTACGCGGAGGCTGAGCTGTTCCAGCCGTCCGGCCGGTACGGCGATGTCCGGGCCCTTCCGCTCGCCGTCATCGTGGTCAGCACCGTCGTGGGCTGGGGGCTGGTCACGAACGGCTCAGCGAGCTGGCTCACCTGGCAGGGCTACCTGCTGAAGCCGTTCGGGCTCGGCGGCAAGGCGGGCGCCTGGCAGTACGCCAACCTCGGCGTGCTGGTCGCGCTGGCCATCGGTTTCCTGGTGACCCTGGTGTTCAGCAGTGCGGCGGTGCGGGCCCAGGAGTCAGCCCCGGTGCGGGCGCCCGCAGCCGCAACGCAAGCCTGAGCCAGCGCCGATGACCACAGAGCCGATGACCACCGCAGCGCCGATGAATCCAGCGCACGCATGACCGCGGCGTCGCCGGGGCCCCCCGCTGGGTCACCGGCGGGCTGGCTGGCCGTCATCGACATGCAGCGGGTGTTCGGTGAGACCGGCAGCGACTGGCTGGCCCCCCGGTTCGGCGAGATCGTCGGCCCGGTCCGGCAACTGGTCGAGGCGTTCCGCCCGAGGGTCACCTTTACCCGGTTCATCGCGCCGGAGGTTCCGACGGGCGCGTGGCGGCGCTACTACGACCTGTGGCCGTTCGCGCTGCAGCCCCCTGACGCGCGGATCTATGAGCTCGTGGCTGACTTCGCAGCTGAGCCTGGGGCCACGCTGGATGCGGATACGTTCAGTAAATGGACGCCGGAACTGGCCGCGCGGGTCGGCGATGGCGGACGGCTGGTGCTGGCGGGCGTGTCGACCGATTGCTGCGTGCTGTCCACCGCTCTCGCGGCGGCGGACGCTGGCGCAGCGGTCCAGGTCGTCGCGGACGCGTGCGCCGGCGTCAACGACGTCAGTCACGGGCAGGCGCTGGACATCCTGCGGCTCTACGGCCCGCTGGTCGAGGTGGTCAGCCTGGCCGACGTCCTGGGCCCGTGACCGCCACAGACTGTCACCCCGGCTCCCGCCGGGTCCGGGCCGGTGCCGGGGCGGCGCCGGCCCGGCGAATGGTGCGGCAGTGACCGCTGCGGGGTCGCGCGCAGCCGGCGCCCTCTACGGGCTGGCGGTGGGCGACGCGCTCGGCATGCCGACCCAGTCGCTGCCCCGGGCGCAGATCGTCGCCAGATATGGCGGCCTGCTGGCGGAGTTCCAGCCGGGGCCACCGGACCAGCCAATCGCAGCCGGGCTGCCCGCGGGCAGCGTCACCGACGACACCGAGCAGGCTGTGCTGCTCGCGAACCTGATCATCGAGGGCAGCGGCGTGCTGGACGCCGCCGAACTGGCCCGGCGGCTGCTCGCCTGGGAGGAGTCGATGCGGGCCCGCGGCTCGCTGGACCTGCTGGGGCCATCCACGAAGCGGGCCCTGGCGGCGCTGCTCGCCGGGGCGGATGCCGGTGAGGCGGGCCGCTTCGGCGTGACCAACGGGGCCGCCATGCGGATCACCCCGGTCGGCATCGCCACGCCGTGCGCAGACCTGGACAACCTGGTCGAGCGTGTTGTCGAGGCCAGCCGGGTGACGCACAACACGGGGGTCGCGCTGGCCGGGGCGGCGGCCGTCGCCGCCGCCGTCAGCGCGGGGATCTCCGGCGCCTCGGTGCCGGAGGCAGGGCAGGTCGCGGTCGACGCGGCGGCCCGGGCCGCGGCGCGTGGGCACTGGGTCGCGGCCGCCGACGTGGCGGCGCGGATCACCTGGGCGATCGGGCTCGTATCCGGGCTCGTCTCCGGGCCCGGCCCTGGGCACGGCACGGACGCGGTCATCGAGACCGTGTACTCGCTGGTGGGGACCAGCCTGGCCACGCAGGAGTCGGTGCCGGCCGCCTTCGCGGTGCTCGCCGCCGCCCCCGATGATCCATGGCTGGCATGCCGGATCGCTGCCTCGCTCGGCGGCGACTGTGACACCATCGCGGCGATGGCCGGGGCGATCGGCGGGGCCTGTCACGGGGTGGACGCGTTCCCGCCGAGCGCGCGCCGCACGGTCGCCCAGGTCAACGGGCTGCGCCTGGATGAGATCGCCGGGGACCTGCTGGCGCTGCGGGAGCAGGCTGAGCGTCGGCCCACGCTGCGCAGGCCAGGGCGGCAGCAGCCGGGACCGGGGAAGCCGGGACCGCCGGGACCGGGATCGCATGGACCGGAACGGGGGAATCCGGGATCGCTGAGTCCGGGAT
>CAYPQM010000021.1:30049-31892 GCA_964412845.1 uncultured Streptosporangiaceae bacterium
CCGGGATCGCATGGACCGGAACGGGGGAATCCGGGATCGCTGAGTCCGGGATGGCTGAGTCCGGAGCCGGGCCGTCCGGGGGCGGGGAGGCCGGAGCCGGGCGAGCCGGGACGGGGGAGGCCGGATCCGTGATGGGGCCGTTTGACCGGTTGCTGCACCTCGGCAACGTCGTCGTCGACGTGGTGCTGGACGTGCCCGCGCTGCCAGACCGCGGCGGCGATGTGCTGGCTGACCGCACCGAGACGACACCAGGGGGCGGTTTCAACGTGATGGCCGCCGCCACCAGGCGAGGGCTGCGGGTGGCCTACGGCGGGGCGCATGGCGACGGGCCGTTCGGCCGCCTGGCCCGGGCGGGCCTGGCGGCATCGGGCATCGAGATCCTGCTTCCGCCGAAGGCCGGCCTGGACACCGGATTCGTGGTCACCATCGTGGACGCCGGGGGCGAGCGGACGTTCCTGACCAGCCGCGGCGCGGAAGCGACGCTCACGGCCGAGGACCTTGCCGGGGTGACCGCCGCGCCGCGCGATGCCGTCTACCTGTCGGGGTACGGGCTGCTGCACGCCAGCAACCGGGATGCGCTGCTCGACTGGCTGGGCCGGCTCGGCGATGACATCGTGGTGTTCTTCGATCCCGGGCCGCTCGCGGCGTCCATCCCGGCCGGCGCGGCGAGCCCTGTGCTGGCCCGCAGTGACTGGGTCACCTGCAACGCCCGGGAGTCCGCGCTGCTGACCGGCCTGACTGACCCGGCTGAAGCGGCCCGTGCGCTCGCCGGGCGGGCAGGCCGGCGAGGTGTGCTGGTGCGCACCGGCCCGGCCGGCTGCCTGATCGGCCGTCGAGATCGCGAACCGGTCGCCGTGCCCGGCTTCGCGGTTGACGTGGTCGACACGAACGGCGCCGGCGACGCGCACACCGGCACCTTCATCGCTGCCCTGGCGGGCGGCGCGGACGAGCAGGCTGCCGTCCGCGCCGCCAACGCAGCAGCGGCGCTGTCGGTAACCAGGCGAGGCCCCGCCACCGCCCCGACCGCTGCCGAACTAGCGCGGTTTCTGCCGCCGCCACTCGACCCTTCACCCGCTCGGTGACCACATAAGGGGCGAACCGGGACGCGATCGGGGCCGAGGCGCGTCAAGAGCCCTCATCCGTCGGTCGGTCAGCCCGGGGACGGCGTGGCTGGCCCGTCGGCCGCGCCTTCGCCGTAGCCGATGGCGCGGGTGGCCTCGCGAACCTCGTTGAGCGCGGCCTCGTCGAGCAGCCTCAGCGTCCCCTCGCCTGCCGCCATCCACGCGTGCCAGTAGGTGCGGGCGAGCCATTCGAGTGTCCGCGCCCGGCCGTAGGCCTGCGCGATTGTGCGTCCGTAGGTCAGCGCGCCGTGGTTCTGCAGGATCACGGCGGTGCGGTCGGCCAGCGCGGCGACCGCGTTGCCCGCTAGCTGATCCGTCCCGAACCTCGCGTAGGGAGCGACGCGCACAGGTCCGCCGAGGTCGGCCATGGCGTAATGCACGGCTGGCAGCACATCCAGGACCGCCGACAGGGCCACCACGAAAGGCGAGTGCGTATGCGCCACCGCGCCGGCGCCGGTGACCCGGTAGATCGCGAGGTGCATCGGCGTCTCGGTGGATGGCCGGCCCGGGGAGTCCGTGCCACCGTCGGTCAGCCGGACCAGGCAGATGTCGGCCGGGCGGATGTCGTCGTAGCTGATCCCGGACGGTGTGATCGCGACGAGGTCGCTGTCGGCGGCGCGCACGCTGAGGTTGCCCGACATGCCGTCCACGAGGCCGTCCGCGACCATCCGCCGCCCGTAGGCGACCAGGCTCGCGCGTTCGGTTCCGGGGGCCTCGCGTTC
>CAYPQM010000021.1:31992-36764 GCA_964412845.1 uncultured Streptosporangiaceae bacterium
CGCGTTCGGTTCCGGGGGCCTCGCGTTCAGTTCCGGGGCGTTGGTCAGCCATGCCGTCCCTCCACCAGGATGGTCGTCAACTGGGAGTCGCGCAGCGATGAGGCACCGCGGCGACGTGGCGCATCATCTCCCGGGCCGGACTGGCGGGGACGATGATCAGGAAGATCGCCCGGCAGATCGCGCTGCTCAACATGCTCCTGAACAGCCTCCGAGCCGCCTGGGACAGCTGGGCTGTGGGAGGCTGGAGTCATGAGCGACGCCGAGAACGGCTCGACACAGATCCTGGGGGACCGGCTGCGCCTGGGTTTTGGCTTTAGCGCCGCCCACCGCGACCATGTGCTGGGGCTTCTGTCCGGTATTGAGCGTCATCTGGCGGCGTGGGATCCCGAGCAGGTCGATCTCGAGATCTCGGTGAAGGACCGCCACGGGCCCGAACAGAAGGTCACCTTCGAGGCCTGGCTGCCGGGCTGGCCGGCGATAGTGGCCAACTCCACCTCCAGCGATCTCGATCACGCGCTGATCGAGGTGCGCAAGGAACTGATCCGCCAGATCGAGGATGCGAAGGCCAAGCGCGGGTCGCACCAGCACCAGGAAGACAACGACCGGACGGCCTGACTCCGGCCTGTCCGGGCTGTGACGGTCTGAGCCGTAAGGAGTTCGTCACACCATCGGTACCGGTAGCCCGCCGCGTCGGCCGCCGGACCGACGTACGGTGAGATGATGGTGGCTGCGGCGATGCGAAGGCATGCGTGAGCGTCGTCAGCGGCCAGGCGCGGCGACGGTGGTCCATCGTGGTGTGCGCAGTCGCCGCCCTGTGCGCGCTCCCCGCGGTGATCGCGGCGCTGCCGCCCCCTCAGCTGACGATCAGCGCGGCCGCCCTGCGGGCCCGCATCCTGGCTTCGGCGAGCGTGCCTTACCAGGGATACACCGAGAGCACCGTGGATCTCGGGCTGCCGGTACTGCCGGACTTCCACGGCGTCAGCACGCTTTTTGACGGCACCACTGACCAGTACGCCTGGTATTACTCTCCCGGTAACTGGCGGACCGCTGTCGTCACTGACACCGGGGAGAACGACATCTACCAGGTAGGCCCGTGGACCTACCTGTGGGACTACGGGCATAACGTGCTGACCCGCATCGTCGGCGCGCAGCCGGTCCGGCTGCCCCGGGCGTCCGACTTGCTGCCGCCCTCGCTGGCCCGCAGGCTGCTGGACACTGCGTCGCCCGGGGATCACCTGTCGCGGCTGCCGTCGCGGCGGGTGGCCGGGAAGGACGTGGCGGGCCTGCGGCTGGTGCCCGCCGACCCGACGACGACCATCGGCGCGGTCGACATCTGGGCTGATCCGGCCACCGGCCTGCCGGTTGAGGTCATGATCATCGGGCGCGGGTCAGCCAAGCCTGTCCTGGTGACCAATTTCCTGCAGCTCACCGAGCGCCAGCCGGCCTACGCCACGGTGATACCCGAACCGGCGCCGGGGGTCGTCGTGACCACGACGGCGCTGCCCGACGTGGATCGCATCCTGAGCGGCGACGGTGATGGCGACCATGACCGCACCCCGTTCCCCGGGCACCTGGCCGGCCTGCGCCGGATCACCATCCCCGGCAGCCCGGCCGGCGTGGCCAGCTACGGCACGGGATTCTCCCGGCTCGTGCTGCTGCCGCTGCCCCGCGGCAGCGTGGGGCCACAAATAATCGCCGCCGCGACCGGGGCCGGCGCCCCCACGGTCGCGCTGCCGCACGGGACCGCGGTCCTGATCCGCACGCCCCTGATCACCGTGTTCCTGCTGCACGCCGGGTTCCGCCGGGAGACATACATCCTGGCCGGCGCCGTGACACCGGCACTCCTCAAGGAAGCGGGCGCCAGCTTGCAGGCGTACAGACCGGAGCGCCGATGATAGTCACGCGGTCACTCACCAAACAGTTCGGTCCAGTGCTCGCCGTGGACCATGTCGACCTGGACGTCCGCGATGGAGACCGGTACGGCTTCCTGGGACCGAACGGTTCCGGTAAGACGACGCTGGTCAGAATGTTGCTCGGCCTGGTCTACGCGACCAGCGGCGAGATCGAGGTGATGGGCAGGCCGATGCCGGGCCGGGCCGCCGAGGTGCTGCCGCAGATCGGCGCGCTGGTCGAGGGACCGTCCGCTTACGGGCATCTGTCCGGCCGGGCCAACCTGGCGCTGCTGGACGCGTCCGGCCGGGCGGGCAGCCGCCGGACCCGCCGGGCCCGGATCGCCGAGACGCTGGAGCAGGTCGGCCTGGCCGGGATCGACAACCGCCCGGTGAAGCAGTACTCGCTCGGCATGCGCCAGCGGCTCGGGCTGGCCGCGGCGCTGCTGCGTACCCCGCACCTGCTGGTCCTCGACGAGCCGACCAACGGCCTGGATCCCCAGGGCATCCGCGAGATCCGCGACCTGCTTATCGAGCTGAACAAAGCCGGCACCACAGTCTTCCTGTCCAGCCACCAACTGGCCGAGGTCGACCTGCTGTGCACGCGGGTCGGCGTGATCAACCGGGGACGGCTCGTCGTGCAGGACGATCTTGAGGTGTTGCGGGGGCCGACCGGACGGGTGATGGTCCGCAGTCCCGACGTGGACCGCGCCGCAGCGGTGCTGGACGGGCGGGTCGAGCGGATCGAAGGTGACACGCTGTTCGTGGTCGCGGAGGACCCGGCCATCATCAACCTGCGTCTTATCGCGGCCGGGGTCCGGGTCACCGAGTTCACTGCGGAACGCCGCTCGCTGGAAGATCTGGTGCTGGCCGTGACCGGCTCGGGTTCCGACCGGGTCGATGACGCCGGCTACAGCGGCGGCCGGCCCGGACGCACTGGCGGCGACGCCGGCCAGCCCGGGAGCGCCGACGGCGATGCTGGGCAGGCAGAGGGTGGTGACCTAGATGATCAGGGTTGAGCTGGTGAAGCTGGTGCGCCGGCCGAGGAGCTGGGTCAGCCTCGGGCTGCTGTGCGGCCTCCCGGTGCTGGTCGCCGTGTTCGTCGCGGTCACCCACCTGGCGCCGCCGCCGGGCCAGGGGCCGGCGTTGCTGTCGGCCGTGCTGTCCAGCGGATCGCTGTATCCCGCCGCCGCTCTCGCGATCGTGCTGCCGATCTTCCTGCCCGTCGCGGTCGCGGTCGTGGCCGGGGATTCCATCGCAGGCGAGGCGAGCTCGGGCATGCTGCGGTACCTGCTGGCCCGGCCGGTCCGCCGCAGCCGGTTGCTCGCGGCCAAGCTGGTCGCGCTCATCGTGTACGTCCTGGTGGCGGTGGTGCTGATCGCGGTCACCGCCTACGCGACGGGGATACTGCTGTTCGGCTCGCAGCCGGTCGCGGTGAGTTCAGGCGGCGGCTTCAACGTGTCCAGTGTCGCCGCGACCTCGCTGTCCGGTGGCGGCCTGACGCCCACGGACATCCTGATCAGGACGCTCGGCGCGATCGCGTTCATCGGGGTGTCCATGCTCGGGGTCGGCGCGATCGCGCTGTTCCTGTCGACCGTCACCGACTCCGCCCTCGGCGCGGCCCTGGGCGCGCTCGCGGCGCTGATCACCAGCGAGGTGCTGGTCACGCTCAACTCGGCTGATGCGGTCAGCCCTTACCTGCCGACCCGGTACTGGCTGGCCTGGGTGGACTTCTTCCGCCAGCCGATCCTGTGGCGCAACATCGACCGCGGGTTCGCCGTGCAAGCGGTCTACGTGGCCGTGTTCCTCGGGGCGGCCTGGGCGCATTTCGCCACGAAGGACATCACGAGCTGACCGGCCCGGCGCGGCCCGTGCTGGCCCCCCGGCGCGGTTGCGGCTGGCCCCCGGCCTGGCTGGTGCTGCCGGGCCAGGCCCGGGTCAGCCGCGGCAGTCGGCGCTCGTCGGGCGCTTGATCGCGCCAGTGCCGATGGCCTGCAGGACCATCGTGGTGACCACCGGGTTGGTCGGCAGCTGGGAATGGCTGATCTGCTGGGCCGGGCAGACCGACTGGATCGGCACGTTGATCGCGCCGGGCAGCCGCGCCGAGTCCGGTGGCGCGACGGTCTGGTCGTCAGTGGTCCACAGCGACAGCCAGCGCAGGCCGCTTGGCGTGCCCGGGGCCAGGCCGGCCAGCAGGCTGCTGCCGGGAATGAGCTGCTGGCAGGCGGCCGGGCACGCTCCCGGGTCGAAGCCCTCAGCGGCCGAGGCAAGCGAGGCACCGTGGAACGGTGAGCCAAGGGTGATCACCCGCCGTGCCTTGCGGTATCCGCCGTCGTCGCGGGCCCACAGCAGGGTGGCCACGCCGCCCGCCGAGTAGCCGATCACGTCCACCGACGGTGCCCCGCCGCGCAGCGCACGGGTGACGGCCGTGTCGAGAACCCTGGCATCCTGGATCAGGCTGCCGGTGCCGTTGCCGGGCAGGTGCAGCACAGTGGCTGGCCGGCCGCCGGACCGGATCTTGCTGGCCAGCACCGACAGTGCCCTGGTGCTGCCGCCGTAGCCGGGCACCAGCAGCACCGGCCCAGGCTGGTCCTGCGCCGGGTAGTGACCGGATGGCTGCTGGCCGGTCGCCGCGTTCTGGCTCGCGCCCGCGCTGACGGCGGCGACAGCCGCCGTGGCGGCGCCCGCGAACACCAGCAGGGCGACGGCGCCGACGAGGATCTTCCGCCGGGGGGCGAGGCTGCTAAACCGCGTGATCATCGGGCTCCCGTCCGCAGAGTCGTCGGCCTGCCCATGAATGACAACGTATCCGCGGTCTGGAGTGTTCAGGCAGGGGCCGCTATCTGGTCGGTCTCACTGGCCCGGCTGCCCTGGCCCGGCTGC
>CAYPQM010000021.1:36864-47774 GCA_964412845.1 uncultured Streptosporangiaceae bacterium
ACTGGCCGGTCTCACCGGGTCGGGCGCCTGCCTTTCCGGCCGAGCCGCACGCCCACCAGGATGATGTCGGCCAGGAGCACGATCACGCCGATGATCAGAACGTAGATCAGGCCCTTAACCACCGCGCCGACTATGCCCAGCGCGATCGCGACAATGATCAACAGCAGGAACAGCGCCATCTCACCTCTCCGATCTTCCTGGCCTGCGCGCTTCCTGGTCTCAACCGTCCTGGCCTCAGCGCCGGGCGAGGCGCCGTTCGCCGCCGCCGCCAGGCTGGTAGTCCAAGTCGTAGTGCTTGAAGATCGCCTCTTCGTCACCAGCGGGCAGCACCCCGTCCATCTCGATCGACGGCGCGCCCTTGACCAGGCTCCTGTCGTAGGTGACCTTGAGGTACCCGGGGCCCACGGTCGCGCCGGCCAGCGGCACGAAGACCAGCCGGTGCCGCGTCGGCAGGCCGACTGTGACGGTGGCAAACGCGGGCTCGTCGGTGCCGGTGTCCACGTAGACCGATTCCAAGGTCCCGATCTTGTGATCCCCGACGTCGACCACGTCATGGCCGCGCCATTCCCGGATGTCACCAGCCTGGAACATCGCCGTCCTCCTGTCGTCGCTACCTGTCCCCTACCCAGACTTGCCCCGCCCATCCGAAGGTTCTAGGCAGGTACTAGTTCAGCGACGCTCTCCCACAACTGGCCGGCCACGCCCGGGCCCGCCTCGCGGGTCCGCGGCAGCCGGTATTCAGACCGGGGACGCCGGTCGTGCCAGAATCGCCCGCTGCCCAAGTGAGCCGGATCGGCGGCGGCGAGCCAGACGAGCGTGTCCGCGCCCTGCTCGGGTGTGCGCAGAATCGGCCGCATGAGCCGGTGGAAGCCGGGCAGCATCGCCGCCAGTCCTGGCGTGTCGGCCCAGCCGGGATGCATGGCGTGAAAGGCGACGTGGCCGGGGCCGACCCGGCGGGCCCATTCCCGGCTGAGCGCCACCTGGGCCCGCTTCACCCGGGCGTAGGCGGTGACGCCGTGGTAATCGGTCTCGGTCATCTCCAGGGTCGGCGGGTCGAGCCGCTGGGTGTACATGCCTGCCGAGGAGACCGTGATGACCCGGGCGGGAGCTGCGGCCCGCAGGGCGGGCAGCAGCAGTTCGGTCAGCAGGAACGGGGCGATGACCTGCCCAGCCACGGTGAGCTCGACTCCGGCGTCATTTGCCCGGTAGCTGGGGTGGATCACGCCCGCGTTGTGGATGAGCACATCGAGATGGTCATGCCGGCCGGTGAACTCGCGGGCGAAGGTGCGGATGGAGTTGAGATCCTCCAGATCGGCCAGCCCGAAACTGACCGTCGAGTTGCCGCTCGCCGTGGTGATCAGGCGCTGCGCCCGGACCGCGCGGGCCCGGTCCCGGGCCAGGAAATGGACGGCCGCACCGCGCCGCGCCAACTGGGTGGCGGCCGCCTGGCCGAGCCCGGAAGTCGCCCCGGTGATGACGACGACCTGCCCGAACAGCGACGGCGCGTGGCCGGCGGTGAACTCGGGCAGCAGCCGGGACCGGACGGCCAGGCCGATCCGGGAGAAGCTGCCGACCACGCTCGCCTCAAGCAGGCCGTCCACCACCCGGGCGGCGGGGGTCACGAGCCTTGCTCCGGGGCCGGCGCCGCTGACAGCGCCCGGGCCAGCCCGGCCGTGGCCCGGTCACCGACGGCGCGGAATCCCCGGCTCAGCAGCAGGTCGAGCAGCCGGAGCGGCCCGCGCAGCCGGACGTCGGCGGCATAGCTCACCGTCGCGCTGTCGCTGTCGCCAGTGACCGAGATGCGGTCGGTGGCCCGCAGCAGCCCGCTGGTGGCATCCAGCACAACCGTGCGGCCCGCCATGAGCTCGGTCACCTGGTAGATGAGCGGAAGACGGCGCCCCAGAAACGGCACGATCAGCCGGAAGCGGGTGCCGACCCGGACCGGGCCTGGATCCAGCTGCTCGCCGGCCAGGACACCCGGATCCCACTGCGCCGCGTTGCTGAAGGTGGCCAGGTAGTGGAACGTGTCCAGCGCCGAACGCTGCGAGCCGACGGTGGCCTGGTAGTGGGCCATGGTGGGTTTCCTCATTCCTGCGGCGTGACCTGCGGGCCGGATTGGTGGCGGCCGCGCGGGTCTCGGGGGCTGCCCTGATCCACGGCCGGCCCGCGCGGGTTCCGCGCGAGTTGCGGCAGCTGGTCCAGGCTGTCTCCGGGCCGGCCGACGATGACGGCCAGCCCCGGGTGGGCGGTGGTGATGTCCCGGACGGCGTCGGCGGCGAGGCGCCCCGCGTCAGGGGTGGTGGTCGAGAACACGATGAGGCTGGCCCGGACGTCCAGCGCCAGCTTGGTGACCTCGGCCACCGGCAGGTCAGTGGCCAGGTGGTGGACCAGCCAGCGGTCCTCGCGCAGGCACGTCGCCGCCATCAGGGCGGGCAGCCCGTGCCGTTCGCCTGGTGGGGTGGCCACGACCACAGTGCCCCGGGGCCGGCCGGGGGGTTGCCGCGCGTACCCGGCGAGCAGCCGCTCGCAGATCGCGCTCGCCCGGTGTTCCTGCGCGATCGACAGCCGGCCTGCCGCCCAGTCGTCGCCGACCCGGCGCAGGGCCGGGGCGAGCACTCGCTCGCACAGGTCGAGCAGGGTCACGCCGTCGGCCAGGCCGTCCAGCCACCGGCGGGCCCGGGTCTCCGCGCCTAGGACGACCTCCCAGTACAGGTGATCCGCCTGAGCGGCCCAGTCGCCGACCTGGACGTGCCGGCGGGGTTCGCGGCCCTGCTCCCGCTGGGCGGCCAGGGACCGGACATCGCTGTCCTGGATGTCGTAGCCGCGGCCCACCTTCCTCGCGGGCAGGACTCCCTGCCGCACCCAGCCGTAGGCCGTCTGGTAGTGCACGCCGAGGGTGTCGGCGGCCTCACGTAGCTGCATCCAGGCTCCTGGCGATCGTCTCGCTATCAAACTTAGTGTAGTTTAGTATTGTTTTCTACGGGGAGAGTTGCAGCAGATGAGAATGAGAACCAGACGATGACGGCGGAGTCCCGCCGTTACCAGGCCACCAGGCCGCAGGCCGCCGTGATCGGCGCGGGAGTGGCGGGCCTCACCGCCGCCTATGTGCTCCAGCAGGACTACGACGTGACGCTCTATGAGGCCGGCGAGCGACTCGGCGGCCACGCGCACACGCACGACATCCCGGCCGCCGACGGGCGGATGCTCGCCCTCGACACCGGATTCCTCGTGCACAACGAGCGCACCTATCCCACCCTCGTCCGGCTGTTCGCCGAACTTGGGGTCACGACCGCGGATACCGAGATGAGCCTGTCGGTGCGCTGCGGCGGCTGCGGCCTGGAATACGCCGGATCGCGCGGCCCACTCGGGCTGTTCCCGACCGCGGGCTCCCTGGCCCGGCCGGCCTACCTGGGGATGCTGGCGACCATTCCGTCGTTCTACCGGGACGCGCGCAGGCTGCTCGCCTCGCCCGGCCCGCCCGCCCAGACGCTCGGCGAATTCCTGCGCGACGGAGGGTACCGGCCGTACTTCATCGGCCACTTCGTCGTTCCGCTGGTGGCCGCCGTGTGGTCGTGCGCGCCGGGTGAGGCACTGAACTACCCCGCCCGGTACCTGTTCGAGTTCCTCGCCAACCACGGGATGCTCACCGTGACCGGGGCGCCCGCCTGGCGCATCGTCGTCGGGGGTTCGCGCAGCTACGTCGATCAGATCGGCAAGCAGCTCACGTCCGTCCGGCTCGGATCCCAGGTCCGGGCAGTCAGGCGGGCCCGCGGCGGGGTCGACATCGATGATGGCGACGGCGGTGCCCGGTGGTTTCCGCGAGCCGTGGTAGCGACCCATCCGGATCAGGCGCTGCGGCTGCTCGTCTCACCGACGAGGGCGGAACGCGAGGTGCTCGGGGCCTTCCGCTACACCAGCAGCGAGGTGCTGCTGCACACCGACGCGGGACTGCTGCCGCGTGCCCCGGCCGCCCGGGCCTCCTGGAACTACCTGCTCCGTGACTGCACGGACTCGGCTGCGAACGTGCATGTCAGCTATCACCTGAACCGGCTGCAGGGGCTGACCGAGCCGATCGACTACCTGGTGACCCTGAACGCTGCTGGCCGAGTGCGCACGGAGTCCGTTTTGCAGCGGATGGTTTATGCGCATCCGCTGTACACTCCCGAGTCCGTCGCGGCCCAGCAGCGCCTGCCGGGCCTGAACACGCCGGTGCTCGCCTACGCCGGGGCCTACCACGGCTGGGGCTTCCACGAGGACGGATGCCGGTCAGGCGTCCAGGCCGCCCGCGCGCTGGGGGTGCGCTGGTGAGCGCGGCCCTGTTCAGCTGCGAGATTACCCACGTCCGGTTGCGGCCCTTCCGGAACTTCCAGTACGGGAGCTACCTGTGGCTGGTCGACCTCGATGACCTGCCTGACGTGCCGTGGCTGCTGCGGCCGCTGGCCCGGTTTCGCGCCGCTGACCATCTTGGTGATCCCGCAGCCAGCATCCGCGCCAACGTGGACACCTACCTCGCCCGGCATGGCATCGACCTGGCGGGCGGCCAGGTCCTCATGCTGGCCAACGCCGGGGTGCTGCGGCACGTCTTCAACCCGCTCAGCGTGTTCTGGTGCCATGCCGCGGACGGGTCTTTGGCGGCCGTGCTGGCCGAGGTGCACAACACCTACGGTGAGCGGCACGTGTACCTGGTCCACCCGGACGCCCGCGGCCGGGCCGAGGTCAGCAAAGACTTCTACGTCTCGCCGTTCCTGCCGGTGGACGGCCGCTACCGGATGTGGCTGGCCGAACCTACCGGCGCCCTTCGCCTCGGTGTCACCCTCGACCTCGGCGGGGAGCCGGCGCTTGTCGCCACCGTGAAGGGACAGCGCCATCCGTATACGACCTGGCGGCTGGTGCGCTGCGCGCTCCGCTATCCCTGGGTCACCGCGCAGGTGACAGCGCTCATCCGGTGGCAGGCGATCAAGCTCCTCGCCCGGCGCCAGCCGCTTGTCCGTCGTCCCATCCACCGGCCCCAGGAAGGTGTCCAGTGACGTCCGCGATCATCCACCCAGTCCCATGGCCGCATGACGGAAGGCCGGCCTCACCCGCCGGGGGCGGCAGCCCGGCCGCGCCTGCCGGGGGGAGCGGGCCAGACGTCCCGGCCGTCTCAGCCAGTCCGGTATGGGCACTGCGTGCCCTGGTGGCCCGGATGCTCGTGCGGCGGATCGCGGCGCGGCTGCCACTGCGGATCGCCACCCCCGACGGCCGCAGGCACGGAGGTGGCGGCGCTGGCTCCCCGGTCCTGGAGATCCGGGATGAGGTCAGGTTCTTCCGGCGCGTCGGCGCGGGCCCGGCCGGATTCGCCGAGAGCTACATGGCGGGGGACTGGCACAGCGACGATCTCGTCGGCCTGTTCGCGGTGTTCGCCGAGCATCTGCCGGCGCTGCTGCCCGGGCCGTTGCGCGCGATGCGCCGCTGGTACGTGCCGCGGGCACCGGCCGCGGAACAGGCCACCGTCGAGGGCGCGCGCAGCAACATCCAGCGGCACTACGACCTGTCCAATGAGTTCTTCGCCTTGTTCCTCGACCCGACGATGACCTACTCCAGCGCCTTGTTCGCCCCCGGCGACACCCTCGCCGACGCACAGCGCCGCAAGAACGAGGCGCTGCTGGACCTGACCGGTGTCCGGCCCGGCAGCACCGTGCTGGAAATCGGCACCGGATGGGGCGAGCTCGCCATCGCCGCCGCGGCCCGCGGCGCCCAGGTCACGACGCTCACCATCTCACCCGCGCAGTGGGCCAAGGCCCGCGAGCGGATCGCCGCCGCGGGTCTCAGCGACCAGGTCGACGTGCAGTTGCGCGACTACCGGGAGGCCAGCGGACACTACGACGTGGTGCTCAGCGTGGAGATGGTCGAGGCCGTCGGCGAGGAGTACTGGCCCGCCTATTTCGCGGCCATCGACCGGGTGCTCGCGCCCGGCGGCCGGGTCGGGCTGCAGGCCATCACGATGCCGCATGACCGCATGCTGGCCACCCGCCGGGGGCATACCTGGATCCACAAGTACATCTTCCCCGGCGGGCAGATTCCCTCCCTGCCTGCCATCACCGACGTCCTGCGCGGCGGGACCAGCCTGGCCATCAGTGCGGACTTCCCGATGGGCCAGCATTACGCGCGCACCCTGGCCGAGTGGCGGACCCGGTTCGCCGCCGCCGCTGACCAGGTCGGGGATCTCGGCTTCGGCCCTGTCTTCCAGCGGATGTGGCAGCTCTACCTCGCTTACTCCGAGGCCGGGTTCCGCTCCGGCTACCTCGACGTCCACCAGCTCCTGCTCACCCGCGCGGGATGATGGGTTGTTGCGAGCCGGGTGCGGCTGGACGATGATTTAGCGTGCCGGGTCCATGACTCACGGTATGGCATAACGGATATTCGGCTGCTGCATGGCCGGCATCGGGCCCGCGGAAGTTGGAGGCAGGCTTATGACATCCGCTGCTGGCCCAGCACCGTGCTAGCCACCGCAATGCTGGCGGCCGGCGTGTCGGCTGCGGCATCGTCCAGCTCAGATTTCCCGGTCGTGGGCGCGATCGTGCTGCTCATGATCGTCGTCGTGGTCATCGTGGCGCTGGTCGTCGTTTTCAATCGCCTGTCCTTGCGCTCGCGGGTGACCAGGACCCGGTGGCGCAGCACCAGGATCCAGCGGGCCGCCGCCGCTGACGTGGCGGAGCTGCGGGAGAACGACGGATACTACGACCCGGATGGGCCCGGGCTCCAGGAAGATGATCTGTGAGGTTCACAGTTTGAGGGTCCGGCGGGTAAGCCGGTCGAACGTCCGGTCCGGGAGGAACCGCCGCAGCGTGATGGCGATCTTCGCGTCGCGCCCGACCACATACCGTGATCGGGGCCGGGCCGCGGTCAGCGCGGCCAGCACGACATCCGCGACCCGCTGCGGAGGCACGCCGGTTCGGGCGGATTCCGCCACCACCGCGCGCATGAGCACCGGGACCTGCCCGTAGCGCTGCTGGTGCTGCGCCGGGATGACGGTCTCGTCGATCGCCGTCCGCCCCTTGTCCCAGATCGATGTCGCCACCGCGCCGGGCTCCACGAGCGAGACCTGCACCCGGGAACTGCGCAGCTCGACCCGCAAGGCGTCGCCCAGGGCTTCGAGGGCGAACTTGGACGCCGTGTACGGGCCGATGAACGGATGGCCGATCCGCCCGCTGACCGAGGACATCAGCACGATCCGGCCGCGGGCGGTGCGCAGCATCGGCAGGAATTCCTGGGTCACCGCGAGCTGGCCGATGACGTTGACTTCGAACTGGCGGCGCAGGTCGTCCAGCCGGACGAGTTCCAGCGGTCCGCCGACCGCGATTCCGGCATTGTTGACCAGCCCGTCGAGCCCGGCTGTGCCGCGCTCCGCGGCTATTCGCCGCGCGGCCTCCCTGATGGACGCCGAGTCGGTGACATCGAGCCGTATCGGCTCCACCGCGGGGGCGTCGCCGGTCAGCGCGGCGCCGGCGCCGGAAGTCCGGACACCTGCGTAGACGTGCCATCCGGCGGCGGACAGTGCCAGCGCGCAGGCCCGCCCGATTCCTGTTGAGGCTCCGGTCACGAGCACTGACTTCATGGCGCAACCCTAGTCGCGCGCGCCCGGCCGGGTGTGACGCAGTTCACCGGTCCGCTAAGCCTGCCTGGCCTTCCGGAAACCTGGCCGGCGTTTGTTTTATCTCCGCTGAGCGGGAAGAGGGGAACCGACGGATTCCCGGAAGGAGCCCTCTGATGGTTCTGGTTGTTGTGGTCTTGCTGCTGGCCCTCCTGCTTGGTGGCCTCGGCTTTGCCGTGCACATCCTGTGGTGGCTGGCCCTCATCGTGCTGGCGCTGTGGCTGCTTGGGTTCGTGTTCCGCGGCGCTGGGGCCGCGGGAGGATCACGCCGCCGCTGGTACCGGTGGTAGCTAGCTGGATTGGCCACTGCCGAGGGTGGGGCCGGTGCGCTTGGCGCACCGCCCCACCCTCGGCGGGTGGCCATACGGCCAACCGGGGGCGGAGAGCGGCATTACCTCTTCTCGGGCACGACAACAACCGGGCACTTGGCGTGGTGCACCACTTGGCTGCTGACCGAGCCGACCAGGAGCTTGGCGAATCCGCCGCCGCCCCGGGAACCGACCACAATCAGGTCGGCGTCACCCGCGGCAGTGATGAGCTCACCTGCGGCGAAGCCGGTGATCGCCCGGACGGTCACCGAGGCGGGGCGAGACCCGCCTAGTTCGCTGGCGGCCTTGGCCACGGCGTCCTCGGCGGCCTGGCGGGCCTTCTCGCGGGCCGGCTCGTCCGCCGGGAGGGTGATCGGGTTGCCTGTCCAGTAACTGGCCGCGACCTCGTGCACGGTCAGGACCGTGAGCGGTGCGTTGCGGATCGCTGCTTCTTTCATCGCCCATTCCAGCGCATGGTGCGCGTTGTGAGACCCGTCGATCCCCACAATGATTCCAGACATTGCTTATACTCCTCTCGCCGTGCTACCGCGGCTGGCAGCCAATGGCAATTCCCATCGTGGTCGTGGCTCCCTGCTTTTGCGAAGGGCATTGAGTTAGCTGCCGGCGGGCCGAAAGTCCTGGCCTGGAAACCCTGGCCGCTGGCCCGATGCACATCCCGTGTCCCCGGTCAGTGGCGCGGAGCTGGGGCCAGAGGTCCCCCCGGGCCGGGCCGCAATGCTCCTGACGGGGGAGGTGCCATGGACCAGCATGGATATGCAGGGCAATACCTGCGGAGACGGCACGCATGCAGCGCCGGGGCGGGGTTGCGGTCGGTGGGTAGTTCCGGGAACGGACATGCCGCGCGGTCTGTGTTACCCACGCGATCTTTCCGGGCGGACGTCTGCGCCGGCCGGCCGGGCCAGAACTGAGGAGGCTGCCATGCGGGCTCAGGTAGGGGACCAGTTGCTGGTAGCGAATGATCCCAACCGGACCGGCCTGGTGATCGGGGTACCGATGATCGACGGCTCGCCGCCTTACATCGTCAAATGGCTCAGCGATGGCCACGTCGCGATGGTGTACCCCGATCAGTACTCACGTATTGTCCCGGCCGGGCACCCGGCAACCGACGGTTCGCTGCCACAAGGACAGCGTGAATCTGGGTAAGGCTGCCATCCCCCACGAAGGGGAACGAGGGGGATGGCAGCAAGGCCCGCGGCTAATGCGCCGCCGCCTCAGGAGGTCGGGTACTTGGCCAGGATCTCCTTGAGCTGGGCAACGAAGCGCAGCGACTGGTCGTGCTCGCGCTGCCAGATGTTGCGGCCAAAGATCAAGCCGGTGGCACCGGCCTCCATCGATTCGCGCGCCTTTTCCAGCATGGCCTCATCCCCGGCGCGCTCCCCCCCGGAGACAAGCAGCAGGGTCCGGTTCGCCGACCTGACGACAGCGTCGATGGCCTGCTGCGAGGTGAAGTCAGCGCGGTACGGCTCCGCGGCACCGGACTGCTTCTCCGGGTGCGGGAAATTCACCTTGACGACGTCGGCACCAAGCTCGCTTGCGGTGCGGGCCGCGTAATCCACGGCATAGAAGGAGTCCTTGCCGCCCTTGGCGTCAATCGCCGGACCACGCGGGTAGGCCCACACGATCAGCGGCATGCCCAGCCGCTGCGCGTCGTCGCGGACCCGCAGGTACTGCGCGAAGTCGTGTTCCTGAGCCGGGCTGCCCACGTAGAGGGTGTAACCCACCGCGTCGGCACCCAGCCGCACCGCGTCCTGCACGGTCGCGTTCACCGGGGACAGTGGGTCGATCGCGGATGGGATGTCGGTCTTGCCGTTGAGCTTCAGCACCAGCGGCACCTCCCCGGCGTAGTCCCAGTAGAACTTCTCCGCGAGGCCGATCTGGACGGCGATGCCGTTAAAGCCGCCTTCCAATGCGAGCTTGATGATGTACCTGGGATCGCTGGCCATCGGGTTGGCGAAGAAATCGCGCGGGCCGTGCTCAAGTCCCTGATCGTAGGGCAGGAAGATCGCCGTTCCGTTGCGCAGTCCGTGCTGGAACAGGATCTGGTGCAGTCGCGCTTTCTTGCCGGTGGAAAGGCCTAGTTCGGCGAGAGCTGGTCGGGTGGTCATGACGCCCCCCATGGGGATTGGAATCGCCAGGCGGGGATCCGTGACTGGCGCTATAAGCAGGCTCGCGCTGGCCGCTCACGACTGGTAGGGGCGTTGTGCCTGATCTGGCGGGTCCGCTGTCACCAGATCCGGCGGGAATCGGGCCGCGGGGCTCAGCCAGGGAATCGTCTTCCGACTTTGGTCCCTACCATGCAGCGCCCGCCGAGGTTATCGTCAGAAGCTAATTGCCACCCAATGGGCGGGCGGTATGGCATCAGGGAGATTCAATGAGCAAGAATATTGTTCTGGCGGTGGATGTGGCACGCCATCTTCCGGCGCGTAACGTCGCCGCCGCCGTTGAGATGACCCGCGAGCTTGCCCATGACGCTGGCTACCGGGTCATTGTCCTGCACGTCCATGAGTTCGCCGTCGGGCGTTTTGGGCGCCTGCAAGTGGACTGCAGCGATGGAGCGGGCGAGCAGCTAGTCGCTGAGATAGAAACGAGCTTTAAGAATGACGGCATCAATGCCGAGGGCCTGATCCGCGAAGCGGACTACGGGCACATCGCCAGGAAGATTCTCGCGGTCGCCGAGGAACATGACGCGCGCGTGGTCGTGCTCGGCTCCAGGAGTCGCACCGACGTGCCTCAACTGGCGTTCGGCAGCGTGTCACACCGGCTGCTGCATCTCGCCAAGCGCCCGGTCCTCATCGTGCCGCGACAGCCGGAAGCCGCCGAATCGCCTGCTGAGGCGGCCCACGCCGCGGTCGCCACAAGCTAGCGGCACCGCTGGTCAGGGATGAGGCGGGTGTGAGCCTGAGTTTCAGGTCGGCTTGAGCTGGTCAGGCTGGCTGGTCAGGTTGGCT
>CAYPQM010000021.1:47874-51384 GCA_964412845.1 uncultured Streptosporangiaceae bacterium
TGGCTGGTCAGGTTGGCTTGATGTGCTGCAGGACCCTGACCGGAATGCGGCGGGGCGCCTGCCCGGCCTGCTCCTGATCCTTCAGGCTGACGTCGACTTCCAGGACTCCTTGGTCGTAGCTGGCCTGGATGTGCTCCTCGTCCGCGCCCGCAGGCAGCGTGACGTGCCGGGCGAAGACACCGTAGCGGAATTCCGAGTGGTGCCTGCCGTCGGCGTCATGCCTATCCGCCTTGATGGTCAGGATGCCCTTGGCCACCGTGACCTCGACGTCCTTCTCGGGGTTGACGCCGGGAAGTTCCGCCCGCAGCACATAGCGGCCGTCCTTGATGTAGTCCTCAACCCGCAGGGGATGGGCCATGGGCAGACGGAAGGGCAGCAGTGGCGACCCGAGCCAGTCGAAGATATCCAGGAATGGTGTTCGGCTGCTCATGCGTGTCAGCGCGCTCATCGATCGCATCTCCCTCTGATCTTGTCGCATACATCTCTATTCGATCTCAGGAGCGCCCGCTGTCCCAGGGGCGAAGGTGCTCATTCGCCGGGACTTTCGCAGCTATGTCATCACATCCGCTTCATCTGCCGGAAGCGCTGTATGTCGTCCTTGCCCGCGAGCAGGATCACGCCGGCGGTTACGGCCGCCAGTATCCACCATTTCATCGTGCGCCTCCCTTGCTCTAAATGCCGTTCTCGATGTAGTTGGCCAGCGCCTTACCCAGCATGATTGACACCGTGTACTCACCGTGTGATACCGCCAGCCCTTGCCCGTCTGGTGTCGGGGTAACGGTCCAGCCATGCAGCTCGACGCCGCGCGTGGCGCTCATCTGCACCCGGTGCGCCCGCTGACCGGCGGCTGGGTACCAGCTGCTGTCATCGTTGAGGTCCAGGGCGAGCGCGTACTCAAGGTCCTTGCTGTCCCGCAGCCGGGCCAGGTTGCGCTCGATACCGATCACGACCGGCGCCAGGGCCAGGTCAGCCGCGGAGTGCGGGTGCGGAGCAGACATGTGTATCACCGTTCCCGGCCTAGATAGCACCACCAGGTTCGATCGTGCCCCGGCCGCGGCCCGCCCATCAGGGCCCATCGTCCTGTCCGGGCCAGCGAAAGTCCCGCGTTCCCGCGGGCCAGCCCGGCCGGCGGCGGCCCGTCAGTTGTGCAGCACGGCCGCGCCGCTGAACCGGCCGTGGGCCAGGTCGGCGAGGGCGTCGGGGGCCTTGGCCATCGGGTAGGCGACGGTGGTGGGGCGGATGGCGAATCGCTCAGCGAGGGCCAGGAACTCCTCTCCGTCGCTGCGGGTATTCGCGGTCACGCTGCGCAGCCGACGTTCCTGGAACAGCTCGCCGGCGTAGTTCAGCGCCGGGATGTCTGACAGCCAGATCCCGGCGACGGCCAGGGTGGCCCCCCGGTCCAGAGCGCGCAGTGCGACCGGGACCAGGTCGCCGGCCGGAGCGAACAGGATCGCGCCGTCGAGCGGTTCGGGCGGTGCGTCCGTGGCGCCGCCCACGGAGTCGGCGCCGAGCGCGGCCGCGAGCTTCTGGTTACCCTCGCCGCGGGTCAGCACGTGCACCCGGAGCCCCTCATGCAGCGCGATCTGGGCGGTCAGGTGGGCGCTGCCGCCGAACCCGTAGATGCCGAGCCGCCCGCCCGGCGGTACAGCGGCGCAGCGCAGCGCGCGGTAGCCGATGATCCCGGCGCACAACAGCGGCGCGGCGTGCTCGTCGTCGAGCGTATCCGGCAGCCGGTAGGCGTAGCTCTCGCCGACCAGGCAGGCATCGGCGTAGCCGCCGTCCACGTCCCAGCCGGTGAACCGCGGCTCAAGGCACAGGTTCTCCGCGCCGCGGCGGCAGAACCGGCACGTTCCGTCGGTGCCGGCCAGCCAGGGCACGCCGACCCGGTCACCGAGGGCGAAACGGTCTGTTCCTTCCCCCAGCGCGTCGACCCGGCCGACGATCTCGTGGCCTGGCACGACGTTCGGGTGCCGGGGCGGGAGATCACCTTCCGCGAGGTGCAGATCGGTGCGGCAGACCCCGCAGCAGATGATCCGCACCCGCAACTGGCCGGGACCAGGCTGCGGTTCGGCGCGCTCGACTTGGCGCAACGGCTGCTCGTCGATCGGCGCACAGTGATCCACGACCCATGTGCGCATGATTCCTCCTGGTGGCGTGCTCAGCGGCTGCGGACAGGGCCCGCGGCCACCGCTGGCAGCAATGCTGCCAGCGGTGGCCGCGACGGGCCAGCAGAACCTGAATGGTGATACCCGCTGAGGGCTAGGCGGCCTTCGTGATCGTGATCCGGTGGCTTTCTGCCTTGGTGTCCGTGATGGGGACGCTCACCCTGAGGACTCCCTTGTCGTAGCTGGCCGTGACCTTGTCCGCGTCCGCATGGGCCGGCAGCGTGACCGACCGGGTGACTGTGCCGTACCGGAACTCCGAGCGGTGGGGCTGCTCGTGCTCCTCGTGTCGTTCGGCGTGGATGGTCAGAGTCCCTGCATCGACGGTGACTTCGATGTCCTCGAGATCCATGCCCGGCAGTTCGGCGCGGACGATGTAAGTGTTGTCCTGGACATAATCCTCGACCCGGAACGTCTGGCCGGATACGAACGGGAGCAGCGTCGCCCACGGCGACTCCAGCCAATCGAAGAACTCCGGGAAACGGGCAGGTGTCGGCCTGCGTGTCAGCTTGGCCATGACGGCCTCCTAGAAGTTGTCGCTGGATACCTCTGCCCCCAGCTTCACGCCGGGCCAGCGCGTCCGCCCAGAGGCTGAGCACCCGCATCGACAGGACCTCCGTCCTGCCCGGGAGGCCCGCTGGCGGGCACCTCAGGCGGCGCCAGCCACCCGGCCGCCAGCGACCCGGCCGCCTGGACCGGAGGTCCCGCGGATTCGGGTCGCAGTGCTCCTGACGGGGGGGCCTGCCAGGGGCCAGCCTGGCAGTAACAGGGCAGTACCCAGAAGTGACGGAGATGGCAGATATGCCGACGCTCACACAGCCAATGCGCCAGGACGCAGCCCCCGACAGAAAGTGGGGACGCATCATCGTCGGCGTCGATGACTCATCCGGTGGCGTGGCCGCCCTGCGCTGGGCGGTCGGCTTGGCCAGGTCACAAGAGGTCGAACTGGTGGCCGTCCGGGCCTGGGCGCTCGGCCTGCCGCAGCACGGTGGCCGGCGCCATCGCCGCGATGGCCATCACCTCGTGGTCCTGGCCTTCCAGGGAAATGAGCGACGACAGGCGGCGGCAGGCCTGGTCCGGCGTACCTTCGGCGCCGCCACCGGCGGTCTCCCGGCTGATCTCGACATCAGGGTCGAAACGCCGGAAGGAGATCCCGGGACGGCGCTGGCCAACCTCGCGGCGAATCCAGGTGACCTGGTAGTAGTGGGAACCCAGGGTGGCCACATCCTTAAAAGGCTGGTGCACGGTTCGGTCGGCAGGTATTGCTCCAGGCACACCAGCTGCCCAGTGGTGGTCGTCGGGCCCGACCAGCAGCCTGGCGCGGGCGACTGGCAATAAGCCTCTAGTG
>CAYPQM010000022.1:0-22621 GCA_964412845.1 uncultured Streptosporangiaceae bacterium
CACGACGGCCCAGCGCCGGGCACCATGGCGGTACCGGGATGCAGTAATTCAGCCGCGGCCGTGGCCCAGTTGCCCGCGATCCGGTCTAGTTTCGTCGGGTTTCCCGGTCAGCCTTTCGGTGTCGTCGGAGGCGCCGGGTATTCGTTCGTCTCGGTGGGCAACGCCATCGAGGTCATGCGGAACGGCAGCGCCCGCACCCCCTCGCCCGCGGGGATGATCCCGGCGACGCATCCGTATGGCGAGGCGATCACCGCAGATGGGCGTTACCTGCTGGCCGCCTCCGGCAGCGGGGCCGTCGTGATCAGCATCACCGCGGCCGAGCAGGGCAGCGCGAACCCGATCCGGGGCAGACTCACCAGCCCGGGCGGCGTGCATGCCGTGGAGGTGACGGTGTCCCGCGATGGCCGGTTCGCCTTTGTCACCCTGCAGGAGAGCGGCACGATGGCCGTGTTCAACCTGGGTGCCGCGCTGGCCGGCGGCTTCGGGCCCGGCAACTTTGTCGGGACGATCCGGCTGGGGGTCCAGCCGGTTGGCATGTCGCTCTCGCCGGACGGCCGCTTGCTGTATGTGACGGCGATGCAACGGAGCGCGGGCGCTGACCAGGGCACGCTCAGCGTCATCGATGTGCGGCGGGCCGAGACCGCGCCCTCTTCCGCGATCATGTCCACGGTCCCGGCGGGCTGCCAGCCGGTCCGCGTGATCACCACGGCGGGCGGCCAGGACGTCTGGGTGACCGCCCGGGGGAGCAACGCGCTGCTGGCGTTCTCCGCGGCCAAGCTGGTCAGTGATCCGGGCCACGCGCTCATCGCGCGGGTCCAGGTGGGGCAGGGGCCCATCGGCCTGGCTGCCGTCGCGGGCGGAAGGCGGATCGTGGTCGCCAATTCCAACCTGAATATGGTCAAGTCGGCCACGTCGAGCCTGGCCGTGATCGACACCTCCGCCGCCCTGGCCGGCAAGCCAGCGCTGGTCGGGCTGATCCGGGCGGGCGTGCTGCCCCGCGAATTCGCTCTGGAGCCGGATGGGAAGACCCTGCTGGTCACCAACACCTCATCCCGGCAGCTGGAAGCGGTGGATATCAGCCATCTCCCGTGACCGCCAGCAAGGTCGCCAGCAAGGTCGGCAGCAAGGTCGGCAGCAAGGTCGGCAGCAAGGCCGCCCCGGGCCGAGATCTGGCCCGCCGCGCCACCCGTCTGGCCGGCCCGGTATCTGGCCGGCCCCGGTATCTGGCCGGCCCGGGCCCGCTCTGTACTTGCGGAGGGGGACTGGCTGGTGGTCCCTCCCGTAGTGAGAGGAGGGATGGCGGCCATGACCCGGCTGACTGTGCACGATGCACGGTGCGTCGCGCTGTTCGCGTCCGGGCTGCAGCGATCGGATGCCCCGACCAGTGCCGCGGTGGCGGAAGTGATCAGCCGGACCCTGCAGCAGCTCGGCATCCACGGCTGCGCCAGCCGGATGGCGCAGGAGTTCGGCGACCACCCGGAGGCAGCTCGCGACCGGATGCGGTGGATCCGGCAGCTTGTCGCCGGGATGCCCGCCGGTTCCGGCCCGCCTGCCGCCTGGCGGGTCAGTACCCACGCCGCCTGACCGGACTCCAGGATTGCGCCGCGTTCCCCAGCTGGCCAGGCGGGGAGAGCTGGGGACGTGCGGGCGGCTCTGGCCGGGCGGGCGGGGGCGGCTGGCTGGGCACGGGGGGGCTGGCCGGGCGGGGGCGGCTGGCCGTCCGCCCCGCCCGGGCCGGTTACTTGAACAAGGTGGCCGAGCCGTCCGGGTTGATGACCTCCATGGCGGCGAGCACCTGGGAGATGTTCTCGTAGGTCCTGGTAGAAGACGTCGTATAAGCCGGGGAACAGGAGTTGAGCTCGTTGGCCGGGTAGCCGTTGCTCTGCCAGCCCGAGGACAGGCTGATCAGGACCGTGTGGTAGCCGCCAGCCCGTGGCGACTTTCCCGTGGGTACGTGCCATTCCAAGGCGAACGGGATGTCCGCGAGCAGCCCGGCGAGCCTGCGCAGGGCCTAGCAGTACGAGGCATCCGGCATCAGGGTCATCGCGATCATCAGCCGGATGACCAGCGGGTACGACATGATCCTCCGCCGCTGCCGCCTCCGGAGCCTGCCTTTCCCCAGCGCCGCGTCCGCGATGGCCTCGATCACGCCGTCGCCGAGGTGGCGCTCCAGTTCGCCCAGCGGCCCGCACCACCAGCGTCCCGCCGGGTCCCGGCCGCCGGGAACTCCGCAGGCCGGCTTGCAACAGCAAAGTCAGGTACAAGAGAATGCACAAGGGATTCCTGGTATGAGGCGAGGATTCGACACCCAACGCCTACTAGGAGCCCCTCCTCATGCAGAACACCCAAGAACCACCCGCACATCCGGCAAAACACGTTCGGCATGGCCGACCGCTCGGCTGCTGTGGTCATGGCCTAACGCCACTTGTCCCTCGTGCTTCTCGGAATGGTTAGGGAGGTTCGTTGAGTGGACTGCGGCCCGGGAATCGGCACGTAATGCTGCTGTGGGCGGCAAGTGCGGGAAACGCGGTGCCTCCTGGATCATGCTGGTAGCTGTTTTCGTATACGTGCTCCACCATTTCTCGGCTTCTTCACTCGCGATTGTGGAACTCGTCGGCACGCTACCTGCCCTGTTGTGCATGCCGTTCGCCGGCGCGATTGCCGATCGCCACGATGTCCGGAGGCTGGCGCTGGGTTCCATGACGGTTCAGGCGCTTAGCCTGCTGGGCGTGCTGGTGGTGCTGAGAGTCGGCCTGTGGGAGATCGCAGCCTGCTACGGCTTGCAGGGGGCCGCAAACGCGGTATGGCCGCCAGCGCGGCAGCGGTGGCTGTATGCGCTGATCCGCGAAGACCGCAGTCGCGCCGCGGCCAACGCCGCGATTGGCTCAGTGAGCGGCGTCATGACAATCGCTGGCGCGGCGCTGGGTGGGGTCTTGTCGGCCTGGAGCACAAGCGCTGCGCTCTCAGCAGCTGCGGGACTCCAGCTCGCGGCGACCGTGCCCCTGCTGGCCCTCGCACGGCCGGCATTCCAGCAGAGTGCGCAGGCAGGCGGTGCTCTCCGGTCTCTGCATGCCGACCTGGCTGAGGGCTTTACCGCACTGCGGGCTCTGCCCCTGGCGAGGTCAGTGATCTGGGTAGGCATCTCTTGGGGCCTCATCGGCGGTGCCTACAACGTCTTGCTTTCCGCCTATGTCACGAACGATTTGCACGGCGGCGGATTGCTGCTCGGCGTGTTTACGTTGTGGATGGCGCCTCGGTGATCCTGGGCTCGGTGCTGGCGGTCCGCCTCAGACGGGGGTCGCATCTGGCTGCTTACGCGCTGGCTTATGTGCTGCAGGGTGCGGCGTGGGGCGCTATGTTCCTGGGGGGTCAGCCCGCATGGGGCGCGGCGATGCTGGCGGTCATGCGCACCGCGAGTGGCGTGATCATCGCCCTTGACACGACCATCCTGCTGGCTACCGTGCCTGAGCGCCTGAGAGGCAGGATCACCAGCTTGCATATGACTACCTATGGTGCTGCGTCCAGGGTGGCGCTGGCGGCCTTCGCTGGATTGCTCGCGGTGACCGGGGTCAGGACCGTAGGCGTAGTCGCTGGCGCAGCCTCCGTCATTGTCGGGGCCGCATGGTGGTCACTGAACGGGCGGCGCGCCCGTCCTCTCTATATGAGCGCGACATCCACAGCCGACGTCCCGGACAATCTCGATACCGTGTCCTGAGCCCGTTTCTGTGATGGCGTAGCCGGGTCCCCGCATCCGGGGACTCCGATGTCCGGCTTTGCATCAGCAACGTCAGGAGCCCCGCCACGGGCAAACCACCGTACGCCACGCAGAAAAATAGCAGGTGAAGACAGCCGGATGGCGTGCAGGCTGGTCTCGGCCTGGAAGCCGTAGATGCCGGTCCCCAGCCCGAACTTCCGGTACGGCGCGGCCATCTGCGCCGGGCGAGCGGGGGTGGACGTACACCGGGCGCACGGAGCGCCTCGGCCGCTTCGAAGATCGGCCAGAACTTCTCCTCGTCCAGGTATTCGTTGTGGGTGTGCGAGTTGATCACTACGCCGTTCAGCCGCAGGCTGCGCCTCGCCCGCTCGATCTCGGCGGCCGCCGCCGGGTCCTGCGGGGCGATCGTGGCCAGGCCGGGAGCTGGGTCACCCACCGCGGCCGCCTTCGCCGCCCGCACGCGGGCTGAGCGAATAGTCCTGCTGCGTGCGGGCGTACCTGGCGAATTCCTGCAGCGATCCCGGATTCGCCATCGCGTTGACGTTGGCCGCGTCGCCCGCTGGCATCCCGAGCAGGATCCGGCGCACCGGGACCTCCATCTTCTTGCCGGTGAGCGTCGCTGGGATGTCGCTGACCTGGATGATCCGGTCCGGCACGTGCCGCGGGGTGTAATCCTGGCGCAGCCGGTCACGGATCTTCCGGCGCAGCGCGTCGTCGAGCATCAGGCCGTCGGGCAGGGTGACGAACAACGGCATGAAGAACCCCCCGCCGGGGAGGTCAAGGTTGACGATGAGCGCGTCCTGCACCTCTGGCACCGACGCGAGCACCGCGTAGATCTCCGCGGTCCCGATCCGCACGCCGTGCCGGTTGAGGGTGGCGTCCGAGCGGCCCAGCACGAAACAGCCGCCCCGGGAGTTGACGCGGAAGAAGTCACCCTGGCGCCAGACTCCGGGGAAGTCCGCGAAATACGACTCGCGGTACCGGGTGCCGCCCGGATCGCCCCAGAACCCGACCGGCATGGACGGCATCGGCTCGGTGATGACCAGCTCGCCCACTTCGTCGATGACCTTCCCGCCCCGCTCGTTGAACGCGTGCGCGGCCACGCCGAGATGGCGGGCCTGGATCTCGCCGGCGTAGACCGGAAGGGTGGGCACGCCGCCCACGAATCCGGTGCAGACGTCCGTGCCGCCGCTGCCGCTGCACAGCCACAGGTCGCTCTTGACGTTGCCGTAGAACCAGGCGCCGCAGGCGGCCGACACCGGCGAGCCGGCCAGCATCACCGCCCGCAGCCGGGACAGGTCGAACCGCTCGCCCGGCACCACGCCGGATCTCGACATGAGGTCCACGTAGGACGGGCTGGCGCCGAAGAAGCTCACCCCGGCGTCCTGGGCCACCTGCCAGAGCACGTCGGGCTGGGGGTAGCCGGGACTGCCGTCGAACAGCACCGGGCACACTCCGAGCAGCAGCGAGCTGACCAGGAAGTTCCACATCATCCAGCCGGTGGTGGTGAAGAAGAACATCCGGTCCCCAGCCCGCAGGTCCATGTGCAGGGTCTGCAGTTTCAACTGCTCCAGCAGGATCCCGCCGTGCCCGTGCACGATCGGCTTGGGCAGGCCGGTGGTACCGGACGAGAACAAGATCCACAACGGATGGTCGAACGGCACCTGCTCGAATCCGAACCCGGCGGCCGGGACCGGCGGGTGGTCCAGCACGGCGTCCCAGGCCAGTGTGCCGGGGAGCAGGGGCTCGGCCTGCTCTGGGTGCAGGTACGGCAGGTAGACGACATGCTCCAGGCTGCTGAGGGCGGAGATGATCTGCTGCATCTCGCTGCGGCGGCTGAACTCCTGGCCGCCGTAGCGGTAGCCGTCCACGCAGAACAGCACTTTGGGGGCGAGCTGGGAGAACCGGTCGATCACGCCCCGCCAGCCGAAGTCCGGGGAACAGCTGGCCCAGATGGCGCCGATGCTGGTGGTGGCGAGCATCGCGATGACCGTGTGCGGGATGTTCGGCATGCAGGACACGACCCGGTCACCGGGCCGGACGCCCATCGCCCGCAGCTGGGTGCCGAGCACGCGCACCTGGCCGGCCAGCGTTTCCCAGGGCAGGGCGGCCAGCGGGGTGGTCTCGCCGCGGTACAGCAGGGCGTCTGCCCCCGGCCGCTCCTTGCGCAGCACGTGCTCCGCGTAGTTGAGCCGGGCGCCGGGGAACCACTGCGCACCCGGCATCGCGGCGCGGCCCAGCACGCTGGTGTGCGGCGCCGACGACATGACACCGCAGTTGTCCCACACCGCCTGCCAGAATCCCGGCAGGTCCGCGACTGACCAGCGCCAGAGCGCGGCATAGTCGGCGAAGCGCAGGCCCCGCTCACGGGCCAGCCAGTCGGTGAAGGCGGTCAGGTTCGCCTGGGCCACCTGGTCCGGACCGGGCGTCCAGAGCAGGTCTCCTTCGCGAACGCCATCCCGTCCCTGCACACAGGCGACAGTCGCACAGGCACGCGGCTGAGGCAATGCCGGCGATGAGATGTTTGTGAAACCGCACAGCCGTAAAGCGGCAAGTTTTGGGGCTCGCCACAAGATCAGTTAATTACCGCCCGGAGCGCATCATGAGGCCTTGATCCTGTTCCAGCTGACCTCTAACATCGGCTCACCTCGCCAAACCGGGCGGGTTTATTCCGTCACCACCAGGAGGTGGAGACAGGTGAGGATATGCGGCAGCGCGCCGCGGGCGCGAGCAATCATTGCGCTCGCCGTGGCCATCGGAATGATTGTCCTGGCCGGCTGCGCCAGCGGCAAATCGGCTAGCAGCCCATCGAGTTCAGCAGCCAGCTCGCCGGGCTCGTCAAGTGCCGCGTCGGTGAACACGTCACAGTGCGGTACGAAGCCGGGCGTGGCGGCGACTGGCACACCAATCCCGCTGGGCGGGATCGTCACCAACCAGCCGGGGACGTCGTTCACCGATATCGCGAACATGGCAAACGCGTACTTCAGTTGCGTCAACGCCAATGGCGGTATCAATGGACATCCAATCAAGTACTACATCGAGAATGAGCAGACCAACCCCGGCCAGATTGCGGCTGAGTCCAAGCAACTCGTCCAGACCGACCACGTAGTCGGGATCGTGGGTAACACCAGCATTATCGAATGCTCCATCGACCACAGTTACTGGGAGAAACTCGGCTTCTTCATCGTCGATTCGGGGATCGCCCCCGAGTGCTGGTCCACCCCGAACAGCGCCGCGGTCAACATGGGTCCTCGTTACAGCTCCGACGGGGCGGTGCAGTATGCCATCTCACAGCACGTCTCGAAGATCGTGTTCGACCAGTCGAACGTCCCTGGCACCGGGTATATCGCGGCTGGTCCCGCGGCGCTCGCGGGGGCCGCGCACGTGGCTATCACCCAACTGACCGAGAACGTGCCCATCTCGGACGCCAACTCGGTGGCGATCAAGGAAGTCGACGACGCCGGGCGCAACGGCGCGGTGATCCTCAACTTCACCCCGCCGGAGGCGCTGGTCATCCTGCAGGCCGCGCAGAAGCTCGGCCTGGAGAACCGGGTCAAGTTGTGGGGCTGCTCCACGCCGTGCAACACCGATTTCCTGGCCACCGCGCTCGGCCCGAAATGGAACCACAAGCTGTTCGTCAACGCCGAGCTGACCCCGGCTTTCGTCAACTCGCCGTCGATGAGCCTGTACAAGGCCATCCTCAAGCAGTACGGCAAGGCCGTCTCCGGCGGCATCGGCAGCTTCAGCCAGTTCGGCTTCGCCGAGGCGGAGATCGTCGTGCACGCGCTGGAGTCGGTCAAGGGCCCGTACACGGTGGCGAGCGTCAACGCCGCGATCAAAGCGGTGTCGAACTTCAACACCGGTCAGCTGTGCCAGCCCTGGACGTACGGCAGCTACCCGATGCACATCCCCAACAACGAGGACTACACGGTCACCCCGGACAACGGGCACATGGTGCTGGCTCAGGGCTGCACGGCCATCTCATCGGTGGACCCGCAGATCGCCGCGTACCGCAAGGTCGCGGGATAACCGGTGCACTGAGTTAGCCGCGAAGAAAGCGACAGAGCGCTCATGGCAGGTCGATAATGCCGAGCTGGCCGGATTTCCAGCCGTTCATCGTGAGCGGCCTCGCCCTGGGCGGGGTATACGCCCTCTCCGGCGTGGGGACGGTGGTGCTGTACCAGGCCACCGGCGTGGTGTACCTGGCCTTCGGCGCGGTCGGTGCCATGGGCGCTCTGATCGCGTGGTCGATGACCAACGGGGGCGCTCCTGACTGGCTGGCCTGGCTGGTCTGCGTGCTGTTCAGCGGGGCGGTGACGCTCGCTTACGGAATGCTGTTCGGGCCGCCGCTGGCCAGGCGGGGGCCGCTGGTCAAAGCGGTGGCCACGCTGGGCCTGACGCTGATCCTGTTCGGGTTGATGGACCTGCTGTGGACGGCCAACGGCGGGGAATCCCGTGCGATCACCCTGCCCACCGACAACGGCGGGTTCATGATCGGCCAGGTCCAGGCGGACTGGACGGAGGTGATCGGGCTGGGTGCTGGCATCGCCCTTGTGGTGGTGACCGGACTGTTCCTGCGCTACACGAAGCTCGGCACCGCGATGCGGGCGATGGCCAACGACCGGGAGATCACCGCGACGCTCGGGGTGCCGGTCCGGCGGGTGGAGGCGGCGGCCTGGCTGGGCTGCGGCGTGATCGCCGGCGTGGCCGGGCTGCTGCTCGCCGACCTGGTGGCGCTGGACGCGACGACACTCACCTTCCTGGTGATCTCGTCGCTGGCGGCGGCGCTGATCGCCCGGCTGCGCTCGATCACCCTCACCTTCGTGGCCGCGATCGTGATCGGCCTCATCCATGACCTGGTGACGCCCGTCCAGTCGCTCAGCAACTACCGCGACATGACCCCGTTCGTGCTCGCCGCGGTGGCGCTGCTCGTGCTGTCCAGACGCCAGGTGATCTCGTTCTCCCGTGAGGAGGCCTAGGATGCCTGACCCCCCTGATGCCGGAGAATTGTCCTGATGCTGGACACCGCGCGCGCCGCCGCGGCCCGGCCGCGCTCGCCGCTGCGCCGGGCGGGCCACGGGACGCTCGTGCGGGCCGGCGTGATCGCCGTGCTGCTGCTGTTCGCGCTGCTCGCCCTGCCGCAGCTGCTGAGCCTCTATTACATCGACACGATGACGCAGGTGGCGGTGTACTGCGTGGTCGCGCTCGGGCTCGGGGTGCTGGTCGGCCGGGTGGGCCTGTTCTCGCTCGGCCAGGCCGCGGTGCTCGCGATCGGCGCCTGGGTGGCCGCCCGGCTGCTGTTCGCCACCACCCAGCCCTATCCGCTGGTGCTGCTCGAAGCGGGCGTGATCACGATGGCGGCGGGAACGCTGATCGGCCTCCCGGCACTGCGGCTGCGGGGGCTGTACCTGGCGCTGATCACGCTGATGCTGGCGGGCGCGATCACGGTCGTGCTGGCCACCACGAACTTTCCCAACGGCGGCCATGGCTTCCTCGGCTACAACGGCAGCACCGTGCACATCCCGGCGATCCGACGTCCCAGCATCGCGGCCAGCGACCCGGCCTACTTCCGTTACTCGGTGGTGGTCGCCGCGCTGATGTTCCTGCTGGTGTTCGCGCATATCCGGACGCGGCCCGGGCGGGCCTGGGCGGCGATCCGGCAGAGTGAGCCAGCGGCGCTGGCCGCGGGGATCAACACCACGCTGTACAAGCTGTGGGCGTTCGCGCTGGCCTCGTTCGTCACCGGGGTGGCCGGCGGCGTGCTGGCCGGGGCCGTGCACTACCTGTACTCGATCAGCTTTCCCACCCAGGATTCGATCACGTTGCTGGCCGTGGTGCTGATGGGCGGGGCCTACAGCATGTGGGGCGCGATCGTGGCCGCGCTGCTGCTGCAACTGCTGCCGGCCCTGCTGCACAACTGGGGGGTGTCGCCGGATTGGCTGACGATCCTGTTCGGCGTCGGCGTGCTGCAGGTGCTGACGACCGCCCCGGCCGGGCTGGCCGATCAGGTGCCCAGGGACCTGGCCCGGCTGGGCCGCCTGCTGCGCCGGCGCGTGCGGCCCGGGCGGCGGCCCGCGCCGTCCGGGTCCGGGGGAGGCCCCGGGTGATCGAGGTAACTGACCTGACCGTCCGCTTCGGCGGCGTCACCTCGCTGGATGGGATGAGCGTGACTTTCGAGCCCGGCACCTGCGGGCTGATCGGCCCCAACGGCGCCGGGAAGACCACGTTCTTCAACGTGCTGAGCGGCTTCGTCCGCCCGGCCTCCGGGACGGTCCGCGCGTTCGGCGAAGACCTGCTGTCGAGGGTCCATTTCCGCCGCGCGCGGTGGGGGCTGCGCCGGACCTTCCAGACCGAGCAGGCTATTGAGGAGCTGTCGGTGTACGACAACGTCGCGATGATCCACGAGCATGCCCGGCTGAGCGGCGCCGCCCGGCGCCAGGACGTGCTCGGCGCCATCTCGTTCGTCGGGCTTGATGTCGATCCGGCCGCCCCGGTGCGGACGCTCGGTGCTGGCCAGCGTCGTCTGGTGGAGGTGGCCCGGGCCATGGTCGGACGGCCGAAAGTGGTGCTGCTGGACGAGCCCGCCGCGGGGCTGCCTGACGACGAGACCGGGCACCTGGCGGAGGTGATCCGCCGGATACCGGAGCACACCGGCGCGCTGACCATCCTCGTCGACCACGACATGAGCCTGGTGTCCGCGTGCTGCGAGATGACCGCGGTGCTCGACTTCGGCAGGCTGATCGCGTCGGGCCCGACCGCGGAGGTGCTGCGGGATGAGCACGTGATCCGCGCCTACCTGGGCACTGCGGACGTGCTATGAGCGAGCCGCCGCGAGCCGCCGCCGACGCGCCCCAGGTTCCCGGGGAGCGGGCCGCTGGCCTGCTCGGCCTGCACGGCCTCACCGTCGAGCGGGGCGGCCGCCCGGTGGTCCGCGACGTCTCGATCGAGATACCGGCCGGCCAGGTGACCGCCCTGCTGGGGCCGAACGGCGCCGGGAAGTCAAGCCTGGTGCTGGCCGTGGGCGGCGTGCTCCGGCCGCAGGCCGGGTCCGTGCTGATGGGGGGCCGTGAGTTCGCGGGGCGCCGGCCGGAGCGGATCCGCCAGGCCGGGATCGCGATCGTGCCGGAAGGCCGCAGGCTGCTCCCGGACCTGACGGTGGAGGACAACATCGCGGTCGCCACCTACGCGTTGTCCCGCGAGCAGGCCCAGGCCGGCCGCACCTGGGCATTGGAGCTGTTCCCCGAGCTGTCCCGGCGCCTGTCGGCCCGGGCCCGTACCCTCTCCGGCGGCGAGCAGCAGATGGTCGTGCTGGCCCAGGCCCTCGTGTCCCAGCCGCGCTACATACTGATCGACGAGCTTTCGCTGGGGCTGGCGCCGGTGATCGTCAACCGGCTGATCCCGACGATCCGCGCGGTCGCGGAATCCGGCATCGGGGTGCTGTTGATCGAGCAGTTCGCGACCGTGGCGCTGGGCCTGGCCAACCACGCCTATGTCATGGAGGGCGGCCGGCTGCGGTTCTCCGGGCTGGCCCGGGAGCTCCGCGAGAATCCGGAGCTGCTCCGGTCGGCGTACCTGCTGCGCGGCAGCAAGGGCGCCGCCGCCACGCAGCAGGAATCCGGCTGAGCGCTGGCCGGTGAGCCACCGACGCTGGCCGGCCGGGCGCAGGCCAGCCGGCGGTCAGACGAACAGGGCGTTGTTGATCGGCAGCCCGTGCTCTTTGCAGTAGCTCAGGTAATGGTCAATGAACCAGAAGACGTCGAGTGTCTCGGTGAGGCTGTTGTCCTCGTCGTAGAACTCGAGCGAGCCGTTCAGCCAGAAGACGGTCTTCATCCCATTGGGGTCGTCGGACACCAGCGTGTGGATCACGCCCGGGCTTTCGTGCACGTAGCCTCCGGGCCGGGCGATCCAGTCGTATTCCAGGTAGCGCCAGCTGCCCTCCAGCACGAACCCCGAGACGGGGCCGCGGTGCCGGTGCCGCCCGAGCATCCCGCCGGCCTTCACCCACAGCACGTTCGTGAATGAGTTGCTGCGGACGTCGAAGGCCAGGTGGCGGATGAAGGCCGTATCCCCGAACGGGACCCAGGGGGACGCGTCCTCGTCGCCCGGGATGAACAGGTCGGGCCGCTGGTATTCGAGCACGACGCGGTCGAGGCTGGTCTGGTCGGTCATGGCAGGTACCTCCTATGAATCCTGGCCGTTGATGGTGATGAGCACTTTGAGGGCGTCAGCGGGCGGGTTGGCCGCGTACTCGATCGCGTCGGCCGCGCGGGCCAGCGGGAAGCGATGTGTCAGCAGCGCGGCCACTGACTCCTGGTGGGCCCGCACGAGCCGGATCGCGGCGCTGAAATCCGCCGCCGTCGCGCAGCTTGACCCGACGACGTCGATTTCCTTCTCCGGGAAGACACCCGTGCGCAGCGGGGCGGCCGGGGCCGACATCCCCACCACCACGACCCGTCCCGCGGCGCACACCAGGTCAGTGGCCTGGGCCAGGGCCCGAGGATCGCCAGTGGTGTCGATCACCAGCGGCGGCCCCTCGCCGCGCGTCCACTGGCGGGCCTGGCGCAGCCGGTCATCGCGGCTTCCCCAGGCCGTTTCCTCGGCTCCCAGCCGGCCGGCCAGGGCGCGCCGGCCAGCCACCGGGTCAGTGGCCAGCACCCGTGCGCCGGCCGCGGTGGCGGCTATCACGGTGGCGAGCCCGATCGGCCCCGCACCGAGCACCGCGACCTGCTGGCCGGAATGGACCTCGCCGCGGGCCAGCGCGTGCACCGCGATGGACATCGGCTCGATGAAAGCACCTGCCTCGGGATGCAGGTCACCCACCGGGAAGACCTGGGCGGCCGGGACGCAGAGCAGTTGCTGCAGCCCGCCGTCGCGGTGGATGCCGATCAGCTCGAGCGACACGCAGGCGTTGGGACGGCCGACCCGGCACGGATAGCAGCGCCTGCAGGCCCGCAGCGGCCAGACCGCCACCTGGTCCCCAGCCCGCAGCCCGGCCGGGCAATCCGGGCCGGTTTCCTCGATGACCGCGGACAGCTCGTGACCCTGCACGCGCGGGAAGAAGGAGCGGGCACCGGACAGGGCCCCGAGATCACCCCCGTACACATGCAGGTCCGACCCGCAGATGCCGACGATCTGCGGGCGGATGATGACATCTCCCGGGCCGGGCGGTCCTGGGGCCGGCACGTCGCCGACGACCAGCACGCCGGGGGACCGGGTCACCGCGGCCAGCATCGGCGGCTTTCCTCCCGTCCGGGGGATGGCCGTGCGGGCCACGCGGCCACGCCCGGCACTGGCGCCGTCCGCGGCCAGCGCTGGCCAGCAACGCTGAGAACGGCTTACCTGGAGACTGACACCGCCGGCCGGGCCGGACAATCACAGATATCCCCAAACCCGGGGGACAGGTTCCTGGGCCAGGCCACAAAGCCGCGGCGCGGCGGCGGCCAGCGCGGGCCGGACCGGCTTGTACGCAGCCCACAACGCCCGAGCGGTCAGCCCCAGACGTCTCGGGCGACCTCGACGATGAGCCGGAGCTTGGCCACCTGCTCCCGATAGCTGAGGACGTTGCCCTCGACGGTGGAGGAGAAGCCGCACTGCGGGGAGAGGCACAACTGGTCCAGCGGGATGTGTCGGGCCGCTTCGTCGATCCGGCGCTTCAGGCTGTCCGGGTTCTCGAGGTCGCCGGCCTTGGTGGTGACCAGGCCGAGCACGACCATCTTGCCGGGCGGCACGAACCGCAGCGGCTCGAACCCGCCGGACCGCTCGTCGTCGTATTCGAGGAAGAACCCATCCACGTTCAGCTCGCTGAATAGTGCCTCGGCGACGAAGTCGTAGCCGCCGGAGGCGGCCCAGGAGGACCGGAAGTTGCCGCGGCACAGGTGCGTGGTCACCGTCATCGAGGGCGGCTTGCCCGCGAGCGCGTCGTTGACCTGGCGGATGTAACGCAGGTGCAGATGCTCGGCGTCCTCGCCGCGGCTGGCGATCTCGGCCCGCTGCGCGGGATCGTTGAGGTAGGCCAGGCTGGTGTCGTCGAATTGCAGGTAGCCGCAGCCGAGCGCGGCCAGCCGGGCCACCTCGTCGGCGTAGGCCGCCGACAGGTCGGTCCAGAATTCCTCGACGTCGGGATACACCGCCGGGTCGATCGCGGCCGGGCCGCCCCGGTAGTGCACCATGTTCGGCGACGGGATAGTCAGCTTGGCGGTGGCCGGGCCGGCCACCGACTGCAGGTACCTGAAGTCTTCCTCGAAGATCGTCTTGTCCATCCGCAGCCTGCTGCCCACGTGCAGCGCCGCCGGGGTCCATTCGATGTCCCCGCCCTGGTTGTGGAACTTCACCGCGAGGTTCCCGGGCGCCTTGCTGATCCCGCCGATCTGGTAAATGAAGTCCATGTGCCAGGTGGCGCGGCGGAACTCCCCGTCCGTGGCCGACTGGAGCCCAGCCTCCTGCTGCATCGCCACCACGTCGGTGATCGCCTTGTCCTCGATCTCGCGCAACTGCTCGCCCGTGATCCGGCCCGCCGCGAAATCGTCCCGCGCGGCCAGCAGCTCGGGCGGGCGGAGCAGGCTGCCGACATGATCGGCGCGGAACGGGGGATTGGCACGTGTGTTCATGACTGCCTCCTGGTTCTCGGGCCGGGCAGAATCTATGACATATTTTGCGACGACTGAAACGATATATGTTCTATATCACCGGCCATGGCGGTGCCAAGGCCGGGCTGCCACCCCCGCTTTATTACCAGCACCCGGCCTCGCCCGGGGAATTGATGACGGTTACCGTGTCGGCTGGCGCTTGATTCATGCAGCGAAGTACCCGTCCGCCGCTCATCTGGAAGGGGGCTATCGGCGTGGCGGCCTTGGACGCCCGTTCGCTACCCTCTGATCATGGTCCGATCCACGTCGCGCCCCGCGAGCCTGTCTCCCGCACTGGCCCCAGCCCCCGCCATCCTGTCCAGCCTGCCGCAACCCGGCGAGGCGGAGTTCACCGACGACGAGGTGCCGCAGATGTGGTCCGGGGGCGTCGCGCAGCGGCCGCCGCGGCTGCTGCTCACCCTGCTGGGCGACTACTGGTGGCGGCGCACCGAACCGCTGCCTTCGGCCGCCCTGGTCGCGCTGCTCGCGGAGTTCGGCGTCAGCGACTCGGCGGCCCGCGCCGCACTCAGCCGCCTGACCCGCAACCAGTTGCTGGTCACGTCCAAGAGCGGGCGGCGCACGGTGGTCCGGCTCAGCGAGCGTGCCGCGCGGATCCTGGACGACGGGGGCACTCAGATCTTCTCGTTCGGGCGGACGTCCCAGCCCTGGGACGGCATGTGGAGCCTGGTGGCTTTCTCCATCCCGGAGCAGAACCGGGCGGCCCGCGACTCCCTGCGCAAGCAGCTCCGGTGGCTCGGTTTCGCTCCGCTATATGACGGGCTCTGGGTCGCTCCCCGGGACCGTGCGGCCGAAGTGATCAGCTATCTCGCCGAGCTGGGGATCACCACGGCGACCGCGTTCCGGGCCAGCACCGTGCCCGGGCTCAGCCCGGACGGGCTGCCGCAACACGCCTGGGATCTGGCCAGTCTCCGGGCCAGGTACGACTCATTCGTGGCCAACACCGAGCGGCTGCGGGAACGCACGCTAGCCGGGCAGGTGTCGCCGGTGGTGGCTCTTGTCGCCCGGACCAGGGTCATGGACGAGTGGCGCGCGTTCCCCGTGCTGGATCCCGACCTCCCGGCGGACCTGCTGCCCGACGCGTGGCCCCGGGCTACCGCCCGCGAGCTGTTCACCACCGCATACGACCTGCTCGGGCCGCTCGCCGCGCACCGCGTCCGGCAGATCATCGCCCGGTACAGCCCGGAGCTGGCCAGGCACGCGACCCACCACAGTTCCCAGCTGAAGACCGTTCCCGCGGCCGGCCAGCCGGTCAGCACAACAACCGGGGAATAGCTTTCTTGGGCCATCACACAATGACGGCCGGGCAGTTGCCGCGCAGGATGACAGGCAGGCAACGGCAGGGAGAGTCGATGAAGACCAAGGCGGCGGTCCTGCGTGACCTCGGCAAGGACTGGGAGATCACCGAGCTGGACCTGGACGGGCCGAAGGCCGGCGAGGTGCTGGTGCGATGGGTGGCGGCTGGCCTGTGCCATTCCGACGAGCACCTGCGGACCGGCGACATCCCGGTCCGGTTTCCCATCGTGGGCGGCCATGAGGGGGCAGGCATAGTCGAGGAGGCCGGTCCCGGTGTCACCCGGCTGAAGCCGGGCGATCATGTTGTCTGCTCGTTCCTCCCGGTCTGTGGCCACTGCCGGTTCTGCTCCCGCGGCATGACGAACCTGTGCGACCTCGGGGCGCTGCTGTATGACAACTGCCTGCCTGATGGCACGTTCCGGTTCCACGCCGAGAGCCTGGACTTTGGCCAGATGTGCCTGCTCGGCACGTTTTCCCAGTGGGGGACCGTCTCCGAGCACTCCTGCCTGAAGGTCGACGCGGACCTGCCGCTGGAGACGGTGGCGCTGGTCGGCTGCGGCGTGCCGACCGGCTGGGGCACGGCGGTCAACGCCGGCGGCGTGCGTCCCGGCGACACTGTGGTGATCTTCGGCATCGGCGGTGTCGGCATCAATGCCGTGCAAGGCGCGGTATTCGCGGGCGCGCAGCACGTCATCGCGGTGGATCCGCTGCCGAACAAGCGCGAGATGGCGGAACGGCTCGGGGCCACGCACAGCGCGGCGGACGCGGCCGGGGCCCAGGAGATGATCACCGACCTCACCCGGGGGGTCGGTGCCGACCAGGCGCTCATCACCGTCGGCCAGGTGACTGACGATGTCGTGTCGGCCGCCTTCGCGGCCATCCGCAAACGCGGCACCGTGATCATCACCGGCCTGGCCGGGCCGGGGATCAAGAACATCCAGATTCCCAGCTTCGAGCTCACCCTGTTCGAGAAGCGCATCCAGGGTGCCCTATTCGGCGGCGGCAACCCATTCGACGACATCCCGCTGATGATCGACCTGTACCGGTCCGGGCGGCTCAAGCTGGACGAGCTGATCACCAACCGGTACCGGCTTGAGGACGTCAACCAGGGATACCAGGACTTGCTGGACGGCAAGAACATCCGCGGCGTCATGATCCACGAGCACTGAGTGCCGCCCGGCGGCTCGCGGCCCAGGGCGGGCGCCGGACGAGACCGTCCCCGCCGTACCAGACCGTCCCGCCGGACGAGACCGTCCCGGCCGGCTCGGGCCGCCCGGTCAGGCCCGGGACCGTGATTCCTCCAGCCCGCGCGCGACGAGAACCCGGGCCAGGTGCTCGCGGTAACCGCGGTCGGCGTTGATGTCGTCGGTCGGGCTCGTCCCTTCGGCGGCGTGCGCGGCGGCCTCGCGCGGGCTGGCGCCGGCCGCGAGGGCCTGCTCGACCGCGCTGGCCCGCACCGGCGTCTGCCCCATGTTCACCAGCGCCACGTTGCTGCCCTGCACCGCCACGCCCACGATCGCCCAGTCGATGGCCCGCTTGGTGAACTTCTGGAACGACCAGCCAGCCGCCGAGGGCTTGGGGATGCGGATTTCCGTCAGCAGCTCACCGGGCTCCAGGGCGGTCTCGAACAGGCTGCGGAAGAACTCCGCAGCCTCGATGGGGCGGCTGCCGGACGGCCCGCGGGCGACCAGGGTCGCATCCAGGGCCAGGATCACGGCTGGCAGGTCGGCCGCCGGGTCGGCGTGCGCCAGTGAGCCGCCGATCGTGCCGCGGTGCCGGACCTGCGGGTCGCCCACCTGCCCGGCGGCGTGCGCGAGCAACGGCAGCTCGCTGGCCAGCAGGCTGGACTCGGCCAGGTCGTGATGGCTGGTGAGCGCCCCCACCGCGATGTGGCTGCCATCGTCGCGGATGTAGCGGAATTCCGGCAGCCGGCCGATGTCCACCAGGACCTGGGGCACGGCCAGGCGCAACTTCATCAGCGGGAGCAGCGAGTGCCCGCCGGCCAGGAACTTCGCGTCATCGCCATGCTGGGCCGCCAGGTCCAGGGCGTCTTCCACCGTCCATGCCCGGTGGTAGCTGAAGGGTGCGGGGATCACCGGCTCACCTCTCGCTCGCGGCCAGCACGGCCCTGACGATGTTGTGATAGCCGGTGCACCGGCACAGGTTGCCCTCCAGGCCGGACCGGACCTGCTCCTCGGTGGGCTTGGGGTTCTCGGCCAGCAGCGAGACGGTGGCCATCACCATGCCCGGGGTGCAGAACCCGCACTGCAGCGCGTGCTCGGCGTGGAAGGCACGCTGCACCGGGTGCATCTCACCTGGCTCGCTGGCCAGCCCTTCGACCGTCGTCACCTCGCACCCGTCGGCCTGGGCCGCGAGCACGGTGCACGACTTTACCGACTGCCCGTCCAGCAGGACGGTGCACGCCCCGCACGAACTCGTGTCGCAGCCGACGTTGGTCGCGGTCAGGCCGGCCACGTCGCGCACGAAATGCACGAGCAGGGTGCGGTCCGCCACCTCGGCTGCGACCTGCCTGCCGTTGACAGTCACGGTGACCTTCACTGGCTCGCCCTCGCTTCGCTGATCGCGGTCCAAACCCGCACCGGTGTGGTTGGCATGTCGATGTGCCGTACGCCGAGGTGGCTGAGCGCGTCGATGACGGCACTCTGCATGGCTGGGGTGGCGCCGATCGTCCCGGCCTCGCCGATCCCCTTGGCTCCCAGCGGGTTGATGGTGGCCGGTGTCTCGCTCACCAGCAGTTCGAAGCTCGGCAGTTCCGCGGCGGTGATGGTGGCGTAGTCGGCCAGCGTCCCGGTCAGCGGGTTGCCCTCGGCGTCGTACACCATCTCCTCCAGCAGCGCCTGCGCCACACCCTGGGCGATGCCGCCGTGCCGCTGGCCCTCGGTCAGCACCGGGTTGAGTACCGTGCCCGCGTCGTCCACGGTCACGTGCCGGACCAGGGTGACCTTGCCGGTCTCGGTGTCGACCTCGGCCACCGCGACGTGGGAGCCGAACGGGAAGGTGGGCGCCCCATCGGTGTAGTGGACGAATGCCGTCAGGCCCTCGGCCCCGGCGTGGCTGGCCACGTCGGCCCAGGTCCGGCTGGCGCCCGGGTCACCGCGGACCTGCCAGCGCCCGGAATCGGTGTCGAGCTCCAGGTCGGCCTCGCTGGCCTCCATCAGGTCCGCCGCCAGCTTGCGGGCCTGCTCCTTGACTTCCAGATTGGCCCGGTGCACGGCCACCCCGCCAAGCTGCAGCGACCGCGACGCGTAGGTGCCGGTGCCCAGCGGGATCTCGTCAGTGTCGCCGTGCTTCACGGTGACCTTTTCCATCTGGATGCCGAGATCGGCCTCGACGATCATGGCCCATGACGTGTGGTGGCCCTGGCCATGCGCCGAACTGCCGGTGTAGACCGTGGCCGTGCCGTCGTCGTGCACCACGAGCCGGGCGGTCTCCCCGTTGTCCGCGTCTGCCGCGGTGATCTCCACGTAGCTGGACACCCCGATGCCGAGCTGGACCACGTCGCCGCGCTCCCGCCGGCGGGCCTGCTCGGCCCGCAGGTCCGCATAGCCCGCGCCGGCCAGCACCTTGTCCAGCCCGCCGATGTAGTCCCCGGTGTCGTAGAGCGCCCCGCACGGGGACTGGTACGGGAACTGGTCGGACGGCACCAGGTTCTTCCGCCGCACTTCGGCCGGGTCCATGCCGATCTCGGCTGCGAACAGGTCCATCGCCCGCTCGATCGCGGCGGTTGCCTCCGGCCGTCCCGCGCCGCGGTAGGCGGAGATCGGCGTCGTGTTGGTCACCACCACCCGGTACCCGGCCACGACGTGAGCGATGTCGTAGGGCCCGGGCGCCATCAGGTTGGTCAGGGTGGGCAGGAAGCCGCCCATCCGCGGGTAGGCCCCGGTGTCCTGCACGACATCGAGCCGGTAGGCGAGCACCCGCCCGTCCCTGGTCCCGCCGATCTTGACGGTGTGCCGCTGGGCCCGCCCGTGCGTCATCCCGGTCAGGTTCTCACTGCGCGTCTCCACCCAGCGCAGCGGCCGCCCCACGTGCCTGGCCGCCCAGGCGACGATGATGGCGTCCCGGTCGAGTCCGACCTTGGCGCCGAACCCGCCGCCCACATCCGGGGCGACCACCCGGATGGTGCCGGGGTCGAGACCGAACGCGCCGGCCAGGATGAACCGGCTGATCTGCGCGTTCTGGGTGCTCACCCAGACCGTCAGCTTGCCGTCCACCCAGCAGGCGGCGGCGGCCCGGCCCTCCATGGGCACCGGCGCGACCCGCTGGTTCACGATCTCCCGCTCGACCACCACGTCACAGCCGTCGAAGGCCAGGTCGCCCGCGGGATGGGCCACGGGGATGTTCGAGCCCGCGTCGGGGAACAGCAGCGTGCCGCCCGCCAGTGCCTCGCCGATGCCCACCACCGCAGGCAGCGGCTCATAGTCCACGACGACCAGTTCCGCGGCGTCCTCACCCTGGTAGCTGTCGTCGGTGAGCACGATGGCCACCGCCTCGCCCACGAACCGCACCTTGTCCACCGCCAGCAGTGGCTCCTGCCACGGCCCGCCGAGCGGCATGGGAGCAGCTTCGCTGCCCGGGGGCGGGCCGCCCTCCGGCGGTGGCGGCGGCGGCGGTATGTCGTCGATGTCCGAGTAGGTCAGCACGGCGACCACACCTGGCGCCTCGCGGGCCGCCGAGGCGTCGATGCCGGTGATCCGCGCATGCGCGAACGGGCTGCGCACGAAGGTGACCCTGGCCGCGCCCGCCAGTTCCGGCAGCCGAAGGTCGTCCACATAGGTGCCGCCAGCGGTCAGCAGCCGAGGGTCCTCGGTCCGCACCACCCTGGTGCCCAGGATGCTCACATGGCCTCCGTAGCGTCCGATGCTGTGACATCACACGACCGCACCGGGCGGCCGTCGCTGCCTTCCCGCGGTGCGCTCAGCATGCGGGCACCGGCCCGCGGCCGGCATCGGCAGGTATCACAAGCTCATGCCCGTGCCATTGTGCCCCCGCCACGACTGATTGGGTATGCCGGGCCCGCGTTTAGCTGCGCCGCTGCCGCGATTGGCCTGCACCACCGGTCAGTTCACGGCCGCCAGCAGCGGGCGCAGCGCGGCCGCATCGTCCTGCGCCGCCGTCAGCAGCACGCCACCGACCAGCGGGCGCCCCTCCCGCAGCAGTCGCACGGAGAGGTCGAGTCCTGTCTCGCGCGCCGCGCGGCGGCCGGCCCGTTCCAGCGCGCGCAGCGCATCCGCGGGAATGCTCACTTCCGGCACCTCATGCGCCAGGTAGTCGGCCTCCTCGTAACTGCGCAGCGGTGCGATGGACAGCAGGACCGGCACTCCGGTGTCCGCGAGCGCCTCGACCATCAGGCGCAGCGTGTCCAGCTCATAGACCGGCCGGGTGACCAGGAACTGCGCACCGGCCCGCACCTCGGCCCTGGCCCGCGCGATCTCCGCCGCCGCGTCCTGCGCGGCCGGGTTGATCCGGGTCCCGATGCAGAAGGATGTCTTCGTGGTCAGCGGCAGGCCGTCGAAGTCACGGCCGGCGTTCAGCCCCGCGAGCAGGGAGACGAGCCCGAGCGGATCGACCTCCCAGATCCCGTCCACGGCCGGGTAGTCGCCAAGCACCGGAGGGTTGCCTGCCTCGCAGATGACGCCCCGGATGCCGAGCGCGTGCGCACCGAGCAGGTCCGCCTGGAGCGTCATGATGGTCTTGTCCCACGTGGTCATGGTGACGATGGTCTCCACGCTGGCGTGCTGCTGCAGGTGCAGCGCCACGCCGAGGGAGTCGCGGTGGGCGCGCGGGTTGTCCGGTGCGGTGACCGCGAACAGCCCCACGCCCTGGTCGCGCAGTCCGGTCACGGTGTCGGTGGTCTGGCTGATGGCGCCGTCGTCCGGGGCCGGGATCTCGGCGGCGATGACGAAACTGCGGCTGGCGAGCCGGGCGGCCAGGACGCCCGTGGCCGCGCTCGCCTGGTCGCGGATCTGCTGGCGTGGCTGCGGCCGCGCGGCGCTGCGGGTCGCCGTCGCGCGCAAGTCCGCCACGCCCGCCACGGCGGCCTCGATATGGGCCGGGGTCGTCCCGCAGCACCCGCCGACCAGAGCCGCGCCCGCGTCGGCGAAGCGGTGCAGGTACCGGGCGAAGTAGGTGCCCTCGATGCTGAACTCGAAGCGACGATGGCCGACGCGGCGCGGTTGCCCGGCGTTCGGCTGGGCGCTCACCGGGAGCGAGCTGTATTGGACCAGGTTCTCCACCACGCCCAGCATCCGCTGCGGGCCGGTGGTGCAGTTGCTGCCGAGCATGACGATCGGCAGTTCACCGAGCACCGTGGCAACTTCGTGCGGTGTCTCCCCGCCCAGGGTGCGCCCGTCATCCGCGAAGGTGGCCTGCGCGATGATGGGGAGGTCGCAGACATCGCTGGCCACGGCCACCGCCTCGGCGAGTTCGTCGAGATAGCCGAACGTCTCCAGGATGAGCACATCGACGCCTTCGGCGGCGAGGGCCAGCACCTGCTCCATGATCACGTCTATCCGTTCCGCCGCGCCTACCTGGCGCCGCTGGCGGGCGGTTACGGCGGGGGAGACCGCGCCGGCGACGAACACCTGGCGGCTGCCGCGCTCGCCCACCTCACGGGCGATCCGCACCGCGGCCCGGTTGATCTCATCGACCTTGTCCAGGTACCCGTGGTCGGCGAGCCACAGCCGGTTGGCCCCGAAGGTATTGGTCTGGATTATGTCGGCCCCCGCGGACACATAACTCTCGTGGATCGTGGCGACCAGCTTGGGGTCGGACAGGTTCACCTCGGGCAGCGCGCGGTCCAGCGCGCAGCCCGAGGCGTGCAGCATCGTGCCCATCGCGCCATCGCAGATGAGCAGCCGGTCTCCCAGCACATCGGTGAATCGGGTCATGGCGCATCGCCCCGTGGTTGGTCGCCCCGTGGTTGGTCGCCCCGTGGTTGGTCGCC
>CAYPQM010000022.1:22721-46212 GCA_964412845.1 uncultured Streptosporangiaceae bacterium
TCGCCCCGTGGTTGGTCGCCCCGTGGTTGGTCGCCCCGTGGTTGGTCGCCTAGTGCGTCGATGATCTCCAGTGCCACCTGCGTCGTGAGCCGGTCCCGGTACTTGTCCAGGGACAGCCCGGTGATCTGCTCGATCCGCTTGACCCGGTAGGCGACGGTGTTGGGATGGACGTGCAGGAAGCGCGCGGCGCGTTGCGGGCTGCTGTTCTCGCGGAGGTAGCAGGCCAGCGTCGTCAGGTACTCAGCACGCCGGTCGCGCTCGGTGCGCGACAGCTTGCCGAGCACGTCGTCCGCGAACGACCTCAGTTCGGACAGGTCGGGCACCTGCAGCAGCAGCCGGTGAATGCCCAGGTCTTCGAAGGCGGTGACGCTGCCAGTCCGGCCGAGGCGGCGCAGCGTCTCCAGCGTCCGGTGCGCCTCTTCGTACGACCGGGTGATCTCCCGCGGGTTCCGGCACGTCCCGCCGATCCCGATGACCGCTTGCGCGTCCGGGAAAAGCTCAGCCAGCCGGCTGATGCAGGTGGCCCCGAGCCGGCGCGGGTCCGTGCCGCCCGCATGCTGCCCGTCGGCGGCGGCCGTCACCAGCACCACTTCAGACTCCCGCGCCGAGATGATCGCGTCCGGCGCGCGGGTGGCGAAGAAATGCTCGATGACGTCCCGGATCCGCTGCCGCAGGGCCTCCGCGTCCTGCGCGCCACGCGGCGGCGGCACATCGAAAGCGATCGCCACGACGTTGTGGCCGCGCGTGGCGTCGTAGCCGAGGTGCGTGGCCCAGCGCCCTGTCTCGCTGTCGTCCCGCCCGCGTCCCAGCAGCAAGCCTTCAACAAGGTCGTCGCGCACCCGCCGGGCGGCCGCCGCGACCACGTGTTCCCGGCCGAGTATCACCCCGCAGATCGTGGCCGCATGCTCGGTGACGAGGAGGCGCATGTCCTCTTCCGCGTCCTTCTCGGCCGGATCCATGGTGATCAGGTGGGCCGGCACCTCGTCGCCCACCAGGATGGGGGCGACGATGATCGCGGGCATCCCGCCGACACTCGGCAGCCAGAGCGGCCGGTGACCCTGCCGTGATGCGCGCAGCACCTGGCCGAGACGTGGATGGACGACAGCCTCGCGGACCATGTCGGCCGCCTTCTCCGGCGGTGTGCCCGGCGACGCCGCGGCGATAACGTCCATGACCGGGCTCACCACGGCCACGGTTGCCGCCGTGCGGTCGGCGATCAGTTGCGTGACGCTGGCCAGGTCCGCGTCCTGCAAGGCCAGGCCCGACAGCTGGCGGTACACCGTCACCAGCTCGCGGAGCGCCATGTTCTCCCGGCCGAAGTCTCGCGGCCGGCCAGGATTGACGACGTGTCCGGCGACAGCCGGAGGCCTGTCTGTCATGATTCTTGAGCATATGACCGGAGCGGAGATCTGGTCTTGTTACGAGGCGACAAACTCCGCGTTCATCGTTAAGTGTCTGACGCGTCTGCTGGGAAGCATCTTGACAAGCATGAAGCGGCCGCGCACATTTCAGGAGAGTTAACACAACCTGGTCACCAGTTGGACGTGCCGTGCTCCCCCTGCCGCGGGCGGCCAGCCGGGAAGGCAGCTTGGATGCTCGAATACCGGGATATCTACGCGGGTGGCCGTCTGCTGCCCTCGGCATCACCCGACGCCGTCACGGTGGCGAACCCGGCGACCGAGGAAATCGTGGGCGCCGCTCCCGCCGCGGTCGCGGAAGATGTCGACATCGCGGTCTGCGCGGCGCGGCAGGCATTCGACACCGGCCCCTGGCCGCGCGCAGACCAGGCGCAGCGGGCCGCCGCCATGGACCGCCTGGCGCTGGCCCTCGAAGTCCGGGCGCAGGACACGGCCAGGCTGGTGACGGCCGAGATGGGCATGCCCATCACCGCTTCCCGGCTGCACAACGCCGACGTTCCCGTGGCCATTCTCCGCTACTACGCCGCGCTGGCTCGCGCACTCCAGCCGGAGGAACTCCGGGTGGCGGTCAACTTCCGCGGCCACACTATGGTCCGGCGGGAACCGGTGGGCGTGTCAGCCATCGTGGCACCGTGGAACTACCCGCTGACGATCGCTTTCTCCCAGCTTGCTCCGGCGCTGGCGGCAGGCTGCACCGTGGTGCTCAAGCCAGCTCTGCAGACCTCGCTGAGCGCGTACATCCTGGCTGAGGCATTCGAGGCGGCCGACTTCCCGCCGGGTGTCTTCAACCTGGTGACCGGCGCGCAGGAGGTGGCCGAGATGCTGGCCCGGCATCCGGGTGTCGACAAGGTCGCCTTCGCCGGACCCGCGTCAGTCGGCCGCCGGATCGCCGTGGCCTGCGGCGAGACCCTCAAGCCGGTCAACCTCGAACTCGGCGGGAATGCCGCGGCCATCGTCCTGGAGGACGCCGATCTGGTCGCGACCTGCGCCGCGCTGAGCCATCTGGCCTTCGCCAATTCCGGGCAGACGTGTTTCGCCGCCTCCCGCGTGCTCGTGCCGCACGGTCGTTTTGACGAGGCGCTGGCGGGCCTGACCGCCGAGGCGGCGGCTGTGGTCATCGGCGACCCGATGGCTGCGGACACCACCATGGGACCGCTGGTCAGCCCGCGCCACCGGGCTGCGGTCGAGTCATTTGTGACGGCCAGCACGGCGGACGGGGCGCTCGTCATAGCGGGCGGCCGCCGGCCCGCCGCCCCGGTCCGCGGCTACTACTACGAGCCCACTGTCCTGGCGGGCGCGGCCAACGCGATGCTCACCACCCGTTCAGTGTTCGGCCCGGTCGTCACGGTGACCGGGTACGCGCGCGAGTCTGAAGCGGTGGCGATCGCCAACGACCGCGGCTGCGGGCTGGCCGGGAGCGTGTGGACCTCGGACCGGGATCACGGGCTGGCCATCGCGCGACGCATCCACGCCGGGACCTTCGGCGTCAACTTGTATGTCCCGGACCTGAGTTCCCCGTGGGGTGACGGGGCTAGCGGCCAGGGCAGCACGTACGGCCCCGAGTGCCTCGATGCCTACCTGAAACCCCGATCCGTGTTCCTGCCTGAGTCAGTCCGGGCGTGAGCCAGGCCTAAACGCGCCGCCTGCCGGCCCCGATCAGGGCGTGTCCCTAGCCAGCCCCGGCCTGGCGGCGCAGTGCCTCAGCCTTGTCCGTGCGCTCCCAGGTGAACTCGGGCTCAGCCCGCCCGAAGTGACCGTACGCGGCGGTCGTACGGTACCGCGGCCGGCGCAGGTCGAGATGGTCCTGGAGCGCGGCCGGGCGCAGGTCGAAGTTCTCCTGGACCAGGCGCAGGATCTCCGGCCGGCTGACCTTCTCCGTGCCGAACGTCTCGACCAGCAGGGAGAACGGCCGGGCCATCCCGATCGCGTAGGCGACCTGGACCTCCACCCGGTCGGCGAGACCGGCGGCCACGATGTTCTTGGCCACGTAGCGCGCCCCGTACGCGGCGCAGCGGTCCACCTTGGACGGATCCTTGCCGGAGAACGCGCCGCCGCCATGCCGCGCGAAACCTCCGTACGTGTCCACGATGATCTTGCGGCCGGTCAGGCCCGTGTCACCGACCGGCCCGCCGATGACGAACCGTCCCGTGGGGTTGACGTAGAACTCCCCGCGCAGCTCCGGAGGGTCATACAGGTCCCCCGGCAGTACCTGGCTGACGACGAGGTCCCACAGCTCGTCGGGAAGCTTGTCCGCCATGCCCTCGGCGTGCTGGGACGAGATGAGCACCTTCTCCACCTTGACCGGCCGCCCGTTGCCGTCGTAGCGGACGGTCACCTGAGTCTTGCCGTCGGGGCGCAGGTAGGGCAGCTGGCCCGTGCTGCGGACTTCGGTCAGCCGCCGGGCTAGCTGGTGCGCCAGGGTGATCGGCATGGGCATGAGTTCCGGGGTTTCGTTGGTCGCGTAGCCGAACATCATCCCCTGGTCACCGGCGCCCGCCCGGTCATATGGGTGGTCGTCCTGGCTGCTCCGCGCCTCCCGCGAGGCATCGACGCCCTGGGCGATGTCGGGTGACTGCTTGTCCAGGGTGACCAGGACGCCGACCGCATCGCCGTCGAAACCGAGCTCGCCATTGTCGTAGCCGATGTCGCGCACAGTGCTGCGGGCAATGCCGCTGTAGTCCAGGACCGCCCTGGTCGTCAGCTCACCGGCGATCACGATCAGGCCCGTGGTCAGCAGCGTCTCGACCGCCGCCCGCGACTGTGGATCTTGCGCCAGCGCCGCGTCAAGGATGGCGTCAGAGATCTGGTCGGCCATTTTGTCCGGGTGGCCTGCGGTCACCGATTCCGAGGTGAATACGAAACCGTTGTCGTCCGGCATGCTCATCGGTCCGTCCCTACCTTTTCTGGGTCGGCTCAGCGCCGGCGCCGCCCGCCGGAACCGTTGACCCGTTGACGTCCTCTGGCGGCAGTCCAGCGGCAGGTGGCTGGCCGCCGGGCGGTTCCTGGCGCCGCCTGCCGGGCCGCGGCGGGCCCAGTTCCTCCCGTACCTGCGCGACCCCCGCCACCATGGCCCGCAGCTTGGCCCGTGCGACATCGGTGGGCAGGTGGCGCAGCCCGCAGTCTGGGTTCACCACCAGCCGGTCGGCTGGGATGAATTCAAGGGCGCGGTGGATCCGGGACGCGACCAGTTCCGGCGATTCCACCTCGGCGGTCTTGACGTCGATAACGCCGAGCCCGACGGGGCGGTCCCACGCGTACTGCTTGAACAACCGCAGGTCGCCGGGCCCTTTGCGGGCGAACTCGAGCACCAGGAGGTCCACCTGCGCGGCCAGGATCGGGGGGAAGAGAAAGTCATAGTGGCCTTCCCACAACGGCCGGGCGTAGCGGTTGCCGTAGCACACGTGCAGCGCCCAGGTCGCTTCGACACCAGCGGTGACGATGTTGACGGCCTCGATCGCCAGCTCCGCTGCCTCCGGGTAACCGGCCAGAAAGGGCTCGTCGATCTGCAGGAGATCGGCGCCGCTGTCAGCCAGCTCGCGCGCCGCCGCGTTGAGCCACCGCGCCAGGGCCCGGACGAGGTCGGCGGGATCGCTGTACGCCGTGTTGCGGATCCGGCGTGACAGTGAGAACGGGCCGGTGAAGGAGAACTTGATCGGCCGATCCGTCTGCTCGCGGGTGAACGCGAAGTCCGCGGCGAGGCCTAGCCCGGAACCATCCGGGTCGGGCAGCAGCCGGGTCACCGCCGCGTCGTAGTAGTCGTAGTAGTCGGTCTTGGCCCGTTGCGGGATGTCCACGCCGGGAATGCGGATCAGCAGGTAATCGATGTCGTTGTCGCGGCGCAGCTCTCCGTCCGAGACGATGTCGATGCCCGCGATCTCCTGGTCCTTGAGCGCTGCCTTGATGGCGACGTTATGGATCTCGTTCAGGTGCTGGGCGCTGATCCGGCGCTGGTAGTAGTCGGTCTTCAGCCGCCCGAGCCACTCGGGAACCGAGTAGGAGCCGACCACCGTGGTGGGCAGCAGCCTGCTCCCCGGCGTAGCCGCCAGCGGGCGGCCCCGGCCCGGAGGCGTGCGGCCCGGAGGCGTGCGGCCAGCGGAACTGCGCGCGGCCATGGCGATCAGTCCCGTACCTGTGCGGTGAGCGTCTTGACATTGGCGTCCGGGCGTCCGCTGAAGGGCGCGATCTGGACGTCGAAGCCGCGCCGGTTGCCGATGAGCTGGAGCAGCGGGCCGTTGACCCAGTTGACCACGGAGCCGTCGTACTTGCCGGGCCCGTGGAACCCGACGTGGTACTGGCCTGGCTCGGTGAGGAACAGGTCGTGGCACAGCAGGCGGCCGAACGGGTGGATCAGCGGCAGGGTGTCGTCGAAACTGGCCAGCGCGCCGTTGCTGACGTGCATCCGGATGTCGCCGCTGCCCAGAAGCGGGCGCAGGATCTCCCCGGTCAGGGTCGGTGAGACACGGTAGCTGTCGAGCCCCTCCATCGGTGCGTAACGCTCTTCCAAGCACAGTGCGGTCCAGATCTCCCGCCAGAGCGACACCGCCGCGTCGACGTGCGGGAGATGCTGGGGGGCGGCCTCGGCCAGCAGGTCCGGTCCCAGCCGGAGCAGCCGCTCGATGAGCGCGCCCAGCTGGCCGGCCGGGATGTCGTGGCGGGCGGCGATCTGGACGGCATCCTCGTCACGGACGTAGGCGCGCACCTCGACCAGGTAGGGACGGCCCTGGATGCTGGCGACCTCGTCGGTGGGCAGATTGTCGTAGACGTTGGAGATGTAGACCAGGAACGCCTTGCCCCGCAAGAACCCGAGGGTGACCTGAGGGCGGGTGGCGTCGAGCACGAAGGCGTTGACGCGGTCACCGTGCGGCCCCACCGTCTGCCGGGCACGGTCCAGGACGTGCGCTGAGTAGTCGCCCATCAGGTAGTGCAGACGGCGGTAGTAGTCGCGTCCGTGCGTCCGGTCGAGGGCGGCGAACGCGTCGAGCCACGTCCGGGCCTGGTTGCCGTTGCCAACGCCGAGCTCGACCACATACAGCTCCTCGGGCAGGGCATGGCGCGCGTCCAGCTCATCCCACACCCGGAACAGCTCGAGAATCAGCTCCGCCGCGGTCTCGGAGTTACGGGCATCGCTTTCGCCGCCGGGCAGGGCCTGTTCGTACTCCCGGCCGGTGGCCTGCTCCCACCGCTTCAGCGCCTGCCAGTAGAGCGTGTTGAAGCGCCAGATGCAGCTTTCGCTGGCGGGCACCCACGGCTCCAGGATGATCTGCGCCGGATTCCCCCGGTTCGCGTGCTGCGCGAGCGCCGCCTTGATGCCCATCGCCGTCTCAGCGGCATCGCCGCAGCGGCGCAGGTCGACCGCTATCTCCAGGGCCGCCTCGGCGGCCCGCGGGTCGGCGCCTCCCGATCCGTGTGGGCGTTCGGCCAGCACCGGCCGGCAGCGGACCGGTTCGGCGAAGTTGCTCCGGTACTGAATCCAGTCGCAGACCACCCGGAGCCGGGCCAGGTCGACGTCGGTGGAACTCACGGCGTCAAACAGGGGCCCGAGCGCCGCCAGGATGTTCAGCTGGCCCGGACCGCGCAGCTTGCTGACCGGGCGGACGTCAATGTGCATGGCCGCTCCCTGGGCCGGATGGGCCAGCCGCCGGGCCGCTTCCGTCCGGGGCCAGGGCCGCGGGTACCGCCGGCTCCCGCTGCCGGATTCCCGCCTGGCTGAGGATCTCCGGAATCCCCTGCTCGAAGCCCGGCGCCATCACGTGGATGCCGCGGACCCCCGGTACCTGGAGAACCTGCAGGATGATCTCCACGCATATCCGCAGTCCCTCGTCGGCGACCTGGTCCGCCGGCACGCGGCGCAGTCGCCTGGCGATCTCGTCCGGGACGTGCACACCCGGCACGTTGGCGGACATGTGTTCCAGGGCCCGCAGCGAGCGGATCGGCCCCACGCCGGCCAGGACCCGGCAGCGCTGGTCCAATCCGAGGTCGCGGACCTCCGTCATCCACTGCGCGAACGCGGCGACGTCAAACACGAATTGCGTCTGCACGAACTCCGCGCCTGCCTCGACCTTCTTGCCGAGCCTGGCGGCACGGAACCGGGCCGGCGGGGCGGCGGGGTTTTCCACGGCACCGATCAGCCACTGCGGCGGGGGGTCCAGCCTGCGGCCGGACATCAGGCGGCCTTCATCCCGCATGGTCCGGGCCGTCCACAGGAGCTGGACGCTGTCGATGTCGAACACTGGCTTGGCTTCGGGGTGGTCGCCGAACCGCGGGTGATCGCCGGTCATCAGCAATACATTGGGCACGCCCAGGGCGGCCGCCGACAGCAAGTCGGACTGGAGCGCGATGCGGTTGCGGTCGCGGCAGGTGAGCTGCATGACCGGCTCGACCCCCGCGGCCAGCGCCAGCAGGCTGCCGGCCCAGTTTGACAACCGCACGAACGCGCTCTGGTTGTCCGTGATGTTGACCGCGTCCACCCAGCCGCGCAGTGGCGCCGTCTTCCGGCGGATCGCGTCCGGGTCGGCTCCCCGGGGCGGGCCGATCTCGGCGGTCACCGCGATCTCACCCGATTCCAGGCGGCGGCGCAGCCCAGGTCCACCGGGTGCGGCCCGGCCAGGTGCGGCCCGGCCGCCAGCAGGCCAGGCCGGCGCGGGGATCATGGCCCGCCCGCTGTCGTGGCGGGTGGCGCGGGCCGCCAGATGCCTGGTGCCGCCAGGTCATCGCCTTCGGTCCACAGGCCGTCATCCCGGCCCTGCCAGTAGTTGACCCACGAGCTCTGCCCCCGCAGCCGGTGGTCGATGGGGCGCTGCAACCGGCGCAGATCGGCGACCCGCCCTTGCTGGTCGGCCCGTTCGTAGGCCACCAGCCACACGCACCGCATGCCGGGGTACACCTCGCAGGAGCCATCGATGCCGACTCCGCCGCAGGGGCCGTTGCGCAACTGCTTGGGACAGGTCATCGGGCAGGCGTAGCCGGTGACCGGGAGCGTGCACTGACCGCACATCCGGCATCCGAAGATGGCGCCCTTCGCTGCCTTTTCCGTAGCCGTGAAGATCCCGTAGCGCCGCGTGGACACCTCGAGCCAGCCAGCCAGCCTCCGGTAGAACGGGCCCGGCATCAGCAGGCGCTGAATCCGGTAGAGCAGTGACGCCGCCAGCCTCGGCTGCCTGGGCCGTGGCCATGCCGCCGCGCCGCTTGCGTGGCCACCTGGACGGCGCGCGGCCCAGGTGATGTCCCTGAGCGGGTTCACCCGCGGTCAGCTCCTTCCCTCAGCTGCATGAGCCGGGCGTCAGGCAAAAACGATGGTCTTGTTCTGGTGCACGATCACCCGGTCCTCCAGATGCCAGGCGACGGCGCGGGCCAGCACGGCCCGTTCGACGTGGCGCCCCAGCCGGCGCAGGTCCGTCACGGAGCATCGGTGGTCAACCCGGACGATGTCCTGCTCGATAATCGGCCCGGCGTCCAGTTCCGCCGTTACGTAATGCGCCGTCGCGCCGATCAGCTTGACACCGTGATCGGCAGCCTGCTGGTAAGGGTTGGCGCCGACGAACGCCGGCAGGAAGCTATGGTGAATGTTGATAATGGGCCCGGTGAATTCGGATAGGAAGCGCGGCGAGAGAATTTGCATGTAGCGGGCCAGGATGACCAGGTCCACTCCGTCGGCCAGGAGCTTGAGCTGGGCGCTCTCCGCCTCGTCTTTATTCTTGCGGGTGACCGGGATGTGGTGGAACGGTATGCCCCACCATGCGGCAACGTCCGCAGCGTCCAGATGGTTGGCTATAACCATCCGGATGTCGGCTCTCAGCTCACCTCCATGAGCTCGTGACAGGATTTCCTGGAGGACGTGGTCAGATTTCGACACCATGATGGCCACCCGCTTCAGCTCGCTGGCCTGGGTCATGCTCCAGTGCATGGCGGCCCGGTCAGCAAGCTCGGCGAACCGCTCCGCCAGGTCACCGAGACGGTCAGCGAGGCCGTCCCGGCAAAATTCGAGCCGGAGAAAGAATGTGCCGCCGAACGGATCGGTGGAGTACTGCTGCGATTCGGTGATGTTTGCGCCATAGCTGGCTAGCAGGTTTGATACCGCGGCAACAATGCCAGGCTGGTCCGGGCAGGTGATCAGAAGGCGCCAGATCTGCGTATCGCGGTCATCGATCTGGTGCTTTTCCCGCCGCGCGGCGGGCCTGCGCGAAAACCTGACATTGGTTTCCACGCTGCCTCCGGACAAACCCGCTGAGCATGCTCTTGCCACCGATGACACCGGCCACCTACAGCGAGTGTGCAATGCGGCGCGGCCTTAACGCACCAGGTACCGGCACAATCTTGCTCGTCAGGACTTTGTGATCAGTCACAAAACGGCGGACCGCACGTCGAGCCGCGCACAGCCCCGGAGCACATGCCAGGGCTCCGGCAAAGTCGTCGTTTAGCAGTTCATGATCGACCGTTAGTCATGCTGCCGGCTCCTGCTACCTGGGTCCGGGCATCACAACCTGGGAAGATCAATTGTCTCCGGGCAGCCGGGAATCCCACGCGGCCAGCACCTGCTGCTCTTTATTGCTGGCTAGACCGAGTGGCGGGGTGCCGGGCGCGGTCTGGACCGCGCCGCCTGACTGCAACCACTCCCAGGTGTCCCGGACCGAGTCGCCGAACGGGCGGGTGCGCAGTCCTGCCGCTTTCGCTGAAGCGCCGGACGCGGCCCAGAAACCGGCGGCGTCCGGCACGTTCGGGATCCACAGTGGAAGCTCGGCCCATGGCAGTACCCCTTGAGAGAACAGGAAACCCTCGTCCATCCACACCGGAGTGGCGTCCGAACCAGTTGCCTGCACGCAGTTGTCAATTAGCTGGCCCATCGTGGTGTTCGGCTCGTCCGGGACGACGTTGTGGATGCCGCCTGCCTGCGCCTCGACCTGGTCCAGCACGAATGCCGAGACGTCACGCACGTCGATCAGCTGCAGGCGGCGGGCGGGGTCGCCTGGCGCAATCACCCGGCCGGCCTCGGCGATCCTGGTGAGCCACCATGGCAACTGGCCCAGGTTGTCGTGTGGTCCCACGATCGACCCGGCGCGCGCGACCAGGGAGGCGCCAAGCCCGTAGGCCTGTTCGACCGCCAGTTCGCAGCCGCGTTTGTGAACGCGCAATTTCTCGAAGTCGCCCGGGTCACCGTCCTCGTCCGCCACGCCAGGCCAGGTCGCGGCCGACTCGTCCACCGAAGCGGTGTGCCAGGTCTGGTAGACCGCTGTGCTCGAGACGAACGCGTAGAAGGGGGCCGACCCGGCCATTGCCCGCGCGGTGCGCAGGACGTGCGCCGGTACCAGGCCACCCGGGTCGATAACCGCGTCGAAACAACGCCCGGCGAGCGGCTGGACGCCCTCGTCGGTAGACCGGTCGCCGCGAAGCGCTTCGACGCCGTCGATGTCTTTGCCGGTCAGCCCGCGGTTGAAGGTCGTGACCTCGTGTCCCCGGCCGAGGGCGTCGTCCACGATCGTGCGTCCGACAAACGACGTTCCGCCAATGACCAATAGCCTCATGTTCCCACCATGTTGGTTGCGGTTGACAACGGATGTTGTCGCATGCACCATGGTGGTGTCGTAAACAAATGTTGTCAAGGAGCCGCCGTGCGAGGCATGTCCGACGCGCAACGCACCGATTTGACCGCCGCCGTTGAGCAGCTGGCGTGGACGGTGGTGCGGGAAAGTCTGGGGCTCGAACCGGATGCGGGGCCTCGCCCGGACCTGCCGGACGCGGACCTGCGGCAGATGTGGCTGGCCGCGCTGGCCTCGTTGCTGGCGATCCGGGACACCGCGGAACAGCTGGCCGCGTCCGCCGCGCTGTCCGCGGCACAGCGCGGCGCCGACTATCCCGCGATCGGTTACGCGGCCGGGATGACCAGGCAAGGCGCCCGGCGCAAGTGGCCAGGTCTGGCCGGGCTGAGTGATGAACGGCAGCGCAAGCTCACATGGTGGGACAGCCGCGGGGATCAGTTCGCGCAGTGTGTCCGGGCCGTGCTAACGACCTCAGGGGAAGGGCCACGCCTGGCCGCGCTGCGTGACCGGCTCGACGACATCGAGCATGCATCACCAGCACAGCGAATCGACGCATTCGACATGGCGCTGGTGGACGCGGTGGCGGTGGCGGTGGGCGCTCCCACGCCCGCCGAGCCGACCGCGGCGCACGCGAGCGGGCTGCTCGCCGCGTTGACCGCCGACGCGTATGCCGCCATGAACAGCCATTCGTCCTTGGTGAGCCGTGCGGACCTCGGCTGCGGGACCGACGCCTGCCCCTCGGAGCCGATCGTGGAACTATGGCGCCCTGACTTCGGCCACCGGGCCGTGCCTGCCTGCCGCGAGCACGCCGTCGAGGCCCTCGGGCAGCCGGCCACCAGGATCGTGGCCGCTTACCAGCCAGACGTCGCGCTCTCGGTGTTCGCCGAAGCGCACGGCGAAGGCTAATGGCGATCGATCACCTCGTTTGCTGGGTGGGGATCAGGGCTCGCGGCGTCAGTCGGGCGGGGTCAGGTCGGGCGGGACAGCACGCGGGTCAGCGCGGGCGCCACTCCGGCCAGGCTGCTGACCGGTTGGCTGATACCGCCGCCGCGCCGGGCCAGCGTCGCGGCGGCACGCTCCGATTCGGCCGCGGGCAGCGGGCACAGCACATGCAGCCGGTCGATCCCGGCCAACGCTGACGCCGGGTCGCCGCCCGCTGTCCGCAGGCAGTCCGACAGCAGGATCACCACGCGCTGGCCGGCGGCCGTGCCGGCCAGGTCCCTCGCTGCCGCCCGGAGGCCGCCGGCCAGGTCGGTCAGCCCGCGACCCCGCAATCCGATCAGGTCGCCGACCAGTTCCTCGGGGACCCGCCGGGAGCCGTGCGCCTGCAGCACGGTGATGTCACTGCCGAACGCGATGACCCCCGGATCGAGCCGGCGGCCCGGCGCGAGAACCACGGCTGCCGCGGCCACGGCCGCGATGGCGACGGCGAGTCCGGACATCGAGCCGCTGGTATCGATCACCAGGCACAGCGACAGATGGTGCGCCCGCCACGACCGGGTAACCAGCTCAGGGCCGGTCGGCGGCCAGCTACCCGACAATCGGTCGATCGTGCGGTCCAGGTCGAGATCTCCCTCGCCGCCGGCGCTGGGAACGAGCCGGCGAGTACCGCGGGTCGGATCCGCGCCGGCGGCCCCGAGCCGCACGAAGAGCCGGGCCGCCAGCTTCCGCGCGGCCGCGCCCAGCTGCTGGTCGGTGGCCCGGGTGAGGTCGGCGAGGAGCGTCGCTGCCGCGTCCGGGTCGGCGGCCAGCAGCCGGGCCAGGGAGTCGCGGTCAAGCTGGCCCGGGCCGGGTGAGACGTCCTCGAACGAGTCGTGCCTGGCGGCTAGCTCGGCCCGGCCGAGGGTCCGCCGCGAACCGCCCTGAGCGCGGCCGCGGCGCAGGCTGGACCGGGACGCGCTGCGCTGAGGGCGGCCTGCCGGGCAGGACGGCAGGCCATCAGCTTTTCCCGGGCGATCACGCCCGCCGCCGGGATGCTCGCCGCCGGGATGCTCGCCGCCGGGATGCTGGGCGCTGGAATCCCGGGCGCTGGGATCCCGGGCGCTGGGATCCCGGGCGCTGGGTGCGGGCTGCACGCCGTCCGGCGGCCCCGCGGGCACCCGCTCGCCGGGCGGGCCGGGCGGCACCAGCCCGGTCGGCCAGGCGGCGCTGATCAGCTCGTCGAGCACGGACTCCGGGCTGCGGTCACAACCGTCCGCGATCCTGATCCGGCCGGATAGTGCGGCGTAGGCGGCGTCCCGCGCCGTGTCGGGCACCAGGCCGTGTTCGCCGCGCAGCCGGGCCAGCCCGGTGAGGAGCAGCACCAGGTCGATCGCGCCGCGCACCGAGGCGCCCATGCGCACGTCGGGGTGATCGCGGGTGGCCCGGGCCAGCGCTACCGAGAACTCCACGACCTGGCCGTTCTCGCCGGTCACCGCGCTGGTGATCTGGCGTTCCGCGGCCGCGTCCTGGTAGCCGAGCACCACCCGGCAGATCCGGTCGGCGATGGCCTGGCTGACCCGCGCGGTGCCGATCGCGTCGAACGGGTTCATCGCCGCGATCAGCCGGAAGCCTGCGTCGGCCGTCACCATGCCGAGACGGGGCACGGCGATCTCGCCCTCGGCGAGCACGGTGATCAGGACGTTGAGCGTCTCCTCGGGAATCCTGTTGAACTCCTCGAGGTAGAGCAGGGCGCCGGCCCGCATCGCCTGCAGCAGCGGGCCGTCGGTGAAGCTGGCCGCCACGTAGCCGGCGGCCAGGACCTGGGCCGGGTCATACTGGCCGATCAGCCGGGCAGGCGTCAGCTCCGCGGTGCCCTCGACGAAGACGACGTCCTGGCCCGCGTGCCGGGCGACGTCGCGGAGCAAGGTGGACTTGCCGGTGCCCGGAGGCCCCTCAATCACCACATGCCTGCCGGTGGCGAGCGCGACGGTCAGCACCTGGCGTTCCCGCCGCAGCCCGATGACTGGCGGCGGGGGGTCCGGGGCAGGCGTCACGGCACCGGGCGGCCGGGCGGGCCGGTCACGAACTGGCGTGCACGATCACGCCCCGGATGTTCTTGCCGTCCAGCAGATCCTGGTAGCCCTGGTTGACCTGGTCGAGGGTGTAGGTAGAAGTGATCAGCTCGTCCAGCTTCAGGTCACCTGACCGGTACAGCTCCACCATCGCCGGGATGTCGTGGAACGGGTCGCCGGAACCGAACAGGCTGCCCTGGATGCGCTTCTCGAACAGGGTCAGGATGGAGCCGGGCAGCTCGATGGTGTTCTTGGTGGGATCGGACAGCCCGGTCACGACGACCGTGCCGCCCTTGCGGATGGCGTTGAACGCGTTCGTGACCACCTCGGAGGTCACCACCCCGACCGTGACGATGGCCTTGTCGGCGCCGACCCCCCTGGTCAGCTGGGTGATCAGCTCCTGGGCCTGCTCAGGGGTTTCGCAGCTGTGCGTGGCGCCGAACTGCTCGGCCGCCTCCCGCTTGTTGGCCAGCGGGTCGATCGCCACCACGTTGCGGGCGCCCGCCAGCGCGGCGCCCTGCACCGCATTGATGCCGATGCCGCCGATGCCGTAGATCGCGATGGTGTCACCAGGCTCGGTCGCCGCGGCGTGCACCGCGGAGCCGAAGCCGGTAGGCACCCCGCAGCCGATCAGGACGACCTTGTCCAGCGGCAGGTCGTCGTCCACCTTGATCGCGGAGTTCTCGGAGATGGTGGCCCGCTCGGAGAACGTGCCGAGCATGCACATGCCGCCCACGTCCTGGCCGTTGTCGTGGAACCGGTAAGTGCCATCGGGCAGCACGCCGTCCAGGATGGTGGCGCCCATGTCACAGAGGTTCGACTTGCCGGTGGAGCACCACCGGCAGTGCCCGCAGACCGGCAGGAACGAGCAGATGACATGATCGCCGACCTTCAGCCGGGTGACGCCGGGGCCGACTTCCTCGATGATCCCGGCGCCCTCATGCCCGCCGACGATCGGGAACCGCGGCACAATGTCGCCGTGCCGCAGGTGCTCGTCGGAATGGCACAGGCCCGCGGCCACGTAGCGGATCAGGACCTCGCCCGCCTTCGGCGGATCCAGCTCAAGCTCGGTGACCTCGAAATCCTGACCTACCCCGCGGAGTACGGCGGCCCTGGTCTTCATGTCCCCTCCTGTCCGCCGACAAGGGTCGGCACGGCCTCGTCGCCGTGATTGCCACCATAGATCCGCCGCTACCTGGAGGCCAGCCCGGGAGGCACGACGGCGAAAGCCATCAGGACCTGGCTGCCTGGTCGCCGATCCCCGCGAACCGGAAGCCGGCCGCCAGCGCGGCCAGGGCGGCATCGAGGTAGACGGTCAGGTCCGCGTCGGCGCGCGCGACCCACTGGTCGAACGCCGCGCGGGCGGCGGCCAGCGTGGTCCGGCCGATAGCCAGCGGATAGAGCGGGTCGGCCTGCTGGCCCAGCCGAGCGGCGGCGAAGTCGCTGACCGCGCGTTCCCAGGCGTCGTAATGCGGCGCCGCGCTGGCCTGCAGCGCGGGAACCGAGCCGATGAGGTGCATCCGGGTCCGCAATTCCGGCACGTCCTGGGCCCGGTAGCGGTTGACGCCGACGACGACCTGCCGGATGGCGTCCATCAATGCCATCTCCGGCGGGACCCGGCTGAACTCAGCCCGCAGCGACTCGACCTCGCCGTCGAACTCGTACCAGAGGACCGCCGCCTTCGAGTCGAAGTAGCGGAAGAACGTGCGGCGGCTCACGCCGGCCGCCGCGGCGATCTGCCCGACCGTCGTCTCCTCGTAGCCCTGCTCGGTGAAGAGGCGCAGCGCGATCAGCTCGAATTCCCGCGCGCTGGTGCCGGGCGGCCGCCCGCGGCGGGCCGCAGGCGCGCCCCGATGGGTAACTGTCACTGGCCTGCTCGCTCTGCCTGGCCTCTTGATTTCGTCACGCAGTGACGTTAATGTACACGCCAATCGGTGCCTGGCGCCGGTCTTCAGGCGCACGGTCTTCAGACGCACCAACCTGCCTTCCTGTAGGGAGCCCAGATGGCCGACACCCCTGCCGCGGCGGCTGAGCCGGCCGGCCAGACCCTGCCCGCCGAGGAGGCGCCGGATGCGACGGTGCTCGTTGAGGACCTGCTCGTTGAGGACCTGCTCGTCGAGGAGGTCTCGATCGACGGCATGTGCGGTGTCTACTGATCCCGTGGCGGAGCGCGCCGGGACGCTGTTCGACCTGGACCGGGCGTGGCGGCTGCATCCGCATGTCTCGATCAGGCCGGAGCGGTTCGGCGCGTTGCTATATCACTTCGACACCCGCCGCCTGTCGTTCCTGAAGAACAAGACGCTGCTGGCGGTCGTGGCTTCGCTGGAGTCCCAGCGCAGCGCGCGGGCCGCGTGCACAGCGGCCGGGGTCGCGGCGGCCGAGATGCCCGCTTACCGCAGCGCGCTCGGCACGCTGGCCGCGTCGGCCATGATCTGTGAACGGACGGGCCAGTGACCGCGGTCGCCGGGCCGGCCAGCCGGGTTGGCTCGCTGGTCGAGCAGTTCGAATCCGGCCTGGCCGCGCCGATCTGCCTGACCTGGGAGCTGACTTACGCGTGCAATCTGGCCTGCCTGCACTGCCTGTCCAGCTCAGGACGCCGGGATCCGGCTGAGCTGAGCACCGCTGAGTGCAAGGCGGTGATCGACGAGCTGGAACGGATGCAGGTTTTCTACGTCAACATCGGCGGCGGGGAGCCGACCGTGCGCCCGGACTTCTGGGAGCTCGTCGATTACGCGACGGCGCACCATGTCGGCGTGAAGTTCTCGACCAACGGAGTCAAGATCACGCCCGAGTCGGCCCGCCGGCTGGCCGGCAGTGACTACATCGACGTGCAGATCTCGCTCGACGGAGCGACCGCAGAGGTCAACGACGCGGTCCGCGGGGCCGGCTCGTACGCCACCGCCATCCGGGCGATGCGCCATCTCGCCGATGCCGGGTTCACCGGATTCAAGATCTCGGTCGTGATGACCCGCCACAACGTCGGCCAGCTCGACGCGTTCCAGGCCATCGCCGACCGGTTCGGCGCGCAGCTGCGGATCACCCGGCTGCGGCCATCCGGCCGGGGCGCGGACGTGTGGGACGAGCTGCACCCGACGGCCGCGCAGCAGCGCGACCTGTACGAGTGGCTGCTGGCGCACGGCGAGAACGTGCTGACCGGCGACTCGTTCTTCCATCTGGCCGGCTACGGCCAGCCGCTGCCGGGCCTGAACCTGTGCGGCGCGGGCCGGGTGGTCTGCCTCATCGACCCGGTGGGCGACGTCTACGCCTGCCCGTTCGCGATTCACCACAGCTTCCTGGCCGGCAATGTCCGCGGCCCCGGCGGGTTCCAGCGCGTGTGGCAGCACTCCGAGCTGTTCACCGATCTGCGCCGTCCGCAGACCGGTGGCGCCTGCCAGTCCTGCTCGGCGTTCGACGGGTGCCGCGGCGGCTGCATGGCGGCGAAGTTCTTCACCGGCCTGCCGCTGGACGGGCCGGACCCGGAATGCGTCCGGGGATTCGGCGAGTCCGCGCTGGCCGGGGCGGCGGGCGGCCCGGTGCCCCGGCCAGCGCCTGATCACTCCCGCCGCGGCCGGGCGCGCGGCGCAGGTGCCGTCCCGGTGTCGATTGGCCCTCGCCCGGCCGATCGCGGCGTATCCCGCCGGGCGTGCGACGAGAGCCCGCTGGCCGGCTTCAGTGCCGCGCCATAAGCCCAGGCCAGAGATCCACGGGAGATGGCCTAGCGTGCGCCGGCGACCAGGCCCCGGGGCAAGTCCCTGGCTGGCCGACCTAGCCTGGCCCGACATCGGGCAGCGGGCCACGGACGGCGCGGTCCTGGCGGTGCCTCTTGGTTCGACCGAGCAGCACGGCCCGCACCTACCGGTGTCGACCGACACTGACATCGCCGTCGCGCTGTGCGAACGGCTCGCGGCCGTCCGGGATGACATCCTGATCGGGCCTGCGGTGGCCTACGGATCAAGCGGCGAGCACGCCGGTTACCCAGGCACCCTGTCGATCGGGCAGGCCGCGCTGGAGCTGCTCATCGTGGAGCTTGGCCGGTCCGCGGCGCAGACGTTCGGGCACCTGCTCCTGGTTTCGGCGCACGGCGGCAACGCGGAGCCAGTGACGCGGGCCGTCGGCATACTGCAGGCCGAGTCCCGTGACGTGCGGGTGTTCATGCCCCGGTGGGACGGCGACCCGCATGCTGGCCGGCCGGAGACCTCGATGCTGCTGGCGCTGACCCCAGGGCGGGTGCAGATGGCGCGGGCGGTGCCCGGCGACACCCGTCCGCTGGCCCAGACCTGGCCGCTGCTGCGGGCCGGGGGAGTGCGCGCCGTCAGTGCCTCGGGGATCCTCGGGGACCCGACCTCGGCGGGGGCGGACGAGGGCGCGGCCCTGCTCGACGAGCTCGCGGCCGCACTGATCCGCGAGGTGGCGGCCTGGCGCCCGGAGCCACAGCCACCCGGAGCCGGAGCCACACCCGGAGCCGCAGCCACACCCGGGGCCGCAGCGATGACCGGGACCCCAGCCACCCCGGGACCGTGGCGATGACCGGGACCGGGGCGGCGCCCGGAGCTACCGCCACGACCGGGACCGGAGCCGGCCGAGTGGCGGTAGTGACCGGCGCGGCCCGCGGCATCGGCGCCGCGACCGTGCTCGCCCTGGCCGCGGAAGGCTGGTCCGTCCTCGCGGTCGACTGCTGCGCCGACGATCCGGCCCTGCCGTACTCGCTGGCTTCCGAGGCTGACTTGGCTGAGCTGGCCGCCGCGGCGAACCAGCGGGCGGGCGTGAGTAACGCGGGCGTGAGTGACACGGGCGTGAGTGACCAGGTGTGCCCGTTCATCGCGGATGTGCGCGACCTCGCGGCGGTGCAGTCCGCCGTGGCCGAGGCCGAATCCCGCTGGGGCGGCCTGGATGCCGCGATCGCGTGCGCCGGGGTGATCGCCGGCGGGGTGCCGCTCTGGGACATGCCCGTCGAGCAGCAGCAGGCGGTGCTCGACATCGACCTGGGCGGCGTTCTCTCGCTGGCCAGGGCCGCGATCCCGGCGCTGCTGCGCCGCCCCGAGCCGCGTACTGGACGGTTCCTGGCCGTGGCGTCGGCGGCTGCCACCCGCGGGCTGCCGATGCTCGCCGCGTACTGCGCGGCGAAGGCGGGCGTGGCGGGGCTGATCCGGGCGCTGGGCAGCGAGCTGGGCAGCACCGGCGTTACCGCGAACGCGGTCAGCCCCGGCTCGACAGATACCCCGATCCTGCAGGAGAGCGCCCGGCTGTACCAGCTGCCCGCCGCGCAGGCATTCGCCGCCCAGCAGCCCATGCAGCGGCTGCTGGACCCGGCCGAGGTCGCCGCGGTGCTGGGCTTCCTGGCCGGCCCGGCCAGCGGCGGCATGACCGGGGCGGTCGTACCGGTCGACGGGGGGCTGGCGTTGTGAGGCACGAGGCTGGGCGGGACGAAACCGTGCGGGACGGAGCCGTGCCGGACGGGACCGCGCGGAGCGACGGCGCGGGATCCGGAGCGCAGCGCCCGCCGCTGCCGCGCGGCTTTCGCGTCGTGCCGGATGCCGACACCAAGGAACTGGACCGGGCCACGCTGTTCGGCGGGTCGCCGGGCCGGGTGATGCGGCTGTCACCGGCGGGCCTGACCGCGTGGGCGGAACTGCGCGACGGCCCGGTGCGGTCGGCGGCCGCAGGGGTGCTTGGCCGCCGGCTGACGGACGCTGGCCTGGCCCATCCCCGCCCGCCAGATCCGCCAGATCCGGCGGATCTGGCCGACGTCACCGTGCTCATCCCGGTGCGCGACCGGCCGGTAATGCTGGCCCGCTGCCTGACCGCGCTCGGGCGGCGCTACCCGGTCATCGTCGTTGACGACGGCTCATCCGAGCCGCAGGCCGTGGCGGCCGCCGCCGCCGGGCACGGCGCCCGGCTGGTTCGCCGGCCGGTCAGCGGCGGCCCCGGAGCCGCCCGCAACACCGGCCTGGCTGATCTCGGCACCGACCTCGTCGCCTTTCTGGACAGCGACTGCGTGCCGCCGGCCGGCTGGATCGAGCGGCTGGCCGGCCACTTCGCGGACCCGCTGGTCGCTGCCGTCGCCCCGCGGATCGCCGCCTTGCCCTCGCCGAGCCTGGCTGGCCGGTACGCCGCGGCCTCAGGAAGCCTGGACCTGGGCGACCGGGAGGCTCGCGTGGTCCCGGCCAGCCGGGTCGCCTATGTGCCCACGGCCGCGCTCGTCGCCCGGCGCAGCGCGCTGCTGGAGGTGGCGGGCGACGGGACCGTGTTTGACCCGGCGCTGCGGTACGGCGAGGACGTCGATCTCGTCTGGCGGCTGCATGAGGCGGGCTGGCGGATCCGCTACGACCCGGCCGTGCAGGTCGGCCACCATGAGCCGGCCACCTGGCCGGCCCTGATCGCCCGGCGATTTCGGTACGGCACCTCGGCCGGGCCGCTGGCCCGGCGCCATCCGGGCGCGCTGGCCCCGCTTGTCCTGCATCCGTGGCCCGCGCTGACCGTCGCCGGTCTGCTCGGCCGCCGCCCGGTGATCGCTGGCGCCGCCTGCACCATCTCGGTACTGGCCATTACCCGGACGCTGCGCCGGGCTGACCTGCCCACCAGCGGGGTTACCCGCGCGGTGCTGACCGGCGTGCACCAGACCTGGCTCGGTGCCGGGCGGTACAGCACGCAGTTCGCGGCGCCGGCCCTCGCTGTCACCCTCACCGCCGGGGGCAGCACCGCCCGGAGACGATGGGGCCGCCGTGCCGCGGCCGCCTCGCTGCTGCTCGGGCCGCCGGTGACGGCCTGGGCCGCCCGGCGGCCCGCGCTGGACCCGGTCCGGTTCGTCCTCGGCCAGCTGGCCGAGGACATTGCCTACGGAGCCGGCGTCTACGCGGGCTGCGCCCGAAGCGGCACCGCCGCGCCGGTCCTCCCGGCAGTCTCCTGGCGCCCTTTCCGGGTGGGCCCCAGGGCCGACCCAGTCCCGACCGATGCCCACGAGAGGTAGCTCAGCAGATGGCCAACGCCTGGTTCGAGACGGTTGCCGAGGCGCAGCGGCGGGCCAGGAAACGGCTGCCCGCGTCGGTCTACGGCGCGCTGGTGGCCGGCTCGGAGCGGGGGATCACCATGGCCGACAACATCGCCGCGTTCGGCGAGATCGGCTTCGCGCCGCATGTCGCCGACCTGCCCGCGCAGCGTGACCTGGCGACGACAGTGCTGGGCCAGCAGATCGCGCTGCCCGTGGTCATCTCCCCGACCGGGGTGCAGGCGGTGCATCCCGGCGGCGAGGTCGCCGTCGCGCAGGCCGCGGCGGCGCGCGGCACCGCCATCGGCCTCAGCTCGTTCGCCAGTAAGCCGGTCGAGGACGTGGTGGCGGCCAATCCGCGGACGTTCTTCCAGATCTACTGGTCGGGCAGCAAAGACCAGATCGTGGCGCGGTTGGAGCGGGCTCGGACAGCCGGAGCGGTGGGACTTATCGTGACGCTGGATTGGTCTTTCGCCAATGGCCGGGACTGGGGCAGCCCGGCCATCCCCGAGCGGGTGGACCTGAAAACGATGGTCCGGTACGCGCCGCAGGTTCTCACCCGCCCGCAATGGCTGCTCACCTTCGGCGCGGCGCGGCAGGTTCCCGATCTGACGGTGCCGAACATGGCGGTGCCCGGCGAGCCGGCCCCGACCTTCTTCGGTGCTTACGGGGAGTGGATGCAGACACCGCTGCCGACCTGGCCGGACGTGCAATGGCTCCGGGAGCAGTGGGGCGGCCCGTTCATGCTCAAGGGGATCACCCGGGTCGATGATGCCCGGCGGGCGGTCGACGCCGGGGTCAGCGCGATCTCCGTCTCGAACCACGGCGGCAACAACCTGGACGGGACGCCGGCCACGATCCGGGTGCTGCCCGCGGTCGCCGAGGCGGTCGGAGACCAGATCGAGGTGCTCCTGGACGGCGGCGTCCGGCGCGGCAGCGATGTCGTCAAGGCGCTGGCCCTGGGGGCCAGAGCGGTCATGATCGGCCGGGCGTACCTGTGGGGCCTGGCGGCGAACGGCCAGGCCGGGGTGGAGAACGTCCTTGACATCCTGCGGGGCGGCATCGACTCAGCGCTGCTGGCCCTCGGGCGCTCGTCGGCCGCGGACCTGACCGCGGACGATCTGGTGATCCCGGCCGGCTTCGCCCGCGCACTTGGGACTGGCCCTCCGGGCCAGGCTTGATGAGCCGTCAGGCCGGAGCATTTCTGATGATGGTCCGGGCCTCCGCGGCCAGGTGAAGGGTCGAGTCGATGTCCGGTTCGTCGCCGGCCGGCTGGAGCACGACGGTCGTCGCCCCGGCCGCCGCGAAAGCCCGGACCGTGTCAGCGACATCGCTGGGAGATCCCAACGCCAGGCGCGGCGAACCGGAACCACGTGCTGACTCCAGCTCCGCATCGAGCCGCCGCCGGGCGCCGGGACCGGTCCCGCAGGGCAGGTACACGACCACTTCCTGGGGCCTGGCCGCCGCGGCGGCCGCCACCGCGGCGCGGACCCCGTCGGGCGACAGGCCGGCATCCAGCACGAGGCCGTCAGCGATCTCGCCCGCCAAGGCGAGGGTCTTGCGGCCTCGGGCCCCGACCAGAAGGGGAGGCGCTGAGGTGGGGGGCCAGTCCAGCGAGACCTCATCGAGCTGAACGTAAACACCGTTCACCGTGACCGTTTCCGCGTGCAGCAGCGCACGAGTCGCACGCACCCATTCGCTCAGCAGCGTCATCGGGGATGCGGCCGCGGCACCTACCTGACTCATCCATGGCGTCACGCCGTGCCCAGCCGCCGGGACAAAGCGGCCCGGGAACAAGCGCGCCAGGGTCGCGATCTCCATCGCCGCGAGCGCGGCGTTCCGGAACGGCACCGGCATCAGACCGAGGCCAACGCGCAGTGACGTGCTCCACGCCAGAGACACGGCGGCGCTGGTCAGACCACCTTCGCAGAAGCAGTCTTCCCACAGCCACACATCATCGAGCCCGGCGGCCTGGGCTGACTCGACGAACCCGCGTAGCTGCTCGGGCGGAAGTTGTGGACGAAAGACAACGCCGACTCTCGGCGCCGCGTTCCTTGCTGGCATCGCATACCCCGCAATCTGGCCTTCGCCTGGACGCTATCGTCAGCTCCGGGCGGATAATCGGTGGAGGGGCTATTCGCTGGCTGTTGCCGGGGAGGGATCTGCCATGACGTACGCCGCCGACCCGCGGGTTGATGCCTACATTGATGCCCTGCCGCAATGGCAGCAAGCCATCTGCCGGGAAGTCCGCGACCTGGTCCACGCCGCCGACCCGGAGCTGTCCGAAACCATCAAGCGGACCAGTCAGCCCTACTTCGTCCTGGCGGGCAACGTCTGCGCGCTGCTGGCGGCCCGGGACCACGTCAATGTCTTCCTCTACGACGGCGCCATCGTCGCTGACCCCGACGGGATCATCACCGGCGGCCACGGCAACACGACCGCCCGCACGATGGCCGTCCGCCAGGGCGAGACCATCAACGCGGCCGCCCTCAGCGCCATGGTCAAGCAGATCATCGCCAACAACCGGGCCGGCGGCTGGCGCAAGCTGAAGAGCGGGAGCTA